>CAZKRC010000022.1:0-21693 GCA_964555105.1 uncultured Bifidobacterium sp. | reverse complement strand
AGCCCAAGATGATGTTCATCTGCAACCCCAACAACCCCACGGGCAACTACGTCACCCATGCGGAACTGGAAGGGCTGCTGAAAAAAACGCCCCGGGACTGCCTCGTGGTCGTGGACGAAGCCTACGGGGATTACGCGACGGCCAGGGACTTCCCGCGCAGCATCGCGCTGATGAAGAAGTATCCGAACCTCATCGTCGCCCGGACGTTCAGCAAGCTGTACGGCCTGGCCGGTCTGCGCCTCGGATACGCGATCGGCGATGCCGGACTGTTGAACGAGACCCTGCGTGTGAAGACGCCGTTCAACGTGAACCTGCTGGTGCAGAAAGCCGCCATCGCGGCGCTGGCGGATACCGCCTTCGTGAAAAAGTCGTTGACCACCAACGAAAAAGGCCGTGGGCAAATCGAGGCCGGCCTGCAGAAACTCAAGCTGTTCTACTTGCCCACCCAGGCCAACTTCATTTGTTTCCATGTCCCCCGCCCCGCAGTGGAACTGTGCGAAGACCTGATGAAGCGCGGCATGATCATCCGTCCGCTCAAAAGCTTCGGTCTACCCGACTGGTGCCGCGTGACGATCGGGACGGCCGAACAAAACCGGTTTTTCCTGGCGCATTTACGGGATGTATTGTAGGGGTGAATGACATTCACCCCTACACGGAAAACCGGTTTGCGCCTGTAGGGGGGATTCATGAATCCCCCCTACACGGGCCGCGCCGCGGCCCGCCGTCCCGATCGCCCAACAGGCGACCCGATGGGTCGCCCTACCCCCGCGGGTGTTTCGCGGCCATCACCTCTTTCAAACGTTTGACCGACACGTGGGTGTATTTCTGCGTGGTCGAAAGCGAGGAGTGGCCCAGCATTTCCTTGACGGCCATCAGGTCGGCGCCGTTGTCGAGCAGGTGGGTCGCGAAGGAGTGACGCAGCACGTGCGGCGACGCCTGTCCGGCACGCCCTTGCGCGCGCAAGCGCGCCTCGACCGTCCGCTGGACGGTCCGCCGCCCGAGGGCCTCACCCTTCACACTGAGCAACAGCGGCCCCACTGCGGCGAACCCGTGCGACGCGCAGACGGTCCTCCAGGTTTTGAGCGCCTGGCGCGCCGCACGCGTCACCGGCACATGCCGCACCTTGTTGCCCTTGCCCGTGACCCGTACGCTGTCGAAGGCCCGTGAAAAATCGCCCCAGCGCAAGCCCGTCAGTTCGGCCAGCCGCAAGCCGGAGCCGTACAACAATTCGACGCACAGGCGGTCGCGCGCATCCAGAAACGGATCCCGCACCGGAGACGGTGCGCACGCTTCGGCCAATTGCGCCTCGCCCGCGACGGCGAACAGTTTCCGCTGCCGACGGGGGAACTTCAACCCGCGCGCGGGGTTGGGCATGCCGGTCGATCCCGCGAGGAACTTGCCGAAGCTTTTGAGGCACGCCACGCACCGCGCCTGCGAGGCCGCCTCCAGCCCCTGATCCGCAAGCTGCACGAGGAAGCCCTGCAGCAACGGCTTGTCGAGGACGTTCACGGGCGGATCGCCCGTGCCGGCGGTCTCCAGATGGCGCACCAGTCCGGCAAGATCGCGTCCGTAGGCCTCCAGCGTATGCGGCGAGGCGGCGCGTTCAAGCCGCATGTGCGCGAGAAAAGCGGTGATGGCCTGCGTGAGCGTCATAAAAACATCTCGGGTAACGCGACAATCACCCGTCCGTCAACGGGCCGCCGTCCGGGATTTCGGGGCGCGGCGACTTTGACTGCGACTTGGGGATACCTTGTCGACTTTCGGAGTGGTGCTCCCCTTCGGAGCAGGATGCCCCTTCGAAGTGGGGCGGCCCTTCGCCTTCTGTGGAGCTTTTACAACTTTACGCGCCCCATGTGGGCGCTCCGAAGCGGCTTTGCGAGGGCTGTGGGCACGTTCCGAAGCCGTCCGCGCGGAATTCGCGGGAGCCCACACGCTTTTTACCCCCTCATCCGACGGTCCAGATCCTGCGTCCTGCGCAGCCGTCATGTAAGCGGTGAGCACCGCGTTGATGCGAGTCTGGTAGCCCGGCCCTTGCCGCTTGTACCAGTCGATCAGATCTTCGTCGAGGCGGATCGAGACCATTTTTTTGATGCGGGGCATGCGGAGCACCGCATTCTTGAAAAAATCCTCACCGAGGGGAGGAATGTCGGAAAAGTCGATGTCAGCATCCGTTGCCTTGTCGAGCCACTCCCAGTCCGTGAGCGACTGATGCGTATCGGTCTCAGGATTGAAAGTGACGATAGTATTGCGCTTTTTCATGGCCTGATGCCTTTCTCGCTGAAATGATCCGGATGACTTCCCCTCGTTCCGTATACACCACTGTGATGAGCCGCCCTTTCATCAACCCCACGGCTTTCCAGCGATCTTCACCGTAATCGAGACGATGATCTGGAAATTCCAGGAACCATTGACCGAAAACCCCCAATGCGTCTACAAAATCAAGGCGATGTTTCTCCAGGTTGCGCCGTCTTTTCCGCTCGTCCCATTCAAACTCCACGATAACCTCGTATATACGGAATGTCAATACTCAACGTCAATACACTCCAGCCGTCCCGAACCCGTCTTTTCCATTGAATGCGCCTCGTTCATTGAGCCCACGGGCCTTTGGTGGTTCCCCCATTTCGAATGAGCGCGAACCTCAGGGCCCGCCCCCTGCGGACGACCACTCCGCCCCCTGGACCGCCGTGGCCCCGAGCGCCGCGTGACGCCGCACGGCGCTGTACCCCCTCCACCCGCCCGCACCGAACGCCACGCCCAACGACGCCGTTTCATGGCCGGGGGCATACCCGGCGTAAACACCGAACGACGGATGCAACCGCAGGGCTCCCGCGAACCGCCACGCATCAGGTTTCAGGCCTTCCGCGCGCCGCACTGTCCCCCACTCCCGCTCATACTCCGCCGTCATCCGCCAGAACGCACCGGCTCCCATCACCCGCGCCAGCGACGTGCCGCAGGATATGCCCCACCCCGTGCGCGCCGTGTGCGTGCCCCGCCCCCCGACCGTCGGGACAAACTCCCCGGTGGCACCCAGCGACAGCGCGGGGTGCAGGGCCACCATACCACCCACGCCCGCGCTCCACCCGAAGGCCGTCGCGGCGTCACCACCTCCATCACCACCCACTCCCCCACCCGTTTCCCCTCCGACCGACGGCGCCGCAGACGCGCTTTCCGTCCGGTACAGGTCCCCCTGCACGCCCACGCTCAGGCCGCGCATCATCCCGCGTGCACCGCGCGCCGCGAAACGCACGCGCACACGCGAGGCCGCGTCTCCGCCCTTGTCCGCGACATGCCTCCACCCCAGCGACACGCCCCCCCGCGCGGCATCCCGCGAGGCTTCGAGTTCGGTGACGCGCAAACCGGCCAGCCCGAAAGGCGCGTATCCCGCCAACGATCCGCCGTAACCCGGGGGCCCCAGCACCGCGGGATTGTCACCACCGTGACGCGTCCAGCCGGTGAGCGCCCCTCCCCCGGCGGTGGCACCGTACGCACCCGCGAAGGGCGTGGCGGGAACATCCGCCATGGCCACATTCACCGCGTGCAGGATGCTCCACAACATCGCACGCAAGATGCCGCGGAGGGTGAACCGCGCAGACATGAACACCGCGCACATGAATCGTGAACACAATGGTGACGACCGCAACGATCGCAATGAAAACCGGGACGGTGTTTGTTGGGGGCGGAGGGCGCTCATCAGGGGCCGATCCGCAGGAGGGTACGGAGGCCGGGGGCGTGGCGCGGGGACAGGTGGAGGATCACACGCCCCGCGCGGACGAAATCAAGCGCGGGGCAGGAGGACGCAGGGAGCGTGAACGATGCCGGCCCGGCCGCGTCGCGGGCGAGGGTGCACAGCGGGCGGCCGTCGAGGTCGTACGCGAACAGGTCGTAGCGGCCGCCCGCGGGAGCGCGCACGGTGAGCGTGAAGGGCGCGCTCCCCGATGAAGCGGAGACCCGGGACGCCCGCGACCACCGCGGCGCGGAAAACTCCAGCGCGTATCCCGACGCCGCCGCGGCGGACCCTTCGGTCGCCGCACTCGCGCAGGCTTCCGAAGGGTCCACGGCCGGGCCGTAGACAAGGCTGTCGAGCGTGAGAAGAAGCGCCGCCGCCTGGTTTGGTGAGCCGGCCCCTTCCATCGCCAGCGTCAACCGGATGGTGTCGCCGCTGTTGCGCAGGTTCGACCACGAGGACAACGGCACGACACGTGCGCCGGGCTGCCACAGGCGAAGCTCCGCCGTGTCGCTGCCCGCCACGAACGCGTCGCCCGGTGCCAGGGTGCCGGAGAGAGCGGAGAGAGCGGAGAAAGCGAACAGGGCGCGCCCTTCGAGGCGCGCTTGCGCCAGCGATACGGGGCGCGACGAAACGTTGCGCACTTCGATCCATTCCGGCTCGCCGTTGCGCGGGCGCGCACAGTAGCGGGCGATGCGGAGCAGGCTGCCCGCACCGCCCGTGAGGACGACATGGCGGGCGGCCACCGAGTCGGCAGCGGAGAGAAGGTCGGCGCGCAGCACGGCCGCGGCGCGTCCCGTTCCCAGGCGGCGGCTCAGCGCGATGCGGCCGGGCCCGGACTCGCCGTCATCCGTGCAGTCCGCGGGGGACACGCCCAGCGAGTCCGTGGCGTCGGCGATCCCGTCGAGATCGAAATCGTAGGTGAAGCCGACGCGCGCGCCGATCAGGGGTGGCAGGGAGACGGGCGGCGCGCAATCAACGGTCGCGCGCCATGTGGGGCCCACCGTGGTGGACACCAGTACGGGCGGGTCGGCATAACGCAGCAGGGCGCTGTCGCCGACACCGCCCGCGCGCGCGACCGGATGGCCCGCAGCGAGAAGGAACAGCGTGACGCCGGGGAGGACGGAGGGAGGGCTCATGCCTCGTGGAACGAACGAAGCGCGCAACGGGGACCGGGGACTTCGTGATCGCGGTCACGGGTATCCGGTGAATTTCAGGGGACGCCGCGCGAGGACAAACCCACGGGACAGGGCGCGCCGGGAGCGCGCATCCGTTCAGGGCACGGGCCGGAATCCCGGAGTACGGGTCGGTAGGGATCAAAGAACGTCGCGGATGCGCGCTCCGCCCAGCAGGCGGTCGCCATCGTAGAACACGGCGCTTTGGCCCGGCGCGACGCCGTAGCCGGGCTCGCTCAACGTGACGCGGACGCGCGTGTCGTCGTCGCCCTCCCGCTCGACAATCGCGGGAACCGCCGCGGACCGGTAACGGAACTGCACGAGGCATGCGCGCGGGGCGTCGGTATCCCATTCGGGACCGAATCCGTTGAAGCGGTCCGCCAGAAAAGCGTGGCTGTAGAGGTCTTCCTTGCGCCCCAGATGGACATCGCCGGTGGTCGTGTCGATCTTGCGGACGAACAGCGGTTCGCCGGTCGCGATGCCGAGCCCTTTGCGCTGGCCCACGGTGTAGTAAGGCACGCCACGGTGCGCGCCGAGGTCGCGGCCGTCGGGCCCGATGAAACGCCCCAGGGGAATCTCGACGCCCTCGGCTGCGGCACGGGACGCGACCACTTCGCGATAGTCGCCTTGGGGCACGAAGCAGATGTCCTGGCTTTCACCCTTGGTGGCGGTCCGCAGGCCCGCTTCGTGCGCCAGCGCGCGGACTTCGGGTTTGGAAAGGCCGGCAAGGGGGAAAAGGGTTTTGGCCAGGGATTCAGGAGGAATGCCCCACAGGAAATAGCTCTGGTCCTTCACCGGATCCGCACGCAGGATGTAGGTGTGGTTCCGCATTGCGGCATCCCCCGTGGGGTCCGCCGCACGCGGGGACTCCATCACGGTGGCGGCGTAATGCCCGGTGGCGATGTAATCCGCCCCGATGGCCCGCGCACGCTGCCACAAAGCGTCCCACTTGACGAAGCTGTTGCAGTTGACGCAGGGGTTGGGCGTTTCGCCGTGCAGGTATGCTTCGTAGAACGGACGGATCACGCGCTCTTCGAAATCGCCCTGCATGTCGAGGGTGTAATGCGGAATGCCGAGTTGGTCGCAGACGCGTTTGGCGTCCATCGCGGAATCCACCGTGCAGCAGGTCTTGTCCTCATCGCAGGCGTCGCCGTCGTTGATCGTCGGCGGAGGGGTCCACAATTTCATCGTGAGCCCGACCACGTTGTACCCTTGGCGCTTGAGCAGCAAGGCGGCCACGGAGGAATCCACGCCGCCACTCATGGCCACGGCGACGAGCGCATGCGGCGGAATATCCGCCGGCACGATCGGGCGCATGTCCGGTGCGGAAGCGGGCTGCGTAGGCGAGGGCGGGAGAGGGAAAGCGGATGCGTGCGTCATGAGCGAGGGCGGCCTTGTCCTGATCCTGATCAGGGATCGGATCGGGATCGTGATCGGGCGGAGGCGAAACACACCTCCGGCGGCCTGTCCCTGAAAGGTAGAAAGCCGAAAGCGGAAGCGCGGTCCCGGAGCCCGGGCGGCCATCGCCCGTTATCCGCCATTATCTACCTTGCGGCGGCATGCCCCGGCAGCCCTATCGACACGCAGGAAACGCCGCATTCCGCATTTTCTGGCTTTCCGCTTTCCTGCTATGCCTGCCGGTCACGCCCGGTGCCGAAACCGGTGAAGATCCGTCCGTCGGCACCGTTCCCCCCCCTACCCCGACACTTTCCAGAGACGGTCTTGCGGGCTTCACCCCCGACAGCCTGCTGGCCGACTCCACGGCCACGCATCCCGACTCCGCATCCGCGCATGCCTCCGCGCACTCCCTCACTCCGGCCGACACGGTAGCTCCGGCTGATACGATGCCCGGTGCGCGTGACACGGTGATCGTTCCCGATTCGACCTGGCGCTGGCCCCAAGGGACGCGCGCGGCCGCATGCGGGGGGCCGCTGGAATCGCTCGCGCAATGCTGGAGGGCGCCCTCGGCAGCCCCCGACATCGCCCTGCAGGAAACCGGTTTCCCCGGCATCCGCGCCCAGGCTTTGAGCCTGCGCGGTTTCGAACCGGCGCGGGTGGACGCGTTTTTTCAACCCGCACTCGCGTATTCCCCCTACGGTACCGGCGGACACCTCCCGTTCGCCCGATACGAAGCCGATGCGGCACGCGGCCTCGTGACCGAGGACTGGATGCCCGTGCAACCGCTGGATACGCCGGTGACGGACCTTCACTGGATGCGCGGCGGGTTGCTTCTCAACCAGTTCGGCATCACCTTGCACCGCATGGTGGGCAACCACGCGTACATCGGCTTCGACTACCTCTCCAGCGGCGCGGAAGGCACGTTCTACGACTATGCGTTTCAGGTGCACCAACCCTATCTCGGAGCCGGACGCGACAGCCTCAGCATGGTGATCCAGGATACGGCGCACGCCATTTCGGCGCGGCAGGTCAGGCCCCGCGTGGGGATGTGGATCGACCGGAATACGGTGGCGGAAGTGTGGGCCGACTGGTTTTCCAACTCCACCTCGATGGCCGATCCCACCAACCCCGCCGCCAATGATTCGGTGCAGTCCCTCCACCCCGCTTCGTTCCGGGCGTCGACCTTCGGCGGAGCGCTGGCCCGGACGACGGATGCCTACGGGGCGCGGCTTACCCTTCGTCATGCCACGTGGGAGCGCGGCCTCGCACCGCGCCGCGGCCGCGTCGAAAACGCGGAAGGGATGATCAACGCCTTCGACGCCGCCTGGACCTTGCGCCGTCTCCCGGGCGCGCCGCGCCTCACGCTGGGAGGAGAACTGACTTCGCAAAGCGGCGCGCTGTGGACGAACGGTGCGCCGGACACCGTCCTGACCGGCGTCTCCGCCCGCGACGGCGCCCACGCCGACCGGGAGACGGCGGCTCTGGCCGCGACCCCCGTGTGGGACGCGGGAACATGGGGCGCGGCCCTTGATGTACGAGGGGATGTCACGCGGCGCGCCCGTGCCGACGGCGTCGTGGAAATGCTGGGAGGTTTCGACGCCGACGGCCGCCTGTCGTTGCCTGCGGGGTTGTACCTGACAGGCGGCGCGGGCTTCGCCCGCACGGGCGCGCCGGATGACCTCCTCTTCCGCTGGCACCCTGCGCTGGGGTTGTACCCCAATCCCGGATTGACACCCCGCACCCACGCGCGGCTTGGCGGCGGCGGCGGCTGGGAGACCCGGCACATCGGCCTGGGCGCCGCCTGGGAAAGCCATCGCTTTGACAACACCTGGTTGCCGCGCGTGCTTCCCCACCCCAATGCCTGCCTGCTGTTGCTCGACACGCTCAACTATCGTGGTCCGGGTGATGCCGGCGTGGGCTGCATCGGAACCGGCCTGTCGGACGAGTTCGCGCTGGCGCACGTGAACTACGCGCGTGAGACGCGGGAACTGTTGCACCTCTCGGCCTCTCTCGCGGCCGGAAACTGGAGACTGTCGTTGCGCTCGACCTCGTTGCTGGACAACCGCATCGAGGATCCGCGGCTGGGTTTCGAGGCGGAGAACTTCGCGATCCCGCTACAGGTGATCAAGGGGCAGCTGCTGTGGAAGCGTGTGGTGCTGGACGGCCGCCTCGGCTTGCAGACGCGCTGGGATTGGGAGTGGTTTTCGGCGCGCTACGCCTTCGCGTCCGAGGGAGACGGCAACGCGCGCGTCCTGCTGCTGGATGAATACCTCGCGCTCGACTTCACCACGCAGATGGACATCAAGACCTTCTCGCTTTACTTCCGCGCCATGAACCTTTACCATGACCGTTACGCCACCGAACCCGGCGTGCATCCGCCCGGCGTGAACTTCCGCTTCGGCGTGAACTGGCGGTTGAGGAACTGAGGCGGGAGCGACGCAGCAGTACCACAGTACCACAGTACAGCAGTACAGCAGTACAGCAGTACAGCAGTACAGCAATAGAACGCACGTGACTTCTGGGGTCTGTAAAATAAAGTGTGTGACGGCCTACGATAGAGTCGAGAAGCAGTAACACACCAGGCCAGTCATACACTTTTCCGGACAGACCCACAGACCCACTTTTTCCGGACAGACCCGACTTCTGCGTTTTACTGTTGTACCGTTGTACCGTCCACTGTTGTAGAGCCCCCTCGGGCACCCCTCCCCTTCCTTCCGGCTGTAAGCTGTCCGCTGTCAGCTGTCCGCTGTCAGCTGTCCGCTGTCAGCTGTCCGCTGTCAGCTGTCCGCTGTCCGCTATCAGCTATCTTCGCGCCTCCTGCCTTCGGCACCTCATTCATAATTCTTCATTCTTAATTCCCCATTCTTAATTATTACCTATCCCTCATGCGCAATCCCTCCGCCGATTCGTTGCTTTCCTTCCTCAACGCCTCTCCCACGCCGTGGCATGCCGCGGCGGAGGTGGCGCGCCTTCTTGATACGACGGGCGCGACGCGCCTGCGGGAGGACGAGCCTTGGGCACTCCGCCCGGGACAGACGGCCTATGTCGTACGCGGCGGCGCGAGCATCGCGGCACTCCGCGTGCCGGACTCCTTTTCGGTGCGTACGCCGCGCCCCTTTCACATCGTCGCCGCGCACACGGACAGTCCCTGCCTGCGCCTGAAGCCGCGGCCTTTGCCCGCGCCCGGCGGATACCGCCAGTGGGGCGTCGAGGTGTACGGCGGCATCCTGAACAACTCATGGCTGGATCGCGACCTCGGCATCGCCGGGCGCGTGCACGCTCCCGGGATGCGTGATGCCGCCTTGATCCGTTTTGAAGACGGACCGGTGCGCATCCCGCAGTTGGCCATCCATCTCGACCGGAACGTGAACGAGACGGGACCGCTGTTGAATCCGCAACGGCATTTGGTGCCGGTTCTGGGCCAGGACGGGGAACGCTCGCTGGAGGCACGCCTGGAGCAGGCTGCCGGAGCCCCGTTCACGGACCTGACGTTCGACCTGTGCCTGTACGACGTGCAGCCTGCGGCTTACGGCGGCCTGCACGATGAGTTTTTGTACGCGGGCCGGCTGGACAATCTCGCGATGTGTCACGCCGCGCTTTCGGTGTTCGTGGCGGCGTTCGTGGATGCCCCTCCTGCGGGCGAAGCGATTCAGGTCATGGTGCTGTTCGACCATGAAGAAGTCGGTTCGGTGTCGGCCCAGGGCGCGAAGTCCAACTTCCTGGCCTCCGTGCTGGAGCGGGCGGCGCTGGCGCTCGGCCTCGACCGCGAGGCCTGGCTGCGCTTGTTGCCGCAGTCGTTCCTGGTCTCCGCCGACATGGCGCATGCCTTGCATCCGAACTATCCCGAGCGACACGACGGGGAGCACTTCCCTCTGCCCAACCGCGGGCCGGTGCTCAAGGCGAACGCGAACCAGCGTTACGCGACGGACGCCGTTTCGGCGGCACGCTTCCGGCAGTGGGCGCGACGAGCCGGCGTCCCGGTCCAGAATTTCATCAACCGTGCGGATCTCGCCTGCGGCTCCACCGTGGGGCCGGGCCTGAGCGCGGACCTGGGGATCCCGGCCGTGGATGCGGGCAACGCCATGTTGTCGATGCACAGCGCCCGCGAGATGGGCGGCGCCGACGACCCCGCCATGATGGAGGCGTTGATGCGGGAATTCTTCAAAGGCTAAGGTCCCGCGAAGGTACCACTTCGTATGCTTCGCCATGTCTCGCAATGTCTCGCAATGGCCCGCTATGTCCTGTCCTCAACGGCGTGACAGGGAAAGTGGGCTTGGTGGGGAAAGAAAAAGCCACCGGGAAACCCGGTGGCTTTTTGGTTCGGAACGCGGGGATGGGCCGCGTGTTCCGCTCACCCATTCGTGACTACCAGTTGGTTTTGCGCACCCAGTTGCCTTCGTTGATCCACAACGTGGAGGCGGCGGGATCGAAGGCCCCGATGTAGGTGGCCGGCACGAAACCCACGTCGGTGGGCAGCGTTACCGCACCGGCCGGGGCCGCGGCGGGCTTGGGATTGGCGCGGGTCAGCCCCAAAGGCACCGACGTCGTGGAGTCGGCCGTGAACCAGGTGTTGATCTTGGCGATCGTGTTGGCCAACGTGTCGCCTGTGGCACCCGTGACATGGACGCGCTTGTTGTTGCCATACGCGTAGATTCCATGTCCCTTCAACGAATCATTGTTCACCAGACGAACCGTGACGGCATCGTCAACACGAATGGCGCTGGCGTTGGCAGGGGAACTGCCTCCTCCGAAGCCGGTAATGATGGAGTTGTAGATCTGGCCCGAGACACCGCGACGCAGGCGCATGCCGTTCCAGCTGCTAGTGCCGTTACCCATCAGTGTCATGTTGGCGATGCGGCCGTGCGTACGCGGGGTCGCCTCGTGGTTCGAGCTCAGGCCATCCGCCTCGATACCGTTCGCATCCTGGTTGGTGATCCCGATGTGATAGCCGACCAGGAACTGCAGGTTGCCCTGCCAGCCGTTGTCATAGTCGAAGATATCGTCATCGCATCCGGTGGCCACGAGGTAGCTGGCCGAAACCGTACCACCGAACCATTCGAAGCAGTCGTCGAGACCTTCGTACTGGTTGACATGGGAAATCCTGGTGCGGTTGCCAAGGCCCGCCATCGTGAGGCCGTTCAGTTCGTTATCCGGAGCCAGCTCACGACCGGCATATTCGATACGCACGTACTGCAAGTGGCCGCTGCTGTCATCGGCGATCGTGCCGGTGACGCCGCCACCATAGGGAACCCCGACGATGCCTTCAAGCTGGTTGGAGTTTCCCGGGCTGTTGACCTGCGAACGTCCGAGCAGGGCTACGCCCCCGAAGTGACCCCGCTGAGGCGACGCTGTACCCGCGGTGAATATGATGGGATTGGTCGGGGTTCCGACAGCGTGAAGGATGCCGCCCTTTTCAACGATGAAAGCGTTCAAACCGGCGTCCGCACGCCCGGTGATGGTGACGCCGGGGTGCAGCTTCACCGTCGACCCGAACTTGACGAAGGTGAGGGCGGACAAACGGTACGTGCCCGCGACGAGTTCACACAAGTCATCGGTAATATTCGGTTTCAGGGTGACGCCGTCTTCTTCAAGACAGCCTCCAGCCACGACTGGAGGTTCTTTGGGATCGCTTTCCGTCGTGCAGGCACCCAAGAGTCCCGCTGCGAGAAGAAGGGCCGAGGCCCCGAAAAGTTTGGTGGTATTCATTCAAACACATCCTTTCTTCGTGTTACTTGATCCGAATGGTCGTTTTGACCGGACGGACCTTCATTGAAAACCTGATGTCAAAGAGAAGCATCCGGTGTTGCGCGCATGTTTCAATCGGAATACCTCGCGCTTACAGACGCGTTCTATCCGCGTCATTTTCCGGTGATCCGCCCTTCGCGCCCCCCTGGTTGTAACTCACAACCTGGCAGGCTTCTCCAAGGCACAAGGCCGATCCGAACATGCGGATACCTCCGCGTTCGCGTTCGCGTTTGGCGGCGAAATACAGGGTTCCACCCGACACCTCGATTTTTTGGAAATCCGGTGTCTCAACGGGACCGTGATCCGGGATCCGAATATCGGCCATGAGGCGACGCATGCCCTTGAGGCTGTTTGCCTTGTGTATTCCGTTGACGAAATTCCATACTTCCTCACGATCGGGTTCGTAAGCGACTGACACGGGCCAAACGTGCATCCGGTACGACTCGTCATTGAGCGTGATACGCAGGAGGCCCAACGAGTCCTGGCGCAACGCTCTGGCCATTACGGTATCCTGAAGGGCGTTTAGTCCGGTCACCGTTTCGGAACCGACGAGAGGCGACTGGACAACCGGGGCTTCACGTGCTTTACCGCACGCGGCAAGGAACAACGCCGTGATGAGGGAATAGACGGCAGATTTAAAAGGCATAGCTCACTCCAAGTGAATAAGTGGGTGTGTTTTCGATGCGTTTCACGGTCAACCCGCCCTGACGCTCTTCTTGGGAAGCGGAGGTGAGGTTGCGTGCGGTGAACTTCGCTTTGACTCCGCCGGCGAGAGTTTGCGACCACGAGAATTCCAGACTTTCGCGGGCCTCTTCGTAGACGTCAGGGAAGACACCTACCCCGATTTTTGAAATACGCCTCCCGTACCTGTTGTACAACAACGACATCATCATTTTATCCGGGAATGGTTCATAGAACAGGATGGCATTGATGAGGTAAGGGGATTGGCCCTGCATGGCCCGCTTTTTTTCACCTTCGACTTCGGAGTGAATCCACGTGAGGTTGAGCGTGGCCTGAAAAGGTTTCAGGACATCATGCACGCGGTCCAGGTTCACGCGCAGTTCACCTTCCACCCCCCATAAGTCCGCGGACGGAGCGTTGGTGAACGTCGCGCGGTTATTGCTGGGCATCGCTTCAATGCTCACCTCAACCGGATCCGTGAAGTGCTTGTAAAACCCTGATAGCGCAACCATCTCCGAAGCCGTCGCGAACCATTCCCAGCGCACGTCATAGTTCTGAATGCTGGTGGGCTTGAGGCCGATATTACCCACCGTCTCCATACTCTCCTGATAGGAGATGAAAAGCATCGGGGACATTTCGCGATACTCCGGGTACGAAAACGTGCGGGTCCAGGATGCACGCAAATTCTGATCCTCCGCAAGAGCATGCACGAGAGCGGCCGCTGGCAATACCTCCACGCGGTCATATCCGAACGGAACTTCACATGCTTGATTGACGCAATCGGAAAGCGCCACCTCGGTAGAGCTCAGCTCGTTTTGCGGAGATTTCGCCCGTCCGGAAACCCGGGCACGGGCAAGGCGTACCCCAAGAATCGCACGCCACGAATCATTCAGGACAACGTCCGCTTGAGTATAGGCAGCCATTTGAATGTCATTCACCGTATAATTGTCGCGCTGCCTTTCATTCACATTACTGATAAAGCCGGAATCGAGCGCGCCATTCATCAGCGAGAAGTAGTCGTCATAAGTGCCGAACCGTTCCGGCGCACTGAAAATATCGGGACCGGGGTGGTAGCTGAGGCGTCGAACCGAATACTCCCGATCCTTCCCGAGCATGTAGACCCCTGCGGAAGTTTTTGAACCCTCCCGCATGATGCGCCACGCGACGGGATGCTCCACTCCAAACTTCGCGGCCCACCCCGTCTCTCCCAGTTCGAACCAGTAGCGATCCTGCAAACCGGAAGTCGCACCGACCAACCACGGAAAGGCGGGGTTGTAATTCGGATTGTCAGGCGTCATGCGACTGTACCGGCTCAAGCGCTGATCGGGCTCGATGCGGGAGGCTCCCGTAAGGGCGGCCGTCCAATGCAACATGGTCCCTTCGCGGCCCCATTGGTGCTCACCCTCGATCTGCACGTTGCGCAAAGTCTGGTGGGCATTCGCCAGTTCGAAGATGAGCGCGGAATCCGCGTCCCGGACGCCTTCGGTCCGATTCACTTCGTCTTCCCAATCGTGATTCACCAGAAAATTCAGCCGCAACTTATGCCGGTAAGAATCCTGCAGCGTCGCCGTACCGAGTAGTCCCCACTTTACGTTGTCGGTATGGGATTCCTTGATGACTTGATCCCGATATGACGCGCTTCCCTCGTTATCCACAATAATGCGTCCATTGAATTCCTCATCGATGCTCCAGTTGCGGGAGTATGAGGACCCGATCAGCCAACCGAAAACACGCTCACCGGAAAGCGGAATCTTGTTACCCATCGACAGCCCGTAGCTTTGGTTGAACGGGGCGACCTCGCCATGAGGCGTCCAGACGTTGGGAAGCGATGCGATGATCTGGCGCTGGCGAACCTGGATTTCCTCCGGTGTGTCGCCCAGTGTCGGCAGAAAGTCGTTGAAGCGTTCCTTGGGAACGGTCGATGACAGGGATCTCGTGCCATCGTCGACGCCCAGCCAGTCGAGGGATCCCCCCTTATACGTGAGATACGTCCCGAAGGTGACACCTGGATCGTAGCCGGCACCCACCGACACCTCGATCAGGCGGCGATCAGGGTAATCCTTGGTACGCAGCTGCAAGGAACCGCCCGCGAATTCAGCGGGCTGATCCGCCGTAAAGGTTTTCGACACCACGAGGTTCTCGAGAAGGCGGGTGGGAAACATGTCCAGTGGAATCACGCGCTTCTCGGGATTCGGCGAGCTGATGTTTAGACCGTTGAGCTGCATGTTGACGTAGCGTTCGCCCAGCCCCCGCACATAAACCATCCCGTCACCGCCCACGGAAATGCCCGTCACCCGTTTGAGGGCGGCGGCGGCATCGCCGTCGGGGGTTTTCGAAATCTGCTGCGCCGAAATCCCGTCGCTGACGCTGGGGGCATTCTTCCGGGCGAACAGCAAGCCCGCCTCTCCCGCCCGACCTGCCGTTCCCGTGATGCGCACGGCGTCTCCCCGCAGCGCCTTGTCCGGAAGCGAAAAGCGGCGTGACACATCGCGCCCGGCCACGACCTCGAAGCCGTCCACCGTGAGCGGGTCGTAGGAGCCATGGTAAAGGAAGAGCGCATGCGCTCCGGGCGCGACGTCCGGGATGCCGAAGTTCCCCTCGGCGTCCGTTTCGGCGGACAGGTTCTGGCCCGTCACGATGACACGGACACCCGCGACCGCATTCCCGCGGGCTTCGGAAACCACGCGTCCCGAAATCGAACCGCGGCCCGCGCGCGTCCCCGCCAACGCCGCCGCATCGAGAATGCCCGTGTCCCCGGCATTTTGGGCCGGTGGTTCAAAGACCGTCGCGTTGCGGGCCGAATCGGCGGTACGTGCCGCTTCAAGAGTCAGCGTGTCGAGCAGAAATTTGTCCGCAGCGGAAAAAACGCGTGAAGAATCCGGCGACAGGTCCGGATCCAGCGCTATCGCGGGCGTGCACAACAGCCCCACCACGCCAAGGAGCCCCAGCAGGGGTGTCACGGAAGAACGGATACAAGTCATCATTTTCCGATTCCCAATGTGTCCCGGACCGCTTGTGCGGCCGCGGTCTCGTGACGCCTTTCATACCAAGCCGCCAACATTTCCAGTCCCTGCACGCCTTCGACGCTGCCGAGGCGGAAGGCCTTCGCAAACGCCGTACGCGCGCCCACGGGATCCCCCGCCTCAAACCGCAAGGAACCCAAGGCGGCCCACAGTTCGCCACGTCCGGAATCCGCGGCCAGGCCTTGCGTGAGAGCTACTCCCGCTTCCAGGGGACGCCCTCCATCCCGGAGGGCACGCGCCATGCGCAACCAGGGGCGCGCATCGGTCGGGGCGACGACGGCTGCCTCCTGATAGAGGCGAAGCCCTTCCTCCCGCTGCCCGAAGGCGACCGACAAATCCGCCTGCAGCATGAGCGCCCACGCCCTGCTCCGGGCGATGCGGGCGGCACGCGTGTTATATCGCTCCAGCCCGACCAGTGCCGCCGCCGTATCGCCCGCGTCGAGATGGACCTGCGTCATGGCCGAGGTCGAGGCCTCATGCAGCGGGTCGACGCCCAGCGCCTGCTCGTACCAAAACAGGGCTTCCCCCCTGTCACCGGCCTCCTGGGCCAGTTCCCCCAGGCGGTAACGTGAATTGACGTCCGTGCCGTCCAGACGCACGGCCGCTTCATAGTGGCGGGCCGCCTCGACCGTTTCGCCGGCGAGATGACGGAGCGCCGCGAGATTCTGGTGCGCCTTGACGAATCCGGGAGCGGCGCGGAGGGAACGCCGGTAGGCCTCCGCGGCCTCGTCATTGAGATCGAGACGGACCATCGCATTGGCCGCGTTGAACCAGGCCACCGCTTCCTGTTGTCCGGCGCGCGCCGCTTCGCGGTACCGGACCGCGGCCTGCGCAAACTCCCCGCGCTCATAGGCGGAGTCGCCACGCGCGATCCAGTTGACGACGGGTGCGGCGACCGCCGCCGGTGCCTCTTCCACCTTGCTGTAATCGCGCATCAGCGCACACCCGGTGGTCAACAGCATGCCCGCCACCAGGACTCCCCGCTTCATGACATTCACTGGAAAAATCATGCGCCTCACTCCAACCTGAAATCGAACGGTTGACGGATCCTGACCGGGACCGGCACGCCCCCGGCCGTCGCCGGTTTGTAGCGCCGCTTCAGCAACGAGGCGCGTATGGCGTCTTCAAAGCCGTACCCCGCCGGCGTGCCGCTGATCCCGATATCCTCCACGCGCCCGGAAGCGTTCACCACGAAGGTGGCCACGAACGTGCCGGAGATTCCCTGTTCGATCGCCTTGCGGGGCATCTCGGGCGGAACCGGCGTCTGTGCCGGCTCCGGATTCTTGTCAACGTGTCCGGGCTCGTACGCCGCGCGGGACGCTCCGCCCGCGCCCGTCGTCGCGTTCCCCACGGCCATTCCGTCGGGACCGGTTCCCAACGCCAGGTCCAGCGCGACGGCGTTTCCCGGTCCGGCCGCGTCGTCGCTTTCGGCCAACAGGTCGGGAAGGTCGTCCGCGGGATCGGCTTCGGGCTCCGGTTGCGCCTCCGGCTCGGGCTCCGGTTCAGATTCGGGCGGCGTTTCCATCACGACGTCTTGCAACTCTTCGGGGACCGGTTCTTCGGCCCCGGCATCGGAAAAGGTGCGGTATCCGAAATAGCCGGATGCCGCCACGCCCAACAGAAGCGCCACGGCGAGCACGATGAAAAGAGGGTTGAGACGGGTGCGGGGCGGCAGGATGATCTTGACGGACGACGGCAAAGAGACAAGAGTGCCTGGGGGCTGATCACCCGGGAGCTGATCCGGTGCCGGAGGTCGCTTCACGAGCGCGCGACGACGTGCGTTCACACCCATGCCTACGAACCCGTCGCCCGCACCTTGAGGGCGTACCGGCCCACGCCGGCGGAGCGGATCAGGTCGAGCGCCTCGACGACGCGGGAGTAGTTCAGGGCCTCGTCGGCCGACAGCAGCACCTGGGTGGTGCTGTCGCGACGGATGCTTTCCCGCAGCATGCGGCGGGCCGCGGCGGCATCCACCACCGCGCCGTCGAGGCGCAGGATGCCCGATTTCTCCACGGAAAGATTGATCGCCGTGGAAACCCCGGCCGCACCGGTCGATGCCTTCGGCACCTGCACGGGAACGCTTTTCGCGGTCTGCACGGCGGCGGTCACCATGAAGATGATCAGCAGCACCAACATGATGTCCACCAGCGGAATGATGTTGATGGCCACCACGCCTTTTCCCTTTTTACGACCGACATCACCCGCCATGCGTGACCCCGTGGGAGTGGGGGTGGAGCGCCGCGGACGCGGCGGGCGCGGGGGGCACGGCGGGTACAGGCCCGGACGCATGGTACGTTCCGGATGCGGGGCGGGTGTCACGCGCAGCGGTGTCAAATCCGGCGGCGAGGATCAGGTGGCGCATCTCGCGTGCTTCATCCATGACGTCGCTCACGCTGTGGGTCAGAACGTTGTAGAACACCACGGCGGGGATGGCCACCGCGAGGCCGAGTGCGGTGGCGACAAGCGCTTCCGCGATGGCGGTCATCACGTGAAGCGCGGCATCGGCCTCGCCGCCCCCGAGGTGGGCGAACGCGTCGAGGATACCGAGCACCGTGCCCAACAGGCCGATGAAGGCGGCGTTCGCCGCCACCGTCCCGAGGAAGTTCATCCCCTTGTTGAGGCGGCGTTCCTCCACCGATTCCTGGGAGACCATCAACTGCTCCAGCGCTTCGGGAGCCAGCGCTTGGTTGTCATACCCGAGCCGGACGATGCGCCCCGCCACGGTCCGGACATCGGCGCGCCCCACCACCGTATCCACCTCCTGACGCCGGGTCAGGGCGTTGAACAGGCGGAGACGCATGGCGTCGGCGTCGGCCGCCTCACGCCAGATCAAGGCGCGACGCCGCAGGAAGACGAGCAGGCAACCGAGCCCGAGCGCGACCAGCAGGACGATGATCGCGCGCGCCAGCAGAAGCGGCGCCTTCGCCAGCGGACCTTCCTTCATGTCGAACAAGCGGGCCAGCAGGCTTTCTTCCGCGACCACGAAGTAGCCCTCGCCTTCCGCGCGCGCCTGCATGGGATCGACCGGCAGCTCGAGGGCCCGGGTGTCGATACCGGTCAGGACGGCACGGTGCGTGGGGGGTAAAAGATTTTCGTGCCACGCGTACGGCATGTCGCCGCTTCCCGAGCGGGCGAGCAGTCCCGTGGCATTGTCGCGCGTGAGGTACCACGCGCCCAGGGTGCCGATGCGGACGCGGGTTCCCAGGGCCGTGCCTCCCGTCGCCCGCGGGAACTCGCCCTCTTCCTTTTCGATCTGCCGGGAAAAATCCCATTCGGCCAGATGGGCTCCCACCAGCGGGGCGAGGCCTTCCCGCGGGGTCGCATAGGCCTCGATGCCGCGCACCATGCGGACGATGGCGGCGTCGCGCGCGTCGACGTCCCACGGCAGGCCGAAGCGGATCTTGTCCCGCAGCATCTCGGCACGGTCCAGCATGTCCTGCCGCAAGGTCTCGCGCTGCTTCGTCACGGCATCGGGCCCCGGCCGCACCTGCGCGAGCCGTTCCCGCGTGTCGCGGATCTCCTCCAGCAGGCGCGCGCGTTCCGCCCCCGCCCCCGCGAGGCTGTCGCGCACGCGGTCGTGGTCGGCCTGCCACCGGGCGCGCGCGTCCAGACCCGTTTGTCTCAAGCTCCACCGAAGCCGCGACAGGCTGTCGCGTGACGCCTGCAGCCGGGCGACCTGCGCGGTCGCCTCCCGAATCGCGGCTTCCGCCGCCGGATCCGGCTTCTGGGACCATGCCGGCGAGGCGGCGAGGCCTCCAACCAGCAGGACGGCTCCCAGGGGGAACAAGGACAAAGGATTCTTCCATGAGATCATGTGGCGATCCTTATCTTGAATCGTGCCGTGTTTCGTGTCTTGATTCAGGTCGTGATTCGGGTCGTGGTTCAGGGTGGAGGTCACGGTTCGCCTCCGGACACGAGGCCGAACGGAACCGGCACGAAGCCGGGCGTTTCCGAACCCTGCAGCATGCGGGAGATTCTCAGGAGGTTTTCCCGACGATCGGCGGGCAGGGACTCGTTCCACTCCCAACCATTCGCGGTCTTGCGCCGGTACGCGCCCACGGCGCCGTCGGCGGACACGAAGCCTTCGTAAATGCCCCCGATCGCGACATAATGGCCCTCGACGGGCCGCCCGTCGCGCGTCGTGTAGGTACCGGGCCGCGCTTCCGCCCGGCTCCCGTATTCAATGATCGCGGCCACCTGGTCGAGCAACCGTCCCAGCCCTTCCTGGGGCGCGACGACGCCCGTGCGCAGGCCGCGGGCCAGGTCGCGCAGCGCGCGTTCGCGCGACGCCGCGAAGTCGGGAAGTTCCTCGCGCAGCACCTTCGCCAACACCGTATCGGCCTGCGCGGCGACGGCCTGCGCGAAGGCTTCGCTCTCGTCGCGGGCGGCCCGCACCTCCGCGGCGCGGTTTTGCGTGGGGCTGCCGAGTGAGGCCTGGATGCGGATGAGGCTGTCGGCTTCGGAACGCGCCCGCGCGGCCTGGACGCGCATGTCGGCCAGCCGGTTCCCGGCCGAAGCGTCCCAGGCTTGATGACGCGCCTGATCGGCTGCATACAACTGACGTTCGGCATCGACGTCGCGCTGCAACTGTTCGATCCGGCGCTGAAGGTGCGCCAACCCTTCCTCCGCCGCCGCGGGCATGACGAAGGTGAGTACGGCAAGGCAGGTCGCCAGCAAGGCCGCACCACGTGCGCGTCCGGAGGTCTGCTTCTGTGTGTGTTTCCGTGTGTGCTTCATGCCCCCATAGGGAGCAATCGCACGTTTCAGCGGGATTTCAAAAACGCTTCAGCCGTATTAACACGGTGCCACGACCGTCGCATGCCCCTCAAGGACGGTTCAACCGGGACTCAACCGAAACTCAGCCGCGATACTCGCACCGGGCCGTGCAGGTTTCGTGGATCACAACGGCGGTGAGCAACGGCAGCGCGGGCTTAAGTTTCTCCCAGATCCAGCGGGCGATCACCTCTGAAGACGGGTTTTCAAGCCCGGGAACATCATGGTTCAGAAAGCGGTGATCGAGCTGATCGCGCAACGGCCGGAACGCGGCCTTGATGTCGGCATAATCCATCACGAAACCGGTATACTCGTCGATTTCGCCCGTAATGTGCACTTCGCACGAGAAACTGTGCCCGTGGATGCGTTTGCATTTATGGTCATCGGGGAGATTGGGCAGAAAATGGGCGGCTTCGAAGGTGAAGGATTTGACGAGGGTTGTGGCCATCTTCCAATAGTAGCAGTATCATGGCGGGGGCGGGTGTGGGGCCTCCGCGTCCTGGGCGACCTTGGTGCCGCACGGCCTTGCGGGCCACGCCTCGAGAGCGGTGACGGGTCGTCCGGGTTGTTTGTCCGGGCCCGGGGCCAGGGCCCGGCACGAGGAGGCTGGCCGGACACACCCGCAGGCCTCCCCCAACCGGGCAACGAGGGAGCGCCCCGGACGCAGGGTTTCCCTCTCGTTGCCCCCTTCCCCCCGAATTCCCTATATTGTGCGCCTATGAAAAAACCTGCCGTATCCTTCCTGTCCGCAACGCTGGCCGCCGTCGTTTTCAGCGCCGCCGCCGCGTTTGCAAAACCGCTTCAGTTCTGGGTGTATTCCCAGAAGGACGCACAGTATTACTCCGAGATGGTCGACTTGTACAACAAGAAGACCGGCGCGAAGTTCGACGCCGAATTCAAGGCGTACGGTTACGCGGAGATGCCCGACAAGTTGGCGCTGGCGGTCAAGAGCGGCATCAACGTCCCGGACATCGTCCAGTTCGACGAAATCTTCCTGAGCCTGTACCTCAAGGACGAGGTCCCGTTCCTCGACCTGACCGACCGCATCGCGAAAAGCCCGCTCAAGAGCGGCATGCTGCCGCAACGTTTCGGCGTGTTCTCATGGAAGGACCGGATTTACGGCGTGCCGCAGAGCACGGCCACCGTGGTGCTGTGGTACCGCGAAGACCTGTTC
>CAZKRC010000021.1:0-21746 GCA_964555105.1 uncultured Bifidobacterium sp. | reverse complement strand
TGAGGATGTATTTTGCGAGTATCACCTGACCCCGGAATATACTTCCTCACTATGACCAAACCTCGTTTTTCCTCATGTTTACGCTCTCTTTCCGCAAGTCGGGGGGGGACTATCGCCCTCCGGGCGATGGTGGAACCCGCCCTCCGGGCGATGGTAAAACCCGCCCTCCGGGCGATGGTAAAACCCGCCCTCCGGGCGAGGGTGACGCGCTGCGCGGGTGTGTTGGTCCTGGGGCTTGGGGCCGCGTCGTGGACCGGCTGCGCGGCCACGGGCGGAAGCGCCCCCGCCCACGACGCGGAGCTGGCGGAAACCTCCCGCCTGACGCAGGTCACGCGCCTGGAACTGCAGACCCAGGGCGCCCGGCTCGCCGAACTGGAAGGCCAGCTCCGCGACCTGTCCGAAATGCTCGCATGGATGGCGGAGCGTGACCGGGCGCAGGATCGCGCCCTCGACTCCCTCCGTACGCCCGGCGCACCGGCCCGCGTGCAACCGGCGGCGCCGCCGGGCGCGACGACGAACCGGCTTTCCCCCGACGAAGCCACCGCCTACCGCGCCGCCCTCGACCTGTACTTCGCACGGCAGTACGCCGCCGCCGTCACGGCCTTTCAGGACCTGCGAACGCGGTTCCCCGGCGGCGCCTATGATGACAACGCGGAGTACTGGATCGGCGAAAGTCATTACGGCCTCGGCGACTACGTCGCCGCGCAGGCCGCCTTCGAGCGGGTATTGGCCCACCACCCCGGCAGCTCCAAATCGGACGACGCCCAGCTGAAGCTGGGATACTGTCATTTGAAACAGGGGAATACACGCCGCGCGGGCGAAGAATTCCGCAAGTTGGTATCTTTATACCCTTCCAGCGAGTACGTGGAACGCGCCCGGGCCGAGCTCTCCAGGCTCGGAAGCCCCTAGCGACCGCAGAACCCGAATCGACCCGCACCCTTCGGCGCTCCCACCCGCCGCAGGCGCGATCCCGGCTTCGGAGCGTACGGCCGGGATGTACGGTGAAGCGCCCGAAGCCTTCCGCCACGTAATGACAAACTTCCCGGAGCCCCGAACTTCATGACCCGATTTTCCCCTTCACGACTCCCCCGACGCGCCGCGGCGGTGCTTTGCGCCACCGGCATCGCGGGAGTCCTCGCGCTCGCCGGCTGTTCGTCCAAACCCAGGGACCTCAAGGGCGATTGCCGCGAACGCTTCGAAAAGATTCACGACCGCTACAGCAAGGGCAAATACGCCTCGGCCAAACAGGGTTACGGAGATTTTCTGGTGACCTGCACCGGCACCGAACACGTGGAGCAGGCCCATTTCGAACTCGGCCATTCCCACATGAACCTGAAGGAATGGGCCGAAGCCGAACTTGAGTTCGCGGCCTTCCTGCGGGACTATCCCACCTCGCGCCGCTATGCGGAGACCGTGCGCTGGCTGCTGGCCCGCAGCATGGCGAAGCAGGTGCAGATCCCGCAGCGCGACCAGAGCAAAACGCTGGAGGCGATGCGCGAACTGGAAACCTTCCTCGCGGAATTCCCCGACTCGCCCCGATCCGACAGCGCCCACACCGAGCTGGATCGTCTGGGACAGCTGCTGGCCGATCGCGACATGATCGTCGCCCGCTTGTACCGCCGCATGAACGAACCGCTCGCGGCCGCGATCTACTACAAGCATCTGCTGTCCGAATACGGCGACCGGGTGCCGCGGCGTGAGATCAACCTGTATCTGGCCGAGAGCTACATCGCGCTGGGCCAGTTTCCCGAAGCGGAAAACATCCTGATCCAGTTCGACGGCGTTGCGGAGGATGATCCCCTCGCGCGCAAGATCGAGAAGACCCGGAACTCGCTGAAGAAGGCCCAGGCCAAACAGGAACGCCAGCGTCGGAAAGAGCAGCGCGAGGCCGCCCGGGCCGCGGAAGCGGCATCCTCCTCACGCTGACGCGGAGACCTCCCATGCGTATCGGCGTGTTCGGCGGTTCCTTCGACCCCCCGCACGCGGCCCATGCCGCGCTCGCGCGCGCGGCCCGTGAGACGCTGGGTCTGGACCGCGTCGTATGGCTTCCCACCGCGACGCCCCCGCACAAGCGCGCGCCCGTCGCACCGTTCGCCCACCGCGTCGCCATGGTGCGCGCGCTCACGGCGGACGATGCGTCCGCCGAAGTCTCGACGCTCGAGGCCGACTTGCCCGCTCCTTCCTACACCGTTCACACGCTGGCGGCCCTGCGGGCGCGCCATGGCGAAGGCCATGCGTGGCACCTGATCGTGGGCGCGGACAACTGGGCGGGCTTCGACCGGTGGCACGAGCCGGAGGCCGTGCTCGCCGCCGCGGCGCTGGCGGTTTATCCGCGCACGGGTTTTCCCGTGGAGGATCTCCCGCCCGGCGCGGCCCTGCTTAACTTTCCCGAAATGTCCGAGCAATCCACCGACTTCCGCGCCTGGCTGGCGCGCGACCGCGAGGCCGCCTTCGCCGCGTTGCCCGCCGCCGTGGCGGCGTACATCCGGACCCACGGTCTTTATGCCGGTGGCGAAGGGTCAGGGCCGGGCGCGGGCGCTCCGGCATCCGACCGCTCCCCGGGAGCGGCCTCATGAGTCGCACGACCTCTCCTCTCGCCTTCTGCCTGTTCCTGCTCGCGGTGGTGTGCGGCACCACGGCCGCTCAGCCGGCGCAAGGGATCGCCGACACGCTTTCGCCGGTCTTCCGGAGCGATTCCGCCAACCGTGAAAACATCCGCGCCGTCGAGGCCGGAACGGTCGGCGATACCGCCAGCGACCCGTTGCGGGCCTTGGCGCGCGCCGATACTCTGACGCGGAAGCTCGAACAGCGCGGCCCCTACGTGGGCGTTACCCTCGGCGTCGCCTTTGCGGAGCATTCCGCCCGCGACCGCTTCGCGGCCGCCATGAACGCGCAAGCCGCCGCGAACGGCCAGCGCATTCTGCAGCGTCAGGATCCCGTCCACGTGTTGTTTCCCGGCGGCTTTTTGCTCGGTGTGCCCGTGCTCACCCATCTGGATGCGATCGTCCGCACCGAGCACTCGTACTACCGCGTCACCGGATTGGCCCAGAAAGACAATGAAGCCGCCACCGAGTTCTGGTACGTGAACCAGACGCACCTCGCCGGGCTGGGCGCGCGCTGGCATGTGCCGGTCTCACTCCTCACCGTCAGCGGTCAGGCCGGCCTTTATCTCGGGTACACCCACTTCTGGAGCTTTGGTCCCACCGGCATCCGCGCGCCCGCAGGCAGCGTGGCCGCACGCTTCAACCCCGCCGGGGCAGGCATGGAGATCCAGGCGGGGTTCCAGCAGGATTTCGACAAGCGCTGGGCGCTTACGGGCGGTTTCGCGTGGTCGCACCTCACCTTCGCCAGTGACGGCGACTGGACCAACGTCGCGCCCGCGGCCTCCGTCGCGCGCGAGAAAGCGGAGTGGAGCGTGAGTTCCATGCGTTTCGCGCTCCAGGGGCTGTACCAGTTCGGCCGACCGAAGCCATGACGCCGCAGGCGCTGCGAGCGCCACAGGCGAACGCAGCAGGAGGAATGGAGAATGGAGAATGGAGAATGAAAAAACGCTTCAAGGCTTTCGTTTATGCTGAAGCGTTCCGTTCTGAAATCTTTCGGCGTGAAAACCCCTTTTCCCTCCGCATCACGGCATCGCTCTCTCCCCGCTCCCATTCCTCACTCCGCATTCCCCATTCATTATTTCCAGCTCCGCATTCCTAACTTGTCCTCATGACCTCCGATCTTTTGGGTGCCGCCTCGTCCGATGACCGCGCGGCCTCGTCGCCCCCCACGCCCCTTTCCCCCGGCCTTTACCTCGTCGCCACCCCCATCGGCAATCTTGAGGACATCACCTACCGCGCCGTGCGGACCCTGAAATCCTGTGACCGGATCCTCGCCGAGGATACGCGCCATTCCCGTGTGCTCCTTGACCACTACGGGATCCGCAAACCCGTGGAGCCCTACCACGACTTCAACAAGGAAAAGGTCACGGCCGGGATTCTGCAGCGTCTCCGCGACGACGAGGCCATCGCGCTGATCTGCGACGCCGGGACGCCCGGCATCGCGGATCCCGCCTTCAACCTCGTGAAGGCGGCGCTTGCGGAAGACCTCGTCGTGTACAGCATCCCGGGCCCTTCGGCGCTCCTGGCCGCCATCACGGCCTCCGGCCTGCCCACCGACCGTTTCTCCTTCGAGAACTTTCCTCCCAAAAAATCCGCGCAGCGTCTCACCAAGCTGGAACGCCTGAAAGCCCGCTGGAACGAAGGTGAAAACCACGCGCCCACCTTGGGCTTTTACGTGGCGCCTTACCAGATCCTGTCCTTCCTGGGCGAGATCGCCCAGGTCTTCGGCCCGGACACTTATGTCGTCTGCGCGCGCGAGCTCACCAAGAAGTTCGAGGAGTTCCGACGCGGGCCGGTCTCCGAACTGGCGGCGCACTTCACGAAAACCACGCCGCGCGGCGAATTCGTCGTCCTCTTCCACCCGCAAAACAAGCGATGATGCAGAATCCCCGGAGGCCATCCGACGCGCGGGGATTCCCGAGCCGCTACCCCCTGCCCACTCTCGTGGTGTCCGCGTTGCTCTGGGCTTTCTGTTACCCGCCCCTCCCGTTGTCCGTACTGGCCTTCGTGGTTCTCGCCCCCGCCTTTCTGGCCACCACGACGCTTGCGCCCAAGCGCGCCTTCCGCCTGTGGTTCCTCGCGGGGCTCGTCTACAACACCGCCATGTACTGGTGGATCTGGAATGTGATCAAGGTCGGCCCCGTTCTCGCCGTCGGGGTGGGGCTGGTTTTACTGATCCTCTTTCTTTCGCTGTTCAACGGAGCGCTGGGGTGGGGTTTCGCGCGCGCCTGGCAGGCGTCGCCGCGGCGACGCACCGTCCTGCTCGCGACCTATCCCCTCGCCTGGGCAGGACTGGAAGCCGCGCGGGCCGTGGGCGAAATGTCCTTTCCCTGGAACAACCTCGCGTACACCCTGGGGAACCACCCGTCGCTGTTCCAGTCGGTCTCGCTGTGGGGCAGCTACGGCCTCTCCGCCGCCATGATCGCGACCAACCTCCTCGTCGCCCACGCGTGGAGGCGTTTCGCCTCAGCCGACTCTCCGCGCGTCTCGCCGCGCATGGACGCCGCCGGGATCGCGGGAGCCTTCGCCGCGACCGCCGCCCTGGCGATTCCCCTGCTGCTGTTCCTGCAGGGCGGCCTGCGTCTTTCCCGCGTCGACGACTCCGCAGCCCCGCGCCTCGACATCAGCCTGGTGCAACCATCCATTCCGCAGACCCGGAAATGGAACGAGGATTATTTTGCGGAAGTGGTCGGCAAAACCTTCCGCGTCATGGAAGGTCCTTCCGGCGACCACGCGGTACTCCGGGGCTCCGATCTTGTGGTGCTGGCCGAAACGGCCATTCCCGATTTTCTGCGATCGCGCCCCCAACTTGAGGACTCGCTGCGCGCACTGGCCTCCGCACTGAATACGCATCTGCTCGTCGGTGCTCTCGACCTCGTCGTGGACCGCACCCCCTGGAGCGACCACCGGTTCTACAACTCCGCTTTTCTGTACGGCCCCGCGCTACACCAACCGCCGCAGCAATACTCGAAACTCCGCCTCGTCCCCTTCAGCGAGAAGCTTCCCTTCGACGGAGTCTTTCCCGTCCTGAACTATGTGAACCTGGGCGAAGGCGACTTCAGTCCGGGGGACGGTCATCGTACCTGGGGGGAGGCCGCGACCCGATGGTCTCCCTCCATCTGCTATGAGGTCATCTATCCCGCCTTCGCGCGCGAGGCGCGGGCCGCGGGCGCGAAATTGCTGGTGAACATCACGAATGATGGCTGGTTCGGCCGCAGCAACGGTCCCTACCAGCATGCCAACATTTCGCGCTTTCGGGCCGCGGAAACCGGCATGCCCGTGGCACGTTGCGCCAACAACGGTGTGAGCGTGTTTTTCGACTCCTACGGACGCGACCTGGGACGCACCACCCTGATGGACAGCGTCGTCTTGAGGCGCACCATCGCCATGCCCGACCTGGAAACGCCCTACGCGCGTTTCGGCGGGTTGGTGGACGGCTTCCTGCTCGCCGTGCTTCCGGCGTGGCTCGCCCTCCTTTTGGTCCCCGTGCCCGCCCGCGTCCAAACCCAAACGGGAGAGGGAGTACATTAACGGCATGAAGTTCCGG
This sequence comes from uncultured Bifidobacterium sp., assembly GCA_964555105.1. Lineage (GTDB taxonomy): Bacteria > Fibrobacterota > Fibrobacteria > UBA11236 > UBA11236 > UBA11236. The sequence goes on along the minus strand of CAZKRC010000021.1, from coordinate 15,596 downwards.
AACACCATCTTCATCACGCTGTTCGTGCTGGCGATCTGCCTGGCCATCGCATTGATCGTGTTCTGGAACATCTACATCATCCGCGACTACCTCACGATCCGCGACCTGCATGCCGAACTGCACGGAACGACGAAGGATTTTTCCGCCAGCGGCCGCTGGATCGTGCTCTCGCTGGGCATTGCGGCAGGCGTCATTCTCATCGTCGCGCTTTCGCTGTTTTTTGCGGCGGTCATGCGCAACAACATCCTCAAGAGACAACAGCGCGACTTCACCAACATGATGACCCATGAGTTGCGCCTGCCGCTCGCCGGCATCCAGATCTTCGCCCAGACGCTGCGTCAACGCCCGCTGGAACCCGAAGAGCGCGACCGCTTCGCCGACGGCATTCTTGAGGAGTGCGCGCGGCTGGGCCTGCTCGTCGACCAGCTTCTCAAGATCCAGCAATTCGAACACGGCCAGTTGTTGCTCCACAAGCAGAACCTGGATCCCGGCGGCCTGGCGCACGATTTCGCCGCCAAGTGGCCGCGCCCCCTCAGGCTCGACTGCGAGACGGGACTGCTGATCGAGGCGGATCCGCTTTTGCTCGACATGTCCCTCGCCAATCTCGTGACCAATGCCGAAAAATACGGGCGCGGCACCACTCCCGAACTCTCCGTACACCGTGATCCGAAAGCTCCGCACCTGGTGCGCTTCGTGGTGCGCGACGGCGGCAAGCCCCTGGACCGCAAGTACCTCAAAAAGGTGTTCCAGAAATTCTATCGCGTCCCCAACCTGACCACGCGCCGCCAGGGCGGTGTGGGCCTGGGGCTGTACATCGTCAGGAACATCGCGCGCCTGCACAAAGGGGACGCGCAGGCGGCCTCGTGGCACGCTTCCGTCCCGGCGCCTCCGGAAGTTCCGTCCACGACACCGGAAGCGAAAGCGGCCCGTCCGACCAGTCCGACCAGTCCGACAGAAGGCAATGAATTTTCCTTTCGCATCCCCCTGAAAGGCACCTGAACCGGGAGACTCAATGGCCACTCGCATCATGCTGGTCGAGGACGATCAGAGCCTCGCGATGGGACTCGAATTCAACCTTCGTTCCGAAGGGTATGAAGTCTCGGTGTTTTCCGACGCCGAGTCCGCCCAGGAGGCCCTGGCGCAGATACGCCCTTTCGACCTGATCCTGCTCGACCGCATGCTGCCCGGCAAGGAAGGCCTCACCTTCCTGTCGGAGCTGCGGGCCGCGGGTCGCGACACTCCGGTGCTGCTGCTGACCGCGCGGGATTCGCAGGAGGACATCGTCGAAGGTCTCGACAGCGGCGCGGACGACTACCTCGCCAAGCCCTTCGACCTCAACGTCCTGCTGGCGCGGGTGCGCAGCCTGCTGCGCCGACGCACCGGACACGAGCCCGTGACCACCCCGGACGAGGCACGCTTCGGGGAGGCCGGCGAAATCCGCGTCGACTTCAACACGCTGACCGCCGTCATCCGGGGGGACACGCGTCGACTGACCTACAAGGAAGCGGAGATCCTCAAAATGCTGTGGGAGCGGCGCAACCAGGTCGTCACCCGGGAGGAACTTCTCCAGAAAATCTGGGGCGTGGAGGGATACATCCAGAGCCGCACGGTGGACAACCACATCGTACAGCTCCGCAAGCTCATCGAACAGGATCCCAAGAAGCCCCGCTTCATCCTGTCGATTCACGGCACCGGCTATAAATTCGTAGCTTGACGCCATCATGACCGCCCCCGCGCCGCGCCCGCCTTGCGGGTTTTCACGCCTGTCGTCATCCCGTCTGCTACCGGCGGCACTGACGCTCCTCCTCGGCGGCTCCGGCCTTTGGGCCCAATCCCTACCCGGGGATCCCCCGTTGCGGGGCTGTGCCACGCAACGGCTCGTGATGGATTTGCAGACGCGGGCTTCCGGCGAACCCATACCGGCGGGACACGCCGCCTCCGTGGCCGCCATCACGCGCAGCCAGGCGGCGACCCTGCAGGGCCGCACCCACCTGACGACGCACTTCGCCATCCACTACACCCTGGCCCCCACGGTGAACCGTCCGCGATGGGATGCCCAGTCCCCCGGGGATGCGACGCTCAGGACGCAGATCGATTCCCTGTTGGCTTCCTTTCCCTCCCTGTCCGGCGGGCTTCGGGACTCGACGTTGCACGCCCGGCTCGACGCCATGAACGCGGCCCACCCGCGTTACATCATCCAGGCCGGGGAACACTTCGAACGCGCCTGGCGCTACTACGACTCCCTGGGCATGCGCATGCCCGACTCCAGCCCGTCGCGTTACTTCAAAAGCCCCCAGTATGACCGCGTCGCGGTGGATGTGGCCAATATCGGGACGGTCATTCCCTCCTACAACGGGCCTTACTACGGCCTCGCGTTCCCGCCCGAGAACGGGCAGGGCAGCAGCCTCCTCATCGAGAACGACTTCCTCTACAACGTCACCTACGATCCCGCGGCGGGGCAATCCACCGGCACGCCTATCCGCTCCCTCCATAATGGTCAAACCTATCGGGATTATTCCCTGGACTGGGACATGGGGTTGAAGGTGACGACCTCGCACGAGTTCTACCACGCGGTGCAGTACCGGTACACGCCCTCGCTCGCGGGTTATCATGCGTGGTATGAAATAAGCGCGACGGGCATGGAGGAACGCCTCGCGCCCGAGGTCAACGATTACTTCCAGTATCTGCCCTTCGCCCTTCAGCGCAACCACGACGTGCCGCTCACGACCGCGGGCACTTTGGCCCAGTACGGCAACGCCATCTTTCACATCTATCTCACCCACCGGCTGGGGGAAGGCTTCGACGCGACGATGTGGGAGCACCTTGCCGACACCAACAACCTCGCCAAGGCCTGGGTCAAGACCGCCGGTTCGCCAGGCGCGTGGGACAGCCTCTTCAACGATTACGCCGCCGCCCTTTCGCTCGCGGGCACGCCGGGCGTCACGGGTTCACCACTGGCCTTCTCGCCGGACATGGCCGAGTGGCCCGTCCCCCGTTTCGATGCGATCCCCGCCGCCGGAGGAACGCAACTGAACCTGCCCGCCACGACCTTCCGGCTTGTGCGGGCACCCGCCGCAGCCCCCGGGCTCGCCATGCTCCTCGGCTTTTCGGAATCACGCCGCGTGGACAGTACCGCCGCCGGTTATCAAAACGCCGTGGTGACCGGGACCGCGTTGAGCATCGGCAAGGGAGAGGGCGTGACACGCTCCACCTCCGTGTTCGCCCATTCCGGATTCACGGGCACGCGCAACGTGCTCCTCAGCAAACCCGGAACCGCAGCCACTCCCGCCCGCAACCCGATCAAACGGGACCAGGGCCCGCTGTTCCTGCTCGCCCCCGCGGGAGGAGCACAGGATTCATTGCGGGTGGTGTCGGAGTCGGGCCGCCGGGTGGCGACCGTTCCGGTCGATCCTTCGGGGATGTTCTGGAGTTGGGACCTCAAGGCGTCCCCGGATGCGGACGCCCCCCTTGTCCCCGCCGGGATGTACTGGCTGCGCACGGGAGCCCGCCCCCCGGCTCCCGTGCTGCTCCTCCCCTAGCCTGCCCGCGCGGAATCGCGCGCATGCCCGCGCCGTGCGCGCATACCGCCGGGGGCTTCCCCCGGCATTTCCCCCAATAACCGTCACTTTGCATTGTGTTCACACCGGGTAATGGCTAAATTCAGCCATTCACAACTGCTCACGCCTTCGTTCCCAGCCTGAAAACCACGGATTTCACAATGATCATCCCGCTGCAACCCCGCCTCACCGACGCCGAACTCAAAGAAGTCACCGAGATCGCGGCCGAGTTTAATGTCGGCATCCAGCCCATTCATGGGGCGCAGCGTTCGATCTATGCCCTCATGGGGGACGAGACCAGCCAGGAGCTGATCAACCGCATCGAGGGCCTGGCCTACATCGACCGCATCGATCGTGTGCAAACCCCGTACAAGCTGATGGCGCGCGAGAGCAAGCTCTCGAACCACACCATCAGCATCGGCAACCGCATCGTGCCGGGCGATTTCGCCGTGATCGCCGGCCAGTGCACCATCGATCCGAACAACAAGCAGTTCTTCTATGAAACCGCGCACGCGGTGAAGGAAGCGGGTGCCGACATGCTGCGCGGCGGTGTGTGGAAACCGCGCACCTCGCCCCACTCCTACCAGGGCGATGCCAAGAGCCTGTACATCCTGCTCGAGGCGCGCGACCAGACCGGTTTGCCGATCAATACCGAGGTGATGGATTTCGACCAGGCCAAGCTGTGCATCGAGGCGGGCGTCGACTCGTTGCAGATCGGCGCGCGCAGCGCCCTCAACTACCGCCTGCTGCAAGAAGTGGGACGCATGACCAAGGGCACCAAGACCCGCGTGCTGCTGAAGCGCAGCATGCACATGGGCCCGGTTTCCGAGTTCATCCTCGCGGGTGAATACATCGTCGCACAAGGCAACCCGAACATCCTGCTGTGCCCGCGCGGCACCGTACCGGGCATGGACGGTTACCGCAACCACCCCGACGAATGCATCACCCCGCTGCTCAAGGAAAAGACCTGGGCACCGGTGATCGTCGATCCTTCGCACAGCGTCGGCAAGGCCGTGTACGTGCCGCATGCGGCCATCGCCGCCGTGGCCTACGGCGCCGACGGCCTGTGCATCGAGACCCACTGCCAGCCCAAAAAGGGCGTGGGCGACGATCCCAAGCAGGCCGTCACGCCCGAAGTGCTCGCACAGATCATCCGTGAAGCGCGTGAACTCCACACGCGCATGAAGAGCCTGACCAAAACCCTGCAGACGGCATGAGAGGGCGAGAAGACGCGGACGGGAACAGGAGCAGCGGAGGCAGGCCTCCCTCACCGAAACCCGGCGCGCGTCCCCCCTCCTCACGGTTTTCCTCCGCGTCCCCCGTCCGCCGGACCGCGTCTTCGTTCAAGGTCCCGGCGGCATGGGACTTTCTTCCGGCGCGTCTGGCGACCGTCGTCAGCCGGCTCGGCTTCGAAAAACCCACTCCGGTTCAAACCGAATGCCTCCCGCCCGCCTTGGCGGGCGAATCCTTTCTTGCGGTCGCGCCGACCGGCACGGGTAAAACCCTCGCCTATCTTCTCCCGCTGTGGTCGAAGCTCCCGTCACGACACGGCAACCTGATCCTCGTGCCCGCGCGCGAACTGGGGTATCAGGTCTCGCAAATGCTGCAGGCCGTGGACCCGCGCGCGCGCGAGGGCATCGTCCTGTGTCTCGGCGGCCACGACCAGGAGTCGCAGCAAAAGCGCCTTGCGGGCGAGTGGCACACCGTGATCGCCACCCCCGGTCGTTTGCTTGACAATCTGGAAAAGTCGCCCGGCCTGCTTCGCTCCATCCGCTTTCTGGTGCTGGACGAATTCGACCGCCTGATCGACATGGGCTTCGAGGAACAGGTCGGGAACATTTTGTCCAAGGTTCCGAAGAAGCGGCAGACCCTGCTGTTCTCCGCCACCGGTGCCACCGACGCGCTGGAACGCCTGCCCTTGGGCGAGCTCGCGCGGCATCACGTGACGGCCGGAAAAAGCGCGCCGCTGGCCGAATCGTTTTATTGCCTGAAGTCGAACCGCACCAAGAACGACCTGCTTCTGGCCGCCTTGAAGGACGTGAAAACGGCGGGCGGCCAGGCGTTGGTCTTCGTCGCCAACCGGGAGAAGGCGAACCACCTGAACGGCTTGCTCCGCCTGCGCGGCGTGGTGTCGGTCGCGCTTCACGGCGATCGTCTGCAAAGTGAACGCGCACTGACCTATCAGGGGTTCAAGGACGGCAAGCTGCGCGTACTGGTCGCCACCGACCTCGCGGCGCGCGGCCTCGACATCCCCGAAGTCGACCTCGTCGTCAATTTCGACTTGCCCCGCAACTACCGCGAATACGTCCATCGTTCGGGGCGCACGGCGCGCCGCAAGCGCCCGGGAGCCTGTCTTTCGTTTGCGGGGCCGGAAGACTACCTCGCTTTGCGCAGCATCCAGAAGGAGTTCGAGGGCCCGCTCCCCTTGCACCCCGACTATGCCCAGCTCGAGACCTGGCAAAAGAATGCCAAGCGCGTTCACGACGCCAAGGTGCGTGCCGCACAAAAGACGGAATTCATCCGTCGCGAACAGGGCCTGAGCTAAAAAAAGCCGCGGGCGGGCTGCGCCCTGCGGGGAGGATCCGGGCGATAACCACCGGAAACCGCTTCAAGGCCGGTCGTCGCACCCACATGAAACAACCGGAAAATACCGAAAACGGGGAAATCCACCCGATTTCAGCATTCCGTGTGAGATGCGCCACAATCCGTTAAAAAGGTGTTGCGAAGACGCGGAGGATCCCCTAGCTTAAAGGTATCCCCTCGATTCGTGTCCGTTGCGCGGGTAATAACGGCCGAATCCTTAGCGGCGATCCACGCGAGTGGATCGCCGCCCCCCTCTCCTCCACCATCCTCATCGCTCCCCATCCTGCAGCCATCGCGACCGGTCGGGAACGCTCCGCGCGCTTCGGAGACATATCGCCACGATATGTCATATGTCGTCATATGTCATATGTCGTCACTACGGACACGTCCCTACTGTAGCGGAACGGTACGCGGGAGCGCCCGCGACGCGGACCAGCGCCGGTGTCGGACCCGACGCGAGTCCGACACCTGGTCGCGCTAGCGTTTCTTCTTCTTCGCTTCGGCGACCTGGGCCGCGAAGTAGTCGAAGGAGCGCTCTTGCGCGAGACGTCCGTTCAGGAAGATCGTCGGCGTGCCTTCGACACCCAGTTCACGCCCCAAGGCGATGTCCGCGTCCAGCAGCGCGTTCACCTCGTCAGTGAGTACCATGTCCTTGCGGAACTTCGTCATGTCGAGGCGCAGGTCCTTCGCCACGGCGAGATACAGGCTGTCATCCAACGCGCGGAAGTTCGGCATCACGCGTGACCGGAACTCGAAAAACTTCCCCTGCTTGCCCGCGGCGATCGCCGCCGCCGCCGCCCCGCGCGCCTGCGCGTGGAATGAAAGCGGAAAGTGCTTGAAGACCACGCGCACGTCGCGTGGATACGCCTTCGCCAGGGAATCGATGACCGGCGAGAGGCGTGCGCAATACGGGCACTGGAAGTCGGAGAACTCCACCACGGTCAGCGCCGCGTTGGCCGGGCCCGTCGAGAAGCTGCCTTCCAGCGGAATGTCCTTGGGCGTCGTGTCCGGCGGCGGGCGCCAGCCCACGCGCATGGCCACGAATTCGCTTTGGTCGCGGATCGTCTTGAGCATCGTCAGGATGCTGTCCTGTTTTTTCTCCAGCGCCGCGAGGCGCGTGTTCTGATCGGCTTCAGCCGACTGGCAGCCGAGCGGCAGCAGGGCGGCGACGAGAAGAAAGGAAAAAAGAGCGGCCGTTCTGGTCATGGGAAGTCCCGGTGTTGAAGTCGCAAGAAAGTACGAGGTTTGCGGTCGCGGGGCGGCTTTCACCGCCCCGCAGCCGGAAAATAGGGATCAGGCCTCTCCGGCCGCCGCGCGGTCGAGGATCAGGATGGCGTTGGGATGCCCCTGCATGGCCAACGTGATCGGCAGCGACGTGTCGTTGTCACGCAGGCGACGCACCATGTCGGCCTTGGCCGCGCCGAGCGCGATCGTGATCAACGTACGGCTCGCCCGGATCGGGCCCAGGCCGAGGGTCACGCGCTCGGCGGGCGGCTTCGGGGAATCCGTCACGTCGATAACCGTCGATGTCAAATCCTGCAGGGTGGGTTTGCCCGGGAACAGCGACGCGGTGTGGCCGTCTTCTCCCATGCCCAGGAAAACCTGGTCGAACACGACCGGATCCGTGCCGAACTCGCGTGCCAGCAAGGCCGCGTAATCCGCCGCCGTGGTCACGTAGTGCGACTTCTGGTCCGCAAGGCCGGCGGGGATGAGCAATTCCTCCGTGCAGGGCTTCCAGTTGCATTGCGGATCCTCGAAGGGAACCTTGCGCTCGTCCACCACGAAGAAGCGCAGCCGCTCCCCCGCCTCGTTGCGACGCTTGACGTCCGGAGCCCAGTGACGGAACAACGCGGCGAAGGTCGTCCCGCCGGACACCGCCACGCGGGGCCCTCCGAGCAACTCCAGCGAGCGTGCCGCCACGCCGTCCAGCGAATCGAAAATTTCAACCTTCATGAAGGACTCCTTGTGCGCGGAACGGTTCCTCCCACGAGGATCTCCGTTCCCGGTTCATGCGGGGCCGAGGGGACGCGTCGCACGCGCCCCGTCAGCGCATCGCGGTGAAGATTTCTTCCATCGCCTTGACCGAGGCTTCGGCGGGGGACATGCCGGAAAAACGCGCGAAGGCATAGTTCACACCCGAGGAACTGTTCAGCAGGTGCAGGCGCGGATCGCCGCCCCCCCCGCGGATCGCGCGCAAGACTTCGCCGATGTCGCCGCCCTGGCCGATGCCTCCCACGGAAATCCCGGGGATCAACATGGGAATCTCGTTCCCCAGTCCCTTCCAGAAGGCCACCAGGTCTTCAAGCTCACGGGGGGCCGTCGCCCCGACCACCGCCCCCAAATCCCCTTGGTCCCATGCGGCCACTTTTTCCGCGACCACGCGGTATAACGGCAGTCGTCTCCCCTGCCCCAGATCGACGGTCAATTCCTGAAAGTCGCGCGCACCGGGATTGGACGTGCGCACGAGCACGTAGGTGCCCTGTCCCCGTCCCGCCGCACGGGCGCTCTCCTGAAACGGCCCCAACGAGTCCGAACCCATGTAGGGAGCGGCCGTCACGGCATCGGCACCGAACGCCGCGTCATCGAACGCCGCCGTCGCATACGCACCCGAGGACGTCGCGATGTCCCCGCGCTTGGCGTCCAGAATCACGAGAATGCCCGCATCGCGGTATTCCCGGATCATCGCACGCATCATCGCCAGGGCATCGAGCCCCAACGCTTCGAAGTAGGCGCTGTTCGGCTTGACCGCCGCGGGATACATTCCCCGGCGCGCCATGGCTTCCAGCAAATCGGCGAAGAACCGGCGCACGCGATCGGCGGGCTTCCCCTCGCCGGGAGGCAGTTTGTTCAGGACCGGATCAAGACCCACGCACAGCGTATTGCCGGTGCGTGCGGTGCGTTCAAGAAGGCGTGAGCGCCAGACAAGCGTTTCTGCGGACATGAACGTCAAAGGTAGTAGGATCCGCGTCCCCTTCGCGTCCCGCAGCCCTTGGCGCCCCTTGCGGACCCGAACACCATCGCGTTTCCGGCGCACACGATTACATTCCGGCGATGGCTCCACACGATCATCCGTCGGCGGACTCCCGCCTGCAGGAAGCCGAAATCAGACTGGCCTTCCTCGAACGCGAACTCGACCTCTACAAGGACGCGGTCCAAAGCCTGCATGCACGGCTTGAACACGTCGAAGCCCTCCTCGAAAAACTGCGGAGCGCTCAGGATCCCGACGCACCGGGAGGATTTCCCGGGCACGGTACGGAAGAGGACGGGGGGTGAACGGCCCCCTCCGGGGGACCGGGTGACGTCGCGGCCGCCTCCGCGTCGTAGCGCCCGAACGCCGCGTTGACCTCCACGAGTCCGGGGAACAGGTTTTCGGACAACCCCAGGTTTTCCAGCACGCGTGAGCAGCGCGCCAACGCTTCTTCAGCCTCCTGGGGAAGCTCCACCTGAAAGTTCTTGTTCCACGGAGACGCCAGTTCCTTGCCCGCGCAGAAACGCGGCGACGCTTCGGAGTAGAACATCCGGCAGGACATCGGCCGCCAGGCGTACACGCCGCAAGTCCCGTCCTTGTTCAGAAACGCACACGCGTGGCCACGCAGGAAATAGCGGTAAAGCGCGCGATCCTCCGCGTTTTCATCGTCGCCCTCCTCGCGGAGGATGTCGTCATAAACCCTTGTTCTCCTGTAACTTGAAACGACCAGATCGCCATAGTCGTCGCGGGCTCTCAGGAAATGGTCGAGCGCGACCAGTTCGAAGGGCTCCACGCTGCTCACGAAATGGCGGCAACACGCCGCGCACCCGCTCGAACACGTGATCCTGCGTCCTTCCGCGGCCAGCGTCGCGGACAAATACCCGTCATAGGCCGTATACAGAGGAGGAAGCCGGCGCTCCACCACCGACACCAGATTGCGGTAAAAATCGTCGCTTTGCGGGTCCGGAAGGGATTCGAGTCCCGCGCGCAAGGAGGCGATCGCCGCCAGCAACGCAGAAAGGGGAACCGCCGCCGGGCTTCCGAAACCATCACCGGCTTGCGTATTCATCACTTCAACTTATTTAAACTTCCCGCATTCACCGGGGGAGGAGCGCGGGGACGTTACAGGAAGTTACTTTCCCGCTTCTACCGGGAGGGACGCCATGAAATTCACATCAAGACTTTCATACCTCATGTTGCTCGCGCTGTTTGCGGCCATGCTCGTGGCGGGTTGCAACATCTTCAACCCGGGTGGCGAAGGCGACCCCGGCCAGGCGAGCCTGAACCAGCAAGGTGAGGAATACTTCCGTCGCGGGCAATACGGCAAGGCCATGCAGGCGTTTGAAAAGGCCATCGCCCGGGACAGCGCCAACTCCATGGCGTATTACGGCTATGCCAAATCGGCCGTTCAGTTCTATCAACTCGACAAGATCCGCATCCTGAACGATGTGAAGGAAACGGCCGAAGACCCGTCCTCGTTCGCCTTTCTTCAACACAGCGACTCATTGCTGACCTTGCGTTTGCAGGCCGCCGCCAAGGTGCGCCATGTTCTCGGCCTCCTCACGGATCGAGACACCCTCACCCAGTGGTACAACTACCTCACGGATTCGTCCGCAAGCGCACCCGGCAGCAGCGACTACGACTCGTTGTATACGCAGCGGCGGGACTTCATCGCGCAGTACCTGGTTCACGCCTCCTTTCCCGATTCCACCGGCTACCGCCGCCCGGCCAGCTTCCCCCTGACCGACTTCCGCATGCCGTTCGGGAGCGTGATCATCGACTACACCGCCATGGAACTCCTGTACACGATCACCCGGCTTTACGATTTGAACCGGGACGGCGTGATCGACAGCGCCGACGCCCTGATGAAAAAGCTCCGGTTCGGCTCCAACGGCGGCTTCCAGATCGACAGCCTGAGCACGATCGCTGCGGACCTGGAGAACGACCTCGCGGCCGCCGAAGACCTCAACACGCTGATCTCCAGCGTCGGTGCCGGCCTTCTCAGCACCTCCCAGCTCACCGCACTCATGGGCGGTGGCAAGAAAGACACCACCGGATCCTCGTCCGGCGGCACCGACGAACAAACCGCCGGCAACATGGACAGCGTGATCACCAGCCTGGGCGACGCCGTGATGTTTTACCAGTTCGGGGACGGCATCGACAACGACGGCGACGGCTGCATCGACGAAGAACTCATGGACGACAAGGACAACGACTTCGACGGGTTCGTGGACGAGGACTCCCGTACCATCCCGGCCACCAAGTCGGACGGCATCGACAACGACCTGAACGGCCGCATGGACCCCCTCTTCCCCGAACAGCCCTCGCCCTTCCCGGCCGGCAACGACTCCCTGGAGGCTCCCATCGGGGACGCGATCTACCCGGGACGTGGGCATGTCCTCGGCTTCGTCTACGCCTATCTGGACACCACGTACACCAGCGGAGGCGGCGTGAAAGAACGCGACCTCACCGCACCCGAGTTGCAAAGCACGTGGGTGAAAATCAAGAAAGGCGCGCCGGACGAGTTCATGAAGCTCCGGCTCGACATCCAGAAGGACTCGCTCCTGACCAAGCGTTTGCCCTCGGGCCGCCTCCCCGATTCACTGTCCCAAAAACTGCAGCGTGCCCGTACGGAAGTCGGCGGGTGCTGGCGGAACCTCAAGACGGTCTCGGAGTAAGCCATGAAGACCTTTATCAGCTCCCTGATCCGCCGCACGCGCCGCCTTCCCGTCACCGCCTCCCTGGCTCTCGCCGCCGCGTGCCTCATGGCGTTGCCACTCGCGCCCGGCGCGGCAACGGGCCCGCAATACCGCTCCCTCCGCGCACTGTCGATGGGCAACGCTTTCGTCGCCGTGGTCGACAACAAGGACGCGCTCTACTACAACCCCGCCGGCCTGAACCTCATCAACCGGTTGGGCAACTCCGAGGCACGGCCCGGCCTGGGGGCATACCCCCGCACGCGTTTCAACGCGCGCGTGAACGTCGTGGGCGGAACCGCTCCTGCGGAAAACCTGATCGACTTCATCAACTTGTTCAACGACCACCAGAATGCCTTCGAAAGCGACTCCGGATTCCGCACGGGGGGCAACGACTTGCTCAGGGCCCTGACGCCCTTCGATCGCCTGCCTGTGGAGGTCGGCCTGATGCATGGCGCGGAGTTCGCCATGCACAACTATGGGGCGGCCTACTGGCTCGACTCACGCGTGGCGCCTTACGCCGACGTGGGCATCCTGATTCCACAGGCCGGCATCAAAACCATTCAACTCGACGCCGTCATTCAACTCGCGGCGGCACGCGGCTTTCTCAACAACCGTCTGGCGGCGGGCGCGGGCTATCGCCTGGCCAACCGCCAAACCGTGCACGACTTCCAGGTTTCCACCAGCGAGTTCGCGGACGATGGCGGCCAGCCCGTGATCGATCGCATTCAGGACACGATCAACGCGAAGTTCGCGAACATGAAGGACCGGTCCACGTACGGGCATGGCGTCGATCTCGGCCTGTTGTGGCAACAGACCTCGTGGCTGCGGCTCGGTGCGGCCGTGCAGAACCTGGGCATGCATCTCAACCACGAGTTCGTCACTCCCGAATTCACCGTGGGCGCCGCCGTAACCCCTCCGCTCCTGTCCACCAGCGGCCTCCTCGCCCGCAAGGTCAACTTCGCCGTCGACGTGGAAGACCTCTTCAACGACGACCGGAATTACAAGTTCCTGAGCAAGATCAATTTCGGCGCAGAAATCGAACAATCATTATGGTGGTTCGCCGCCGCGCGGGTCGCGGGAGGGTTCAAGGGCGGCTACTGGGCGGCCGGTGCGGGACTTTCCTTCGTCAATGCCATCCATCTCGAAGCCGCCAGCTGGGCGGAGGAAAACGGCATGTACACGGGCCACATCGAGGACCGGTATTACGCGCTGCGCCTGGGCATAGGCCTCTAACGTCCCGCGCGTCATCCGGCCCCCGGGGCCGCACACCCGGTGGCCCCCCGCTATCTTCCTCTCCCCTTCCCTGCCGCGCGATGCCCTCTCGTGCGGCCCCCGCGCCCTTCCCCCCCACACCTTTTCACGATCCCCCCTCCTCATCCCCCTTCAACTCCCCATTCCCATTCCACATGCTGATTCAGCCTGCGGCCTCATTCAGCGGCACGCCCGCTACGCGGCCTCATGCCTTCGGCTCCTCATGCCACATTCCCAATTCCCAATTCCCAATTCTTAATTCTTCCCATGCCTCCTTCCGACCCGCACGAACTTCTGACCCAGGTCAGCGATGATGACGCCACCGTGATCGGCCCGGTCGCCCGTGGACTCGTCCACGGAAATCCGGCCCTGATCCACCGCTCCGCGCACGTGCTCGTCCTCCATCCGGTCGACGGAGCGCTGCTGCTCCAGAAACGTTCCCTGACCAAAGACACCAGTCCTGGTTTATGGGACGTCTCCGTCGGCGGGCACGTCGCCTTCGGGCAGAGCTATGAAGAAGCCGCCGTGCGTGAAACGCAGGAAGAACTCGGGATCACCGTGACGGAGCACGAACTGGAATACCTGTATCCCACGCGCTTTCGTTCCCGGCACGAATCGGAGAACACCCGCAGTTATCTCTCCCTGCACGCCGGGCCGTTCTCGCCTGATCCGGATGAAATCTCCGCGCTTCGCTTCTGGACCCGTGCCGAGATCGACGCGGTACGCGGCACGGGCCTTTTCACGGCTAACTTCGAAGCGGAATATCCCCTTTTCCTCGCTTCGCCGCAGGGACACCTGTTGCGCTGAGGATCGTCCTTAAACCCGGAAGACCCGGAAAACCCGGAGCGGCCGCGCCATGCGTCACATTCATTTCCAGACAGTCGAGTCCACCATGGATACCGCGCGCGAGCACGTCGCGCGCGCCGCGGATGAGTGGCTTCTCATCACCGCCGAGCGTCAGACCGCCGGGCGCGGCACCCGCGGCCGCCCGTGGATCAGCCCTCCGGGCAACCTCCACCTCACGCTGATCATTCCCCGGACCGCGCTTCCCCTCGAACGTCTCGGCCTGTTTCCGCTGGAAACCGGCCTCGCCGTCTGGGACGCCACCGCGCCCTTGCTGCACCCCTCATCACGTGCCGCGCTCCGCCTGAAGTGGCCCAACGACCTGTTGTGGGAAGGCCGCAAGGTGGCCGGCATGCTGCTGGAGGCCACCGCGGACCACGTGTTCACGGGCGTCGGCCTCAACCTGATGCATGCGCCCGTGATCGAGGACGGCGGCACGCCGGGCGGCCGCCTCGCCGATGCCGGGCTCGACGAAGCGGCCGGCCTCCCGCTGGCGAAGGCCTTCGCGGAAAACCTGCGCGCGCGGCTGGAAACGCCCTTCCTCGGCCCCGCCACCACCACCGGCATTCTGGACTCATGGCGCGCACGCGCGCAATGGGGCCGTCCGTTCCGGCTGCGGGACCGTCCCGGTCATCCCCCCGTGCTGCCGGTCGACCTCAACCAGGACGGGCACCTGCGGGTGCGACACGCGGATGGTCACGAAGAGTGGCTGGTGTCGGAGTATTTGAGCTGACAGCGGACAGCAGACAGCAGACAGCGGACAGCCAACAGCAAACGGCAAACAGCGGACAGCAAAAAAGAACACGCGCGAACACCACGGCCTGAGGTTTCGTCCCGCATAATGCGTGAAAAATGACGGTCTTTCATGCCTGATCGTCCGGTTTTGAAACAGCCGTCGCCTTCCGCTGTGAAGCTGTCAGCTGTGAGCTGTCAGCCGTGAACCGTGAGCCGTCAACTGTCAGCCGTTAGCTACCTTTACCATTATGATCACCGGTGCCGAACTGTACGAAAAGCTGAAAGATGTCCGCATTTCCGGGGGAGCGTGCACGTTCACACCCGAAAAATGCGAAACCATGGCTCCTCTCGTGAACGCCATCAACGCGCTCAAGAAGGAACGGAACGCGGTCATTCTCGCCCACTCGTACGTCTCCCCCGAGATCGTCTACGGCGTGGCCGACTACACGGGCGACTCCTACCAGCTGGCCAAGGACGCCAGCCGGACCGATGCGGACACCATCGTGTTCGCCGCCGTGCGCTTCATGGGCGAGACCGCCAAGATCCTCAACCCGAACAAACGTGTGCTCATCCCGGGTCGCGACACCGGGTGCACGCTGGCCGACTCCGTCACCGGCGACGACGTCCGCCGCCTGCGCGCCGAGTTCCCCGACTACACCTTCGTCTGCTACATCAACACCACCGCCGACGTGAAGGCCGAGTGCGACGTGTGCGTCACGTCGTCCAACGTCTACCACATCGTCGAGACCATCCCGAACGACAAGATCTACTTCCTGCCCGACAGCCTCATGGGCCAGAACCTCGTCGACGAAATGCAACGCCGCGGCGTCAACAAGGACATCAAAATTTTCGGCGGGCGCTGCTACGTGCACGAGGAATACGATCCCGAGATGATCCGCTTCCTGCGCCTCAAGTTCCCCGGCGTGAAGGTCCTCAGCCATCCCGAATGCAACCCCGGCA
>CAZKRC010000020.1:0-21907 GCA_964555105.1 uncultured Bifidobacterium sp. | reverse complement strand
GCGACTGATACTAGCCGCCTACGCCAAAACTCAATGAAAGTCCTACCCTAGAGCCATCCGAAAAGAGTCGCGGCCGTGTCCCTGTCCGCAGAGGGTGGGGCCCAAGGCGACTCAAGAAAGTGGAGATATGCAAACGACGGTTACGAGGACACCCCGATCAGGAGCATCCCCCGAAAGCTTCAGGTCCTGGATCCCCCAGGGACGCACGGTTCCGTATCTGGCCGTCTTTCTGTTCATCAACCTTTTGTTCGCGGTCAAATACGGGGCACGCCTTTCCTTGAGCCCCCTGGTTGCAGGGAGCATGTTCACGGCATTTTTCGGTTTCCAGTTGGTGGGGGGTGGGGCGCTGACGGCTTGGGCTACGCGTCGGCGTCAGGCCGGCGTCTGGTTGGGGGCGTTGCTGGTCCTGTACCTGGTGGCGGCGTATGCGGTCTACCGGGCGATGGATCCTTATGCGCTTGAGGCGGACCGTTGGTCCGCTCTCCAGGCATTCTTCGATGCCCTTTTCCGTGGCGAGTTTCCGTGGGCGGTCAAGTCCCATCTGGGTACGAACGTGAGCGTGTTTCCCGGCATGCAGACGCTGGTGCTTCCCTTCTACCTCCTGGGTGATGTGGGGCTCTTGCAGTTCGCGGCGATCATCGCGTTTGTCGCGCTGATGATCGTGCGTTCCGGAGAGACGTCGCGACCTTTGTTTCTCCTGGGCGTATTTCTGGCGATGCCCGTGATTCAGTATCAGGTTTTCGTGCGCAGCGACTTGTTGGGGAATGCGGTCGCCATCGCGTGGTTGATGCACGTCAGTCTTCGACCCGGCGTGGCGCGGGGAGGAAGACTGTACGCATGGGCCGCGGTTTGGGGAGTCGCGCTTTCCACGCGGGCGATCTTCATCATCCCGTTCATTTACGTGATGTGGAGGTTGGTGGACGACCGTGGGGTCAAGGCCATTGTGCTGGCGGGTCTCGTCGTCGTGGCCGCGTTCATGGCGACGTTCCTTCCCTTTTACCTGTGGGACCCCGTCCTGTTCTGGGAACGGAACCCTTACCACGTCCAGTCAGGCTACGTGAGGCGCGAGATCCTCCTGTTCATTCTGGCCGCCACGGCCGTTTTCGGATATCTCCGTCGTCGTTCATCCGCCACGTTCTTGTACACCGGCGCGACGCTCTTCCTCACGATTTTCATCTGTTGGGTTTTCAAGTCCGTTGACGTCGGGTGGAGCAACTCCCTGTGGGAGCATGGTTTCGACATCACCTATTTCTCCTTGTGTGTTCCCTTTCTGATCCTTTCGTTCGGTGGCGCGCTGCCCGGGCCGCCCCGGACGAGCTGAGCCGGAGTATTGCGTATGAAACTGCTTGTGAATGGCGTGTCCGTCGAAGTCGACGCGCCCCTGACCCTTTCGGGTCTGCTGGCCCGTCACAAAATGAAGCCCGAAGTCGTCGTCGTGGAGTACAATCTCCGTGTTCCCGCAAAAGACGAATACGACCGGATCGAGCTCGCCGACGGCGACCGCATCGAGATCGTGAAGTTCATGGGCGGAGGCTGAACGGAAATCTGAAATCTGAAATCTGAAATATGAAAGAACGCAGTGAGCGGAAACGCTTGTGCGTGAGGGGAGGGAGTCTAAATGATTTAGATGCTCGTTCGATCCCGAAGTCGAAAGAGTTTCTCTCCCGGCTCAGATGTGGCGTGACGAGTTTCCCGGGTTTCGTCTTTCATTCAAAGTTCATATTGATTCGTCCGCTTCGCGGCCTCATGCCTTCGGCACAGATTTCATATTTTCGCTAAGATCCTCCCATGAAGTCCCTCCACCTTCTCGACTCGTACCTGCCGCGGACGGAGACGTTCATCTGGCAGACGCTGCGCGCGCTCAGGCGGTTTCCGCCGTTGATCATGGCGGACAAGCGCGAGAATGAAGAATTGTTTCCGCTCCCGGGGGCGGACCCGTTCGTGCCGCTCATGCCCTCGCGCCCCTTCCTCGCGCGTGCCGTGGCCCGGGTCACGGGCGACTTTGCGCAAGTCCGTTACCCGGGCGGCGTGGACACGCTG
The DNA here is from genome assembly GCA_964555105.1 of uncultured Bifidobacterium sp. Lineage (GTDB taxonomy): Bacteria > Fibrobacterota > Fibrobacteria > UBA11236 > UBA11236 > UBA11236. The sequence goes on along the minus strand of CAZKRC010000020.1, from coordinate 19,867 downwards.
GCGGCGCGCGACATCGCCGTGTGTCACGTCCACAAAGGCTTCCGCGCGTTGGTGACACGTGACTTCACGCGTGCGTTGCGCAAGCCGCTGCTGGTGAACTTTTACGGCTCGGACGTTTCGCATGCTCCCTTCCTGCGCCGTGCCGCGTCGGGGTATCGCGAGCTGTTCACGCAGGCGCGCTTTCTGCTCGTCGAAGGCCCCGCCATGCGGGAACGGCTGGTGAGACTGGGTGCGCCCGCAGAGCGCATCAGGATTCAGCGCATCGCCATCGATCCCGCCGATTACGCGTTTCGCGCGCGCACATGGGACGGGAACCGCCCCGTGAGGTTTTTGTTCATCGGTCGCCTCGTCGACAAAAAGGGGCTCGACGTGGGGTTGCGCGCGCTGGCCGCCGCGGGGACGGATTTTCCCTGGAGGCTGACGGTGATCGGCGACGGCCCGCGCCGCGCCGCGCTGGAGGCACAGGCCGCGTCCCTTGGGCTCTCCGCGCGCGTCGACTTCGTCGGCTATCAAACCCTGGACGACATGCGCGCGGCGCTCGACGCGCACGACCTGCTGCTGCAGCCGTCGCGCGTCGCACCCGATGGTGATGCCGAAGGCGGCGCGCCCACCGTGATTCTCGAAGCCCAGGCCAGCGGCATGCCGGTGGTCTCCACCGATCACGACGACATTCCGTTCGTGACGGCCCACGGGGAAGGCCCGGCCCGCGCCAGCGCCTGGTTGGCCCCGCAGGGGGATGCGGGGGCGCTGGCGGCGCTATTGCGCCAAGCGGCCCAAGAGGCCCCACAGTGGGAGGCAATGGGCCGCGCGGGCCGGGCGAAGGTCGAGGCCGACCATCACGTCGGCCGGGCGATCCACGCGCTTGAGGACACCTACGCGGACGCGCTTTAACCCCGTAGGGACACCGCCGTAAAGGGAGCCCGGAAACGGGAGGGGACGTGAGTGGCCTCAGCGCGCCACGATCACCTTGCCGCGCTGGACGGATCCTCCCGTCGTCACACTGAAGAAATACACGCCCGGCGCCACGCGCTTGCCGTTTTCGTTGCGGCCGTCCCAGTGCGCCTCCCCGCCTTTCAGGTCGCGCGGATGGAAGGTGCGGACGATTCCTCCTCCCGGTCCGTGAATGCGGAGCGTCGTATTGGGAGGGAGCTTGTTGAAGATCACGTGGCTGTGATGGGGACGGAAGGGGTTGGGGTACGGCGTTACGTACTCCAGGTCTCCGCTTTTCCGTGGGGGTTGAGAAGCGCTTTCCAGCATGGCGAGGCCGCGATCGGTGGCCACCCATACTTTCCCGTTGGCCTGATCCACAGTAACATCGTAGATGAACAGGCTGGGAAGCCCGTCATGCATGCCGTAGCGTCGTACCGCCACCAGTTGTCCGGCGGGATCCGTCGTCACATGGAAAAGACCGTTTGAACAACCCACCCACAATTTTCCGGCCGGGTCACCTTCCAGGCTTTTACAATCCGTTCCGATGAAATTGTCTACAGGTTTCAACTTCCTGACCGTAGACTCGTCAAGGCTATCCAGAAATGCCAGTTGATCCCCGATGATGGCCCAAGGGCGGCTCCATGCGTCTTCGGCAAGATCCCAAGAAGGGGCTGTGGATGCTCCTGGCAAGGTCCACAGGTTGATATCCTCAAAACGAGGACCGCTGCTTTCTTCGCGCACTTTCATGAAAGTCACGCCATACTCAGAAGCGATACCCAGTAACGTATCGGAAAAAAGATGAACGGCATGGGGGACTCCTCCCGCAATCCTGAGTCCCGCAGGGGGACAGAGCGGCATATTGGCCGTGGTATCGAAGTATGCCAACTGGAAGGCTTGATCGTCGAGATAAGCCGTGAAGAACAGGCCGTTCAGGCGTGACCCTGCACGGGGCCTGGACAGGGCGGCGATTACCGTAAAGGGGTTTCCCGATTCTGCGGCCGTGAGACAGCTTCCCTGAGCGCCTGTCGTGGCATCATTTCGCCATGCGTCATTGTGTCCGTCCTCACGATGGCGTACCAATCCCCCTCCCCATGAACCGACATACACGTCACCCAAGGGTGTCACCACAACGTTGCGCAGAAAACGGTAATAAAGCTCCTCCTGCACTCCGGGAGGGTTCACGGCGACCAGTGATGAAACCGGGCGGACGTGCGCCGTTTGGAGGTCGACACGTTTGAGTCCGGATTGAGAGTGCCCCCAAACCACATCGTTGTGTGCTCCGATGTTGGCGATCGTATCGCGCGGGTATGCACGTAGGGGCCAGATGATGGCTTCCAGTCCCGTTGTGTCTTCTTTGCCCATTTCCGGCAAAGCCAACCCCGAGTAGCCACCAACGACGACCTTTCCTTCCGTCACCAGTGCCGTGACGTAATCGGGCCAGCCGGGATAGGCTTGGCCTCCCACCACCAGCGTGTCACCCGCGAACGCCCGTACCGTGATGTCTCCCTGCAGCAAGGTCCCGGGCCCGAACGTTGCCAGCGTGTCGTTGACGATCGCCAGATGGTCATAGCGACGCGTTGAATCGGCCGGGAAGTCGACCTTTGTCCACTTGTTGGGATCTGCCGGATTGTCGTAATCCGTCAGGTTCGGAGGATTCAGAGGATCGGGAAAGTGGATGCGGGCCCGATACACGCCTTCCGTGGTGCCCACGAACAGGGTGTCGTCACGGCGCAGCAGTGAAAGAACCGAGATCTCTACGTTCGTTCCGAAACGGGTGAGGGTCATCTGGGAGGCCATCACGCGCGTATCGAACAGGGCGAGCCCCTTTTGGGAGCCGAGAAAAATGTTCCGCTCCGCCATGAGTACGGCACGTTCGTTCATCCTCCAGTTCTGGGCGGCATAGCTGGCACCATGGGCGGTCCAGCGCGTGCCGGCGCGATTCAGTTGATAGAGGTATCCACTACGGGCCACGGCCCAGAGCGCATCGGTGTCGTCGACGGTCAATCCGGTAATCCATGGGTCGATGAGGCCGTCAAGGTTGTTGAAATCGTGTTGCACGGGGACGGGGGGCGTGATGTCGACGCGTCGGACGCCGCCGGGGGTACCCGCATACACGAAACCCCTGTGCGACACGAGTGATGTCACCCGTTTCATGTCGGTGAAGCTGTGCCATCTGCCGACATCCGCCGTGGCGGACCGGGGCAGCAGGGCGGTCAGGGTGGCCGCGAGCGTCGCAACCAATGCCGTCGCGCGCAACAGGGAAAACGACAGCTCGGGTCGGGGAGGCCGTGCACGGGGCGTGGCGGCGGGCCCGGCGTTGGGCGCGGGAAAAAGTGCGTTCATGGTCACCGCAATCTACGAAGTTGGAGCGCGGAGGAAGGTCGTCACGCATGCCGAAAATTCCGGACTCAGCAGGACGGTTTCATCCACGCGATACAGGGCGGGCGGGCGTCGCGGATGCGCTTCCAGTTTGATCCAGTCCTTGGCGGAACACACGAAACGCGTCGTGCCGGTGCGCCGTGCGTCCCGCAGCGCCCGTTCCAGGTCGGGAAGCCCGTGGTCGTCGCCGTGGGTGGCTCCTTGCACCGCGATGCCGGCGGCATCCAGGGAGCGCAGAAAATGCCCGGGGTTTCCCAATCCCGTCACAACCCAGACGGGGGGTGAGGGTGAGGGCCAAAGGGGTGGCGGGAGGAGGGCGCGCGTGTAGTCTTCCCCCTCCCGCAACACCACGTCCGTGGCGCGCAGCGCTGAAGCGGTCAGGCGCCACGGTCCGGCGGGGAGGAGGTCCCACAGCCCGGGGTTCTCTCCCCGCCGGACCAGCGCGACGCGGAAGACGCGTCGCGCTGCGGTCCCACGCGGGTCACGCAGTCGTGCGTCCATCAGTCCGTCGTCGGAGACGAGGACGTCGAATTCCCCCGTGCGCGCGAGCAGGGCCCGGGCCTTGGCCCGGTCGCGGGTGACGAACACGCGCACGCCGTCCGCGTGCAGGCTTCGTGCCAGGAGTACGGCTTCGTCCGAGGTCTCGCGCCAGTCGGAATCCGGGAAGACTTCCCACGGCCCGGAGCTCCGCTCCGCTTCCCCCCCCATCCCTTTGCGGGGCATCGCATACGCGAGGACGCCGGTGCGGAAACCTTGCGCGGACACATGACGGGCGAGTGCGAGTGCGATCGGGGTTTTTCCGGCCCCCCCGGCGCGCAGGCTGCCGATCACGATGAGGGGGAGCGTGCTTGCGGGCGCAGGCCGCCGCCACGCACGATGAAGAGCGCATCCGGCGGCATACAACAGCGTCGCGGGCGCGAGCAGCGTTCTCCGCAGGCGTGAGGGGTGTTCGGGAATCCGGAAGCGCATGACGCCTTGAAGGTAACAGCGCGTGCTCCGGGAAAAACCCCCGGAGTCTTATCCTCGCTCCCTCGCTCCCGCGCTCGGGACGCCCCTGCGATTCCTCGCTCCCGTTTCTCATTCTGAATCCAGAAGTCCTACCTTCCGCCCATGACTTCCGTATCCGGTCTCGAAGCCCGTCGCGCCGCTTTCCTCATTCTGCTGGAGCAGGCGGCCACGGGCGGCTTTCTCAAGGATTCGTTCGGGCCGGGCTTGCCGGGCTTGCGCGATGATGATGCGGCATTGGCGCGCGCGGTGTGTTTCGGGGTGGTGCGCCTGCAGCGCTTGCTGGACTACAACCTTGACGCGCATGCCCCGCGCGGTATCAAGGGGACGAAGCTGCGCATGGCCCTTCGCGTCGGGGCGTACCAGATTCTGTTTCTCTCGGGCGTCCCCGCCTTCGCGGCGGTGAATACGACGGTGGAGTTGGTGAAGCGGGAGGTGGGGCGCGCGGAATCGGGGTTCGCGAACGCGGTGCTGAAAGCGGTGGCGCGGGACGGAATGCGCGTGCCGCCGGGCAACGGTTTCAAGTCGTTGGCCGTCCGGTATTCGCATCCGGAGTGGCTGGTGCGCCGCTGGGGCAAGGAGCTCAAGCCGCAGGCGCTGGAAGCGGCGCTGCGCCGGAACAACGAGGAGGCACCCCTGTGGGTGCGGGCCAACCCCCGTCGCGGTCGTCCCGAGGATCTGCCCGCGCGTCTTGCGGAAGAAGGGGCGACGATCGAGGCGCACGGAGGGCTTCCACTGTTTTTCCGTCTTGTAGAGGGCGCGGGCGCGGCGTTGCGAAGCCGGGCTTTCGCCGCCGGGCTGTTCTCGTTCCAGGATCCGGTCTCGGCATGGGTGGTTTCGCTGCTTGACTGGAACCCCGGCCTCTCGTTGTTCGACGCGTGCTCCGCGCCCGGCGGCAAGTCCGCGCTGGCGCTGGAGACGGCGCTGTGGGCCTCAGCGTCGCGCGCGTCCGTACGCGCGTCCGTGGACGAAGCGGGCGCAGAGGCGGTGCGCCTTGTCTGCGGCGATGTCTCGGTGACGCGATTGCGTCGTCTCGATGATGTGCGCGACCGGCTCGGGCATGCGGGCTTGATGCCCGTGTGTCTGGATGTCGCGCGGCCCCCGTTTCGCGGAGAGACGTTTGACCGCATCCTGGTCGACGCCCCGTGCAGCAACCTCGGCGTGTTGCGCCGCCGCCCGGAAGCCCGCTGGAACTGGACGCCCGAGAGGATCACGGCGCTGGCGGGCCGACAGCGCGCGTTGCTCGACGGCGCGGCGCACCTCCTGAAGCCCGGAGGTCGTCTCGTGTATGCCACGTGCAGCGCCGAAGCCGAAGAGACGGTGGATGTCGTGCGCGCGTTTCTGGCGGCGCACCCGGACTTCCGCGTGGTGCCGGCGGAGACGTCCGTTCCCGCGGATTTGTGCCGCGACGGGTACCTCCGCGTCTGGCCGGGCGAAACCGACTACGACGGCTTCTTCGCGGCGGCGATCACCCGGATCGGATGACATGTAGAGGTACGTTGCAACGTGCCCCTACATCGCCGCCGTTCTCGCCGTTCTTCTCGCGCGTTCCCTGGCGTCCACCCTCGCGCCTAGATCTTCAGCTTCCCTTCGATGCCGAACATCAGGAAGAGGCCGAGGCCCTTGGTGACCACGGGTTCCAGATCGCCGGTGGCGTTGGAGCGCGTCCAGCCGCGTCGCCGCTCGTTGCGGCCGCCGAGTAATCCTCCGATGCCGTTGTCGAAGTCGGCGAAGATGTTGGTCGCCTCGAAGAAGAATCGGACCGATTCGAGCGGTCGCCATTGGCTTTTCAGGTCGAGGTTGATGCGTGCGTCCAGACGCTGGCGCGAGACGCTGGGGTTCGCGGTATTCTGGTATACGGAACGGCTGCGCGTGGAGTAACCCTGCCCCGACACCGCGTCGGTTTCCTCCCAGAGGCCGCGGTATTCGTACAAGGGCGCGCCGTTCTGGACGCCATAGGTGATGATGAAGCTGAGCAGGGAGTCGTCGCGCGGCAGCACGCGGAGGTTGGCGACCAGGTCCAGCAAGCGGTTGGACTCCCACGGCAGGGTACCGCCGTCCTTCATGGCGTACTGTCCCTGGATGATCGAGGCGTTGACGCCCAGGCCGGCGTGGTGGCCGGGCAGGTAGTTGAGCGTCAGGTTGCCGCCCTGCACGAGCGCGCTGTTCGCTTCACGCAGTTCCCGGTAGTACCAGTAGACTTCGGGGTTCGGCAACGACGGGTTGTCGTACCACCGCACGTACCCGCTCCAGGCATAACGCAGGGGCGTGGTGATGAAGCCGTTGCCGCCCACCTTGCCCTCCACGCTGGGAGTCGCCTTGGCGGCAAGACCGTTGAGTCCCGAAGGTTCGATGACGACCGACTGGCGCAGGGCGGACTCGGCGAACAGACTGTGGTCTTCCCCGACGGGATGGGTGTACCGCAAGGATGCCAAAGGTCCCGGCGTCAACATGCCGCCCTCGTCACCGGCGACGAACTGGGCGCCACGCGCTTCGGTGCGCCATCCTTCATAGGCCCAGGCGGCACCGGCGGAGGCTTCCACGTTGCGGCCTTTACCGAGATTCCAGCGCAAACGGTAGACGGTGTTCGCCAGCACGAGGTCGCGTTCGACGAAGTTCCGGCGGGTGATGCTGGAGTCGCCGTTGTTGCTCAGGGCCAGTTCGCGGTAGGTGCGTTCCTGGCGGGCGTATTCCAGTTCCAGTCCGTAGGAGGGCAAGGCGCCGAAGGTTCTTTCGTTCGGGGACCATTGGGCCGAGAGAATCGTCTGCCAGTCGTGACGACGGTTGTCACCCAGTTCGTACAGAAGGGATCCTCCCACCTGATTGCCCCGGTACCATCCCGGCGCATCCAGAATGCTGCCGCTGAAAATCGGTTCGAGCGTGTCGCGGTAGCCGTCGTTGTAGCGGCGGTTCAGGAAGGAGAACCCGCGCTCCCATTCACCGGCTTCCGAAGGGCTGATCGACTCGTAGGAGTACAACCACGCGCCCTGATACCCTTCGACGAGCACCTGGGGCTTGGATTCCGTGGCCACCATCGACTTGTCCTCGATCACTTCATAGTTGTCGTCGAGAACGATCAGCGTGTGGCGCGCGAACGCGCCGGACGTGTCGCGCTTGAATGTGCTGAAGAAAATGTCGAGCGAGCTGAAACGCAGGGGGTCGTTGAGTTCACGACAAGGCTGGTCGGGTTGGCACCCGCCGGCGATGCGAGCATCCTTGGGGGTCGTGAAGAACTGGCGCCCGAGCGCGCCCAGCCCGTTGGGGTCGAGGTAGCGTGCGCTGAACAGGTTGGTGCGTTCGCCCCAGTAGGAGGACAGGTTGAGCTCCCGGTTGGTGGAGCCGAGCACCAGATCCCCCCGAATGGCCTCGGGATCGCCTTCCTGCAGGTCGTACACCAGCGCGGAGGCGTTCCCCTGGTTGAGAGGGCCGCGGGCGGGATTGTCGGCCAGCGTGACCGACTTCAGCAGGCGCGGGTTGAGCACGCTCTGGTTTCCGGGGAAGCCGAATTCAAGATGCCTCAGGCTGGGCACACGGCTTCTGCCGAGATAGTGCGTGACGTCCTGGGTGCGGGAACCGTGGATGGAAATGTCGCCGGTGAACTCGTTCATGCCCGCCACGCCGTGCATTTGGCGCAGGTGGTCGTTCAGGTCCATGCGCATGCCCTGCAGGGACTCCAGCTCCTCGATGCTCTGGGCCTGGCTGGGGTCGAGCGCTCGACGCGGCGCGTAGGTGGTGACCTCGTCCAGTTCGCGTACGGCGGATTCCATGAAGATGTCGATATCGATCAGGCGGGGAAGGTCGCCGAGGTGCTGCTCGAAATCGCGGTAGCCTTCGCGGCGGAAGACAACCGTCGCGCGACGGTTGTTCACGGTGACCTCGAAGCGTCCGCTGGGCTGGCTGGCCCCGAGCCTGCGGCCGTCGGGCATGAAGATTTCGACACCGCCGACGGGTTCGCCGCGCACGTCGTCGAGGATGGTACCGACGAACTCATAGGTTTGCGCGCGCGCCGGCGCGGCGGCCAGAAGGCAGAGGAACACCAACAGGAAAGCGGCGGACAGGAAACGGGGCACGCGAAACTCCGTGGCAAAACAGGGCATATGCCCGGGATGGGCGGGGCACAGGGCCCCGCAAGGGTGGGAATGATCCGCCCGGAATTCAGGCGGCACACCCGGAAAACCGGGAGGAAACCGGTCGGAAGAACCCATGGAAACTAGCAAGTTGGGCCCGGCGTGTCCCGGCGATTCTTGCGGCCGTCACGAGGGTTTGAGCGTTCAGGAAGGCCCGTCGGCGCCGGTGAAGACGCGCGCGCGTCGTGCGTCCCTCCCCACGCGTCTCACCCAACGGCCCGGGCGCCGACCACCCGGTGGCTCCATCCTTTCCCCCCCCCGTAATCCCGTGCCTGGATTCACGCGGGCGCGGAGAAAAAGATGGTGGGAATCGTTGCTCCCTGCAAAAGCTCCCAAAAGAGGGGATCCGTTCTAGATTTCGGTGGCAAGGAGAGTACTATGCTGGATCCGAAACTTTACCGCGACAATCCCGAACTGGTTCGTGAAGGCCTGCGCCGCCGCGGCGCGTCCTTTGATCTGGACGGGCTGCTGAAGCTGGATGAGGAGAAAAGGGCCCTGGGTGCCGAACTCGACGGTTTGAAGGCCGAGCGGAACGCGGCCTCGGAATCCATCGCGCGCCTCAAGCGCGAAGGCAAGGATGCCGCCGAGGCGATCGAGAAAACCCGTGCGACGGGCGAGCGCATCAAGGAGCTGCAGGCGCGTTATGACGAGGTGGAGCGTGCGGCCCGCGACCTCGCCCTGCTCTGCCCCAACCTTCCGCACGCGTCGGTGCCGGACGGCAAAAGCGCGGCGGACAACAAGGTGGTCGCGAGCTGGGGCACGATTCCGGAAGGCCCCGCGACGGTGCCCGACCATATCGAGATCGGACGCGCGCTGAAGCTGTTCGATTTCGAGCGTGGCGCGAAGCTTTCGGGCAGCGGGTTTCCCATTTACACCGGCGCCGGTGCGCGTCTCGAACGCGCCCTGATCAACTTTTTTCTCGACATGCACGTACAACGCTTCGGGTTCACCGAGGTAATGCCTCCGTATCTCGTCGGCCGGCAGGCGATGACCGGCACCGGTCAGCTGCCCAAGTTCGAAGAGGACATGTACCGTTGCGACAGCGAAAGCGGCGACCGGGAACGCGACCTGTTCCTTGTGCCCACGGCCGAAGTGCCGGTGACCAACATGCATGCCGACGAAATCCTCGACGGGGGCGCGTTGCCGATTTCCTATTGCGCCTACACGGCGTGCTTCCGTCGCGAAGCCGGTTCGTGGGGCGCGGACACGCGCGGCTTCCTGCGTCTGCACCAGTTCAACAAGGTCGAGATGGTGAAGTTCGCGCATCCCGACACGTCGTGGGAGGAGCTGGAAGCGCTGCGCAGCCACGCGGAAGAGCTGCTGCGCATGCTCGAACTGCCCTATCGCGTGCTGGAACTGTGCGCGGGCGACATGGGCTTCGGCGCGGCCAAGTGCTACGATCTCGAAGTGTGGGCTCCGGCGGAGAACCGTTGGCTCGAGGTGTCGTCCTGCTCGAACTTCGTCGACTTCCAGGCGCGCCGCGCCAACATCCGCGCGCGCATCGACGGCAAACCCCGGTTCGTGCACACGCTGAACGGCTCCGGGCTGGCCACGCCGCGCGTGCTGGTCGCCCTGCTGGAGCAACACTATACCGAGCGCGGGACGGTCAGGATTCCCGCCGCGCTGCGCCCCTGGATGGGCGGGCTGGAAGAAATCACGGCGACGGCATGAGTGGCGTGATGGGCGGGCAAGCCGCCGGCGTGAGAGGGTCCGACGCGCGCGCCGCGGCGCACGTGGAGAACGTCCTGTGGATGGACGGGGAAATCGACTTTCTGCGCGCGCACATCCGGTTTCTCGAACGGCATGGTTACTCCGTGGACACGGCCACCACGCTGGCGGGGATGATGGAACTGTTGCGCGGCGGCGCGTACTCCCTGGTGCTGCTGGACGAAATGACGCTGGGCAAGGAAGGCGCGTCCACCCTGAACCGCATCCGCGCGGCATGCTCCGATCGCACGCCCCTGCTCCTGGTCACCAAGGCGGACGAGGAAAGGGCGCAGGCCTCGGAGCGGGGCCGCGACGTGGACGGCTTCGTGGGCAAGCCGGTGAACCCCATGCAACTGTTGGCCATGTGCCAGGCCTCGTTGCTCGCCCGTGCCGACCGCACCGATCCCGCCACTTCGGCGTATGTCCGTGCCAGGCAGGACATCCGTACCTCGTTGCTGGCGTCGCCGTCTCCGGCCAACTGGGAAAAGATCCACTTTCAGATCAGCAAGTGGGACCTCGTCGTCGACGCTTCTTCCGACCGCGTTCTCAAGGACGCACACACGCACCACCGGCGCGGCCTCGGACAGGCGTTTCTCGCTTACATCGAAGAACAGTACTCGGGTTGGGTCGGGAAAAAGGGCGGCAACCCCGATCTGCAGACGCAGTCCGTGCGCCGCAAGCTGCTCCCGATCCTGCAACGGCGCGACCCGGCGGCCCTCGTGGTGCTGTCCGGTTTGCGCTTCGACCAGTGGCTGGTGGTCCAGAAGCAACTCGAGGCGTGGTTCAAGGTGGAAAACGCCGCCGCTTGGGCGCTCCTGCCCACGGAAGCGGACTTCTGCCGCACGGCGCTTTTCTCCGGACAACTCCCCCGCGAAGTGAGTCTCGACCAGCCCCAGCTGTGGGCCCGTCTCACCGGCGCGGCGGAAGCCGACGATTCGGACAACGGGCGTGATGCCGATGACGACGCCATGTTGTGCTTCCGCGAACTGCTGCGCATCCACCTCCGCAAGCTCGGCGGCACCCTGGACGATCCGCGCTTCGTGCATGTCCGTTCGCGTGCGGAAAGCCGGGAACTGGCCAACATGCTGACACGCCACGCCGATGCTCCGCTGGTCGTGGTCGTGGTGGAAATGATGGACCTGCTGTCCCACGACCGCCCCGACGCGTGCGTGCCGCTCGAACCCGGAATGACGGAAGCGCAAGTGCGCACCGCCGCGGATCGGGTGTTCCGCGAGTGCGGACTTGCCGACGCGTTCAGGGTTCTCGCCGCCCAACGCCGCGGCGTGGTGGCGACGGCCGATCACGGATCGGTGCGCGCCGATGCGCCCGCGGAAGTGTTCTGCCAGGAGGAACAATCGGAGCACCCGCGCGTCAAGGTCGGTCCCAACATCTCCTGCGACGAACGGCAGGCCCTGTTCATCGAAGCACCCGAACGTTTCGGACTTCCCGGCGTGGAAGGCGACATCGCGTACGCCATCGCGAAGGACCGCCATTACTTCGTGTACCCCAACAAATACCAGTACTTCGTGACGCCGTACAAGGAGCGCATGGTCAGCGGCGGCATCTCGCCCGAGGAAGTGATCGTGCCGTTGGCGACGCTGACACCAAAACCGAAAGGCTGAAGTCGGGATCAGAAATCAGAGATCAGAAATCAGAAATCAGAAACTGGAACCGGAAAACAGATGCGTCCTTTCTGATTTCATATCCTGATTTGCATTCCGCATTCCGCATTCCACACTCCCTTCCCTTCCTCCCATGACGTCGCAACACTCCTCCCGCTCCGAAGCCGACACCCTCGCGATCGCCGCGGCATTCGCGGCGACGCTTTCTCCCGGCGATGTGGTCGCGTTGCGCGGCCCGTTGGGCGCGGGCAAAACCCTCTTCTCGCGCGGCACGGCGCGCGCGCTCGGCTACGACGGCCCGGTGAGCTCTCCCAGCTACGCGCTGGTGCACGAATACGAAGGACGCGTGCCGGTGTACCACATGGACCTCTATCGTCTCGCGGAAGGATCCGATTGGGAGGAGGTCGGCCTCAGCCATTATTTCAACGGCAGCGGCGTGTGCCTGGTGGAATGGCCCGAGCGCTTGCCGCCCGACGGCGACGGACACAGCCTCTTCACGCATGAGGTGACGCTGTCGCTGGTGGAGGATGGGGTGGGCGATGCGGAGGGCCTTCGCCACGTGACCATCCGCAGGCTTGCCGGGGCGGGTGCCGGCGACAGCCGGGTCTCCTGACCCCTCGGCACCCCGCGCGTGGCTGTACGCAGGGGCGCGCGGAGAGATCAGCGGGACCGGGGCGCTGCGAACGCGCCCTTCACCGAATCGACCCAGAACTGGTCCTGCGCGTTCAGCAGGCCCTGGAAAACCAGCGTATCAAGTTCCCGACGGGCGCTCGCGGTGTCTCCCGCGGCCAGGCGCGTACGCAGGCGCGCCACCGCTTCGCGTTCGTTTTCCTCCGCGGCCTCGATCATGTCGAGACGCTCGTAGATGATGCTGTCGTTGGACGCGGTGAGATAGGACGCCTCCTTGAGGGCCTCGTAGGCGTTGGCCGCCGCGATCAGGTCTCCCGACTGGTAGAGCGCGTCCGCCGCGACGAACCGTTGCTGGGTGGCGCGCTTCTGCATCTGGTAATAAAGGGTGAAGCCGCCCACCAGCACCACCAAACCGATCCCGATGAACCAGTCCCAGAACGGGGATTTTTTTTCGTCTTCTTTTTCCAGAAAGCTCATGCCGCCCCCTTGCGAGAGGAAATGGTGCTGCCGGGGGAATTCCCCGGATCGTCGCCGGGTGGAAGTTTAACTTCTGCGCCCCCGAAGCTGCACCCCGAGGCGTGTGGCGCACGGTTGCACGCGGTGGCGGCGGACTCCCGCGACGTTACAACGTCTGGATCTTGCGGTAAGTCCAGGCGCGCCAGCCGGCGAGCGTTCCATGCCGCCAGATCATCCAGGCGCGCTGTCCGAGACGGATCCACGGGAAGGTGAGCACGTTCAGCGCGAGGAACCAGAGGAATGCGAACAGGGAAAACCCGCCGCGCGCGCGCACGCCGAAAGAAGGTTGCCGGTCCTGAAAGCGGAAGTGCATGAATGCGCGGCTCGTCGGCAGCAGGGGAGAGAACGCGTACCAATGTCCCGCGAAGCGTCCCAGCCACGCGGGGTCGGGGTGGCCGACGGCAAGTTCGACGTGCAGGCCCGGCAGGCGGAAGGCACGGACCGCGACGCGCATGAAATAGCCGGAGGCGAGTCGCCACGCCGTGCCGTCGGTGGCGAAGCGGAACAACGCCCTGCGGTGGCGATGGCGGTCCCCGGCTCCGCGCCGCCGGTGTTGTCGGGGCCGGGGTCGGGGCCGGCGCGGAGCCGACGCCCCGGGAGCCGCGGCTTCGGGTCGCGACGCGGTTGCCTCCGCCGCGGCTCCCGGTTCACCCCCCAACCCTTTCTTTGCGTGCCGTTCCGTGCGGAGGGGCTCCGCCGACGTCACGTCCTCGAACGTGTCGCGTGCCGGGTCCGGAGCGTCGGGAGCCTGCCCGGTCGTTTTCCATGTGTGCATGAAGCCGGGGAAGCCGTACTCGATCCGCAGGGATTGTTCGTGCGGTATGGCGAGATCCCCCGTCCACATCCCGAACCACGCGCCCTGAAAGCGCACCTGCAAAAGCGCGGCGCAGAGCACGCCCAGGATCGCGGCCGCGGTGACGAGGAGCAGGATGCCGACGAGAATGTTATGCCAGAGAGACATGATGCGCGGCTCCCGGAGTCATGGCGTGACGCGGCGGTCGAACGGCGTCGTGGGTGCCGAGGCTCCGGAATCAGAGGCCCGAAGGAGGACGCGTGGCGTCGGCGGCCTTGCCCGACTTGACATCGTCGGTGACGGCCTCGGCCTTGGCGTCGGCATCCTGCGCGGCGCGTTTTTCAAGACGCCCGATGAGGTTGTCGAAGTCGTTCTTCTGGAGGATCTTGCGGAACTGGTCGCCGTAGTTTCCCGCCGTGCTCAAATCGTCGATGACGAGGTCCCATGCGCGCCATTCACCGTTCTTCAGCAACAGCTTGTATTCGACGTGGGAGTCGGCGCCCTTGGAATACACGGTGGCGCGCACGGTGGCGCGCTCGCCGTTGAGGGAGGCGGGTTCGTAACGGGTCGAGTCGCTGGTGTAGGCTTCGAGGCGCTTGACCGACGAGTTCTCCACCATCGCCTTGAAGGCCTTGACGAAACGCGTCTTCTGGTCGGGCGTCATCTTGTTCCAGTTGGCGGTACCCAAGGCGCGGCGGCCGAGTTCCTCGAAGTCGAAGATGCCGTTGATCAGGCCCTTCACGCGTGCCGTCTGCTGCGAGACGTTCTTGTCGCGCAGCAGTTTCTGCAGTTCCGCGTCCTGCGTGCGCAGTTTGGTCACGGGGTCGACGGGCGCGGCCGCCGCCGGCAAGACGGCCAGGCCCAGGCACAGCGCGGGCACGGCGAAACGAAGCAGGGTGGTGATGCGGAGTGTGGGCTTCATGACGGGGGTTCCTCAGGGTTCCTCAAGGGGATCATGGTGCGGATCGTCGGCGCCGTCCGACGAATCCCGGCCCGGGGCGGGGGCGTCATCAGGACGGGGGGCTTCCGTTTCGGTCGACGTTGCTAACCTACCAAGGTACTCGGAAAGCGTCCATCCGGTCGCCTTGTAGGTGGCGGCGACCGCCAGGTTGTAGTCCAGCACGGCCTTGTAATAGTCGCGCTTGGCGGTGATCGTCTGACGGAAGGGCGCGATCATGCCGGAGGCCTCGGTGGGGTCGAGGTCGTAGCGCATGGCCGCGCCCTTGAGCCAGGCCTCGGCTGCGCGCAGCGCCTTCCGCGCGTCGTCGACGTCCGCCCGCGCCTTCATGGCGCGCAGCCAGGCGTCCTCCACCTTGAGCAGGATCCCGCGTGCGGCGTAGACCTCGGTGCGCTCCAGCTGACGGAGGCTCAGGCGCTCGCGGCGATAGCCCTGGTAGCGGTTCCAGAAATTCAGCTGCAGGCGCATGCCCAGCCCCGCCGCGCCGGTGAGCTCGTTGAGCGGGTCGCGCGCGAAGGGGTCGTCGGTGCGCGATTGGCGGTCGGACGACCAGGACTTGCTGTATACAAACGAACCGAACAGGAAAATGTCGGGGCCGATTTCGCCCTGCGCGACCTTGAGCAACTCCTCGCGGGCCGCGAGGCCGTTGCGCAGGCGCGTGAGGTCGGGATGGTTGCGCAGGGCCGCGAGCTTGAGTTCATTGAGCGGCGGCAGGGCTTCAGGCCGCATGGCCAGCACCGAGTCCGCGAGCAGGGTCGCGGCGGTGTCATCGTCGGGCCGCGCGAGCAGGAAGCGGAGCGCCAGCGCGCTGCGCGACACGCCCAGCGCCGCTTCGTTCAGTCCCTGGTCGAGGGCGAAGCGGCCGGCCCGCAGTTGCAACACGTCGGTTTGCGACACCGATTCGTCACCGTCGTCGAGCCGGTCCGAAAGGTTCCGCTGCGCGCGATCGAGGTCGGTGCGGGCGGCGGTCATCTCGCGTTGCATCGTGAGCGCGTACAGGCGCTGGTAGCAAATGGCCTGCGCCTCTTCGGAAACCTCGAGGCGTTCCTTGTGGAAGGCCGCTTCCACCACGCCCGTGTTCAGGGACGCGGCACGGCGCGCGGCACGGTAGCGGCCGATGTTGAGAGGCTGGATCACGCGCGCCTGGATCCCGAAGAACGGGCCCCACTCGCCGAGATTGAAACGACGCCGGTAGTCGACGACGCTGTCCACGCCGCTGGTGGTGGGGCTGGTGCGGCGGGTTTCACGGATGCCGGGCGCGGGACCGATGCCTGTTTCCACTTCGAACTTCGGCAGGATAACGCCCATGTCGAGGTCGCGCACCTTTTCCTCCGCCTTGTCCACCTCCAGCGCTTTTTCGGCGAGCATCGGGTGATCCATCAACGCGATGCGTTCCACGTCGGCACACGTGAGGCCTTGAGCCACGGCGAAGCCGCACGTCGATAACGTCAAGACCAGCGCGGTCGGGATACGGAGGGCGCGAAGGCCGGGGGGAAAGGATTTCAAGGGTGCGAAAGGATGATGAACGGTGCGCGGGGCAAAAACTAGTAAGGGCGTGGAATGTGCGGGGGCGAAACGCGAAGGCGCGGCGATGTCGGCATCGGGTGCGCCTTCGCGGGTGGGGGAAGGCGGGTTGAGCCTCATCGTGTATCGTTCTGTTACCGGGATTTTGTGAAGACTTTTGAAAGAGCGGCCCATGAGTCGCGGGAATTACCCTATTATTTTCACATGATCACGCCTTATCCCGTCCCGTCGCGGTCGCGGCTTCCGCATGCAGACACGATGAGAGCGTCGGCGTGGCGATCCGGATTTTCGGAGCCGCGCGGCTGATGGCGTCCGACTCCCTCAAACTACCCGGACGCCTGTCGCCCGGTGATGTCACCGCGCTCACGCGCCAGGCACAAGACCTGCTGCGCGAAGGGAAGGACGTGTGTTTCGATTGCACGGACCTCACCCGTCTGGACTCGCTGGGGGTCGCGTTCCTGACATCGCTTCACAAGGAGGCGGAGGAAAAAGGCCGCAAGCTGGTGTTGCGCGGGCTCCAGGGTGAAGCCGAGCGGATGCTGTCGCGGGCTTCGGCCGCCTCTCCGCCGGCTCTCGCCGGACGGCAACCCACGGTGGCCGAACGCGTCGGGGCGGGCACGTACGCACTGGCGGCCGAGTGGAAGACCGTGGCGCTGTTGCTGTCCGAGGCGATCTATCAATCCACGCTGGGGTGGAAAAAGCCCAAGACCGTCTTGCGCGGTGAAACCGCGGTCCAGATGCTCCGGCTGGGCAGCACCGCCCTGGGCATCGTCCTGTTGTTGTCCAGTTTGATCGGTTTCACGTTGGCCTTGCAGTCGGGTCTTCAGCTTGAAAAGTACGGTGCGGCCATCTTCCTGGCGGACGGCATCGGCATCAGCATGATCACGGAGATCGGACCGCTGATGACGGCCATCATTCTGGCGGGGCGCTCGGGCAGCGCCATTACGGCGGAACTGGCCACCATGACGGTGCAGGAAGAAGTCTCCGCACTCCGCTCCATGTCGGCGAACCCGATCCAGTTTCTCATGCTCCCCCGCTTCTGGGCCCTCACCGTGACCCAGCCCCTGCTCACGGTGGCGTCGGCTCTGTCCGGCATCCTCAGCGGACTCGTGGTGGCCCTGCTGTTTTTCAATATCGCACCCCAGGCGTTTCTCAACCAGCTGCAAGGCGGCATCGAGATCCGGTACGTCGTGCAGATGTTCATAAAGTCGGTCACATTCGCCTGGCTGATCGTTTTCATCGCCACCGTCAAAGGGTTGAACGTGCGCGGCGGCGCGGACGCCGTGGGGCGCGCCACCACGGCGTGCGTGGTGACCTGCATTTTCGCGATCGTACTGGCTGACGCGCTGTTCTCCTTCATCTTCTATCTGTGAGGCGCATGAACGAACGACGGGACATGTCCGGGGGGAACGGGGGGGCGCAGGCGCCTCCTCCCTTGCGCATACGCGGCCTGCAGGCCGGGTACGGGACGCGCGTCATTCTGGACGGCATCGACCTCGAAGTCCCCGCCGGGGAAATCCGTGTCATCCTGGGCGGGTCGGGGTGCGGCAAGTCGACCTTGCTCCGCGCCGCCACCGGTCTGGAACGCCCGTGGAAAGGCACGGTGGAACTGCTTGGCAAACCGCTCGACTGGTCGCAGGGCCGGCCGGCCGACGAATCCTTCCACAGCATCGGCGTCCTGTTCCAGGCCGGCGCCCTGCTGTCGTCGCTGACCGTGGAGGAAAACGTGACGCTGCCGTTGCGCCTGCGTGATCCCGATCTGCCGCCCGCCGCGCTGCGTGAACTGGCGCGGATCAAGCTGCGTCAGGTTCAACTCGAGGGTGCCGGCGACAAACTGCCGGGGGAACTGTCGGGAGGCATGCGCAAAAGGGTCGGTCTCGCGCGGGCGCTGGCCGCCGACCCCGCCTTGTTGTTCTGCGACGAACCGTCGGCGGGGCTTGACCCCGTGACCTCGCGCAGTCTGGATGAACTTCTGCTTGAACTGCGCGACACGCTCGGCATCACGATGGTGGTCGTGACGCACGAGTTGCCGTCGATCCGTGCGATCGCCGATCGTATTACGTTTCTGTCGGGCGGAAAGGTTATTTTCGAAGGGACGCTCGATGAGGCGGCCGCGGGACCCCAAGAGGTGCGCGACTTTCTGGATCGTCGTCCCCCCGAGGTCTCGACCTCGGATGCGGATGTCATCGCGTTTCACCGGGAGGACTGATGGAAGCCACGCGCGCCGAAAAAACCCGTCTGGGGATTTTCGTGATCGTCATCACGACGGCGGCCGTCGCGCTTGTCCTGTTCCTGGTCGGCGGCCGCCTGTTCATGCGCACCGACGACTACTTCACCCGTCTCGACGAATCGATCACCGGGCTGGGTCCGGGATCGACCGTGCGCCAGAACGGGGTCGACGTGGGACAGGTGACGGGGATCACGGCGGACAGCATCGACATCCGCCGCACCGTCGTGCACTTCAGCGTCAGGCAGGGCACGCACATCAAGACCGACATGACGGTCACCCTCGGCAGTTACGGCATCACGGGGCTCAAGTACCTGGAGATTTCCGGAGGGAGCTACGGATCCCCCAACGTGCCGAGCGGGGGCGAGGTGAGGTCGAGCCTTTCGATGATGGGCCGTCTCACCGCCCGGGCGGACTCGATCGCCTACAAGGTCGACCGCCTCTTGGGCAACGTCATCGCCATCACCGAGATGGACAACCGGGAGAACCTCAACCGGATGATGGCCGCCTCGGCGGCATTGGCGGAATCGCTCGACTCCATGGTCCAGGACATTCAGGGTGTGCATCCCGGTCGCCGCATCGCGAGCCTGCTCGACCAGGCCGACCTCACGATCCGCAGCGCCCGCTCCGTGGTGGAGGGATCCGATGTGGAGGGCATGGTGAACGAGTACCGGAAAGCCGCGCAGGACATACAGGCGGTGGCGGGGAACATCGACGTGACCGTGCGGCGCACGCAGGAGGACCTGGCCGTCTCCATGTCCAACCTGCGCGAGAGCCTGAAGAACATGCAGTCGTTCACCCGGCAGATCCGGGAAAACCCCTCGGTGTTGTTGCGCCGTGAAGACAAACAGGAGCGCCGTCGATGAGAGCATCCTGGGAAAACTCCCGCATCGAAAATCCGGAACCGGGCGCAGGCAGCGCCACGCCCCGGTCCCCGTCGGCCGCGCGCGACCGGTTGCCGGCGCTGCTGGCCGTGGTCGTCGCGCTGGTCGTTCTGACCGGTTGCTTTTTCGGTAAATCACCGGACACCCGTTATTACACGCTGGACTACGCCCCGGCCCCGGGTCCGCAGCGGCTGGAACGCGGTCCCTACCCGTTCACGGTCCGGCTGCGTGAGCCGACCATTGCCGAGGCGTACCGCCGCAGCCAGATCGTGTACCGGCAAAGCGCCTACCAGATGCAGTTCTACGCTTATCACCTGTGGGCGGTCGATCCCGAACGCATGGTGGGAGATCTGCTGCTCAAGCACCTGCGGGCCGCGCGCCTGTTCGAGAACGTGACCCGCGTGGCCGAGATCAATCCTCCGGATTTCCAGTTGACGTGCGACGTGCGTGCGATCGAGGAATACGACTCTCCGGACCGCTGGTACGCGCACCTCGCGGTGGAGTACCAGTTGATCGACGAAAAGACCGGGCAGGTGCTCTGGAAGCAGCTGTACGACCTGCGGGC
>CAZKRC010000019.1:0-21935 GCA_964555105.1 uncultured Bifidobacterium sp. | reverse complement strand
GAAAAGCCGCGCGCCTGACGAAGGCCCAGCGAGACCGCCTCGGTGAGGCGGTCGTTCGCGTCGAGGTCGTCCCACTCGCGCGCGGCGTCGTCGAATCCCGCCTCGCCCCAGGCGAGGTAATCCTCAAGCTGCCGCGGATTCATCCAGCGGCGGCGGCTGTCGTAGCCGTGAGCCCCGGGCCCGAAGGCCAGCCACGCCGCCCCGTTCCAATAACCCTGGTTATGGCGGCACTCCTGCCCGGCGCGCGCGAAGTTCGACACTTCGTAGCGCGCCAAACCATGCCGTCCCAGCAATTCCACCCCCGCATCATACATGCCTTGGTAGATCTCGCCCTCGGGCAACATCAACCGGCCCGCCTTGTGGAGTTCGTCGAACTTCGTGCCCTCCTCGATGGTGAGGCCGTAGAAGGAGATGTGGTCGGGGTTGTAGCGCAGGAGGTTCCGGAGGTTGGCGAGGAAGCGTTCCGTGGTTTGCCCGGGGAGTCCGAAGATGAGATCGGCGCTGTAGCGCAGGCCGGTGGAGGCGGCTTCCGCGGAGAGCAGTTCGAGCGCGGCCTCGGCGGTTTCGGGCGTGTGCACGCGGCCCAGCAGCGTGAGTTCGTCCTGATGGAAACTTTGCACGCCCACGCTGACGCGATGGAAGCCCAGCGCGCGCCAGGCCTTGAGCTTGTCGTGCGTGAGGCTGCTGGGATTGGCTTCGAGCGTCATTTCGTGCACGCCGGAGAGGTCGAAGTGCTCGCGAAACTTCGTGAGGAGTTGCTCGAGGTAGCGTACGGGAACGACCGAAGGCGTGCCACCGCCGAAGAAGATGGTGGAGATCTTCGCACCGGAGAATTCACCCCTGCCCGCGTGTTCGATCTCCCGCAGCGCGACGTCGAGCCATTTTTTTTGCGTCACCGCGGGACTTTCCCAACTGGCGAAGTCGCAATAGTGGCACTTCTTCTCGCAGAAGGGCACGTGGACGTAGAGCTGGAGGGGCAGGGAGGGGATGATCACGGGAGGTAAAGGTAGAAGACGCGAACGTGGTTCCGGTGCGACCTCCCGGGCCGGGGAGGCGTCGGGTGAGCCGCTTACGGACGCTTACGGACGCTTACGGACGCCTACGGACGCCTACGGACGCTTACGGACGGAGAAGCTTTCGGCCCCTCAGGTCGGATTCCGAGCCGCCGTCAAGAACGATCACTTTCCCTTCCACGAGGCGCAGGCGCTGCGACGGTGAGGGAGAGAAAGACGCTGCTGCGGGCGACGTGCCCGGCACCAGCGACACCACGTTCGGATCGTTCATGCGGTAATACACCAATCGTCCGGGCGGCGGCAACGCGGCGCGCGGCTGGTCGGCGTTCTCGGGCCACGTTTCCCAGCGAAGCGCGTGTACCACGGACGCGTCCGTCGGGGAACGCACGCCCAGCCAGTTCACCTGCATCTGCAAAGGGCTCCCCGAAGTCGTCGTGTTGGCCACGCCGTAGGCCGTGTCCAGCGCCTGGGGCCAATATTCATCCGGTAAAACCTGCGTGGATCGAAGTGTTTGGGGGTCCAGAACCATGACGCCACGCCCGAGCTCCCAATGCGAGTACCATTGCGTCAAACGCCCGTCGGGCTGCAACGTCACCGGGCCGAGCTGAATGCGGATGACCAGGCTCCCCTGCCCCCCGAAGCTCCAACGGTGCGGCCAGCTCGTGGTCTTGCGGATCACCCACGCGCCGTTTTCGAAGCGCGCGTTATACACCTGCGTGTAACCGCCGGCGACGGTGGAGTCGTGCTTGTGATAGCTGATGATCGGACGATGCTGCGCATCGAAGCCGATCTGGCCGCGGTTGATCAGCCCCGCGAATTGCGGGACATCATCGACGATCACGCCGGGATTGTTGTCGAACGATACGGGCAGCGTCACCGACGTTCCCGTCGCGGTAAGCCAGTTCGTGAGGTTCGCCGACTTCATGTAGGATACGCGATGCGTCGTCGCCGCGTCGGACGTGGCGCGCCAGAACCAGAACAGGTGATACCATCCGTCGGGACCGGCCACGGGACCCGCGTCGTTGTCGCCGAAGTACACGCTGCGCGTGCCGCTTGTACTGGCGCCGCTGAACAGGTTCGTCCCCAGGAGACGCGACCATGTGCGGGTATCCGGGTTCCACCGGTTGATCAGATGGTTCCCGCTCCCGCTCCCGCCATCGCGATAGATGAACGACAGATCGCCGCTTTGCGATGTGATGAACACCGGGTAGGTCACGCTGTTTTCATTCACGCCCGTCATGCCCGTAACCTGCGTCAGCCCGTCGATCTCCCCCGGCGTCTCCGAGCGCCAGTAACGCAGGGGGTTGTTGTGCATGTTTCCCGCGACGTGCAGAAGGCCCTGCGCATCCATCACCATGGTGATGGAATTGTGGCTGTCCCATCCGACCGTGGCGGCCGTACCCGCAAGCGTTTTGGTCCGCCACGGAGCCCCGGGGGCCTTCATCCCCACCACCAGTTGCCGCGTGTTGCCATGATACCACGCGGCGTATACGCTGTCCCCCTTGGCGAGGATCGCGAAGTCGACGGGGTGCCCCGCCCATGAAGCCCCCACGAGCGCCGAATCCTGCACGACCAGACGTTTCTGGGCAAATGCCGGGAGGGAGAGGGTGGGCAGGATCACAATGCCGATCGCGATCGGCAGAACGAAACGGACGAAGCGGACGAAGCGGACAAGGCGGAAAAAGCGGATCGACAGGTGCTGGTGGTACATGAAGATGAATTTACCACCGACTTCCCCGTGTCGTGACGCATAAACGGGTAAAGTGGCCGGCGATGAAAAACGAAAAAGCGGGAACCCCGAAGGATTCCCGCTTTTTATCTCGAAAGAATTCCGGATCAGTCCGCCTGGTTGCGGAGGAAAGCCGGAGTCTCGTAGTCTATGTCAGGTTCGGAATCCGCCTTCGGATTGCCAAACAACCCGGAGAACAGGTTGTTGGAACGCGCCGAAGCCGCGCCGGTTTCCTGCATGGCCTGGCGCTCTTCTCCCGGATGGCGCGGCGAGGGCGAGCCCGACGGAGTGGCCGACGAGCGGGGGCGCCCTCCGTAGGAGGCTTGACCCGTTCCCGGGGAGGACGGAGGCGCGAACGCCGATGACGCGCGGGCACCGTCTTCAGCGCGTGCGCGCGGCTCGGGCGTCTGCGGCAACAGTGATACGCGCTCCACTTCCTGTGCGGGGGCCCCGGAGGCCGCGGGGCCCGGGAACGCGGACGGAACCGCGGGCATGGGACGGTTCCGGAACGTCTCGGCCGCAGCGCGGACGCTCTTGGTGGCGGGAGCACCGAATCCGGTGGCGATCACCGTCACCGAAATCTCGTCGACCAGGGAGGGGTCGACCACCGTGCCCATGATGATGTTTGTGTTGGCGTCCTGCCCCACGGACTCGTACAGGTAGTTCATGGCCGTATCGATCTCATCGATGGACATGTCTTCACCGCCGGTGATGTTGACGAGCACGCCCGTCGCTCCCGTGATGTTGATGTTGTCGAGCAGGGGGGAATGAATGGCGCGATCGGCCGCGATCTGGGCCCGGTTTTCACCTGAAGCCCGCCCCGTGCCCATCAGCGCTTCGCCACCTTGGGCCATGATGGTGCGCACGTCGGCGAAGTCGACGTTCACCTCGCCGTTTTTGAGGATGATTTCCGAAATGCCGCGTGTGGCGGAGCTCAGGACGTCGTCAGCCACCATGAAGGCCTGCTTCATGGGGGTGCCCTTGGGCACGACCGAGATGAGCTTCTGGTTGGGCACCACGATCACGGTATCCGCGGACTGGCGCAGGTTTTCGAGGCCCATGCCGGCGTTCGCGTCCCGGACGCGTCCCTCGAAGGTGAAGGGTTTGGTGACCACGGCCACCGTCAGGATGCCCATGGAGCGGGCCAGATCGGCCACCACGGGGGCGGCACCTGTGCCCGTCCCGCCTCCCATGCCGGCAGCGATGAACACCATGTCGGCACCCTCCAGGAGGTTGCGCAAGCGATCCACGTCTTCGAGCATGGAATTCATTCCGATCTCCGGCTTGCCACCCGCACCGAGACCCTTGGTCAGCTCGTTGCCGATCTGGATTTTCAGCTCGGCCTTGCTGCTCTGCATCGCCTTGGCATCGGTGTTCAGTGCGATGAACTCCACGCCCTGCAAACCGCTTTCGATCATGCGATTGATCGCGTTGCCGCCGGCACCGCCGACACCGATCACCTTGAGTTTGGCGACCGTCTTATCCTTGTTGTCGAGTTCGAACATCATGAGTCGCTCCTTGATGAAAAAGAATTGGGAAGGGAGGGGGAAAAGTTGCAAGTTGCCATCAGACATACCTCCTGAACCAGTCGATGATCCGGGCCCACCAGTCACCCAGCCGCCCCTGGACGGGAGTCGCGGCATCGTCCTTGCCTTCGGCACGGCGCAGAAGCCCGTAATGCACGAGCCCCACGCCGGTCGCATGGGACGGACTCGCGGCGGCGTGGGTGAGGCCTCCGAGGCCCTTGGGGGCGGCGACCTTCACCGGCATTCCGAACACCTGTTCGGCAAGCTCCGCGGCCCCGTGCAACTGCGAACAGCCTCCGGTGAGGATGATGCCCGCACCCAGGGTGTCGAGGTAATGGTTCTTCTGAAGTTCGCGCAATGCGAGCGTGAAGATCTCCCGCATGCGGGGCTCGATGATGGAAGCGAGCACGGCACGGCTGACCTCCCGATCATCGCGACCGCCGACGCCGGGAACCGGGATGTACTCATGATCGCTCGCGCCGCCCCGCAAACAGGTCCCGAAAGCGCGCTTGATCTCTTCCGCCTTTTCGAGCGGCGTGCGAATGCCGATCGCAAGGTCATTGGTCACGTTGCGCCCCCCCAGGCCGATGCTGGCCGTATGGCGCACGCTGTCCTCCACAAAGACAATGATGTCGGTGGTGCCGCCGCCGATATCGATCACCGCGCACCCCAGCTCACGCTCATCGTCCTCGAGCACCGCGTAAGAGGACGCCAGCGGTTCCAGCACGATGCCGGCGACGCGCAAACCGGCCTTTTCCACGCTCTTCTGCAGATTCTGCACGGAGGTGATGGCGCCCGTAACGATATGCACGTCACCCTCAAGCCGGACGCCCGACATGCCGACGGGATCCTTGATTCCCGGCTGTTCGTCCACGACGAAATCCTGCGGGATGACGTGCAGCATCTCGCGATCAAGGGGAATGGCCACCGCACGCGCGGCTTCGACGACACGCTGCACGTCGGGACTGGTGATCTCGTTGTCGGACCGGGATACGGCGATGACGCCACGGCTGTTGATCGACTTGATGTGGTCGCCCGCTATTCCCACATAAACCGACCCGACGTCCACCCCCGCCATCAATTCGGCCTCTTCGACGGCCTTCTGGATGGACTTCACCGTCTTGTCGATGTTGATCACCACGCCCTTGCGCAGGCCGTCGCTGGGACTGGTGCCGACGCCCACGATTTTCAGTTCCCCGCCAGGACCGGCTTCGCCAATGATGACGCCGATCTTGGTGGTGCCGATGTCAAGACCTACGATGGGACTACCCATTGAAAACCCTCCCGATAATGTCGCGTCCCCACGCGCGGAATGCGGGGTGGACGGAGCGCGCACCTGAATTCCCCACGCCTTCACAACACATACGCATACCCCTCCACCCTCAAGTCGATCGTTGCGCCTTCAGCCCACCCCGCCTGCTCACGCCGCATCAACTCGGTGAGATATCCCAGCGAATTTTTTCCGGGTACGGCGCAATCGACGCGCAGCCGGACACGACCGTCGCGCCAGTAGATGTCCGCTTCCCCGCCTTCCCCGCGCGGCGACATTTGGGAGAAACCCGCGAACACATCCGGATGTCGCTCCCGGACATCGGCCAACCAGAGGGCAAGCCGATCCGTAGTCCGCTGCGTCAGGCTTTTCCCCTCCAGCACCGGAACGTCCTCGGAAAGGTGTGCCGCCAACGGCACCCACTCGCCACCGGCCGTCAGGCCGCGCCAGCCGGCCGGTGTGCGGCGCGCCGCCAGAACGTCCGACTCCCGAACGCTCACGCGCAAGTGTCCCCCGGGCAGATAGCGTACCGTTGCCGATTCGATTCCGGGGAGCGCCAACAACGCTTTCCGCGCCGCGCGAAAGGGAATTTCGTGGCCGCGCAAACCGATCTCCAGTCCGGAGCTGGCCAACAACCGGGAGGACTGCCAGTGCCTGTTTCCGGTGACTTCGAGGCGCGAAACCGTGAGGATCGTTCCCTGCCGATAGGCGCGCCCCAACGGCCAGGCCAAAAGTCCGCACAGAACCATTGCAAGCACGAGGAAGGTCGCCGTGCGGCCACGCGGCAGGCGCGGACGCGGCAGGGTGCGCAGCAGCGCCTTTCCGGAAAGGGCAGGTTGTTTCCGGCGCCGGTTTTTTTTACGGGACGAGAGGATCATCGTGACAGAGCCTCCAGTAAAGCGGGAGCCAGGGCTCCGACATCGCCGGCACCCATGGTCACGCAGACATCTCCCGGACGCAGGGAGGAAGCCACAACCGTCACGGGATCCACATCGGCGGCCAGAAAACGTGCTGCACCATGCCCCCGTTTTTCCGCTTCGGCCACAATGAGGTCGCCCTCCACACCGGGCCGGGGTTTTTCCCGGGCCGCATACACGGGCAGTACGAACAAGTGATCACTGGCGAGGAAGGCGCGGGCGAACGCGTCTGCAAGCTGATGTGTCCGGGAATACAGGTGTGGCTGGAATACGACGAACAGACGCCCCCCGCTGGCGTCGGCCACGGTGCGGGCCGCGCTGAGAGCGGCCGCGACTTCCGCGGGGTGATGCGCATAGTCATCAAGCACGGTCACCTCCCCATGATGTCCGATGGTCTCCAACCGGCGGTGCATGCCCGGAAACGCCGACAACCCTTCCGCCACCACGGGGAAAGGAATCCCTTCCTCCAGAGCCAGCACTGCCGCAGCAAGGGCGTTGGTGACGTTGTGCATGCCGAAAACCTTCAAACTCAGCCGACCGATTTCTTCGTCTCCCTTCCAGATCACGGACGTGGATCCGGACGCGTTGGTCACGATGTCCCTCGCCTGATAATCACCTTCCGCAATTCCGTATGTGCGCACACGGCAGGTCAGACGCCCGAAAATGCGACGGATTCCAGGGTCTTCCGCATTGAGCACGGCCGTCCCGTGAAAAGGCAGCCGGTTCAGGAACTCGACGAACGCGTCTTCGATGGCGGCCAGCGACCCGTAGTAATCGAGATGATCGGCATCCACGTTGGTGACGACGGCCGATACGGGGCGGAGCGACAGAAAGGCGCGATCATATTCGTCGGCTTCCACGGCGAAGTAGTCGCCGCGGCCGGCATATCCCGACTCACCACCCTTCCAGGCGGCTCCCACCGCCCATCCCGGATCACTGCCCGCGGCCTTCAGGATATGGATCAACATGCCCGTGGTCGTGCTTTTCCCGTGCGTTCCCGCGACCGCGAGGCCATGGCGGCGATCCATCACCAACCCCAGCAGATCCGCCCGGCGAACCACGGGGATCCCTTTCTCACGGGCGGTCTTCAACTCGGGGTTGTCAGCATCCACAGCAGCGGTGAAAACCAGTGCATCGCACCCAGACGCGACATGCTCCGCCGCATGTCCCAAGGACACCGGGATGCCCTGTGCGCGCAGACGGTCGAGCGTCACGCCTTCGTTGCGATCCGATCCCCGCACACCGAACCCGAGCCCGTGCATGACGGACGCCAGCGCGCTCATGCCGGAGCCGCCGATCCCCGTGAAATGAAGATTGCGAAGTCGCGCGGAGGGTTTCATGATGTCCTCCGCTTGGGCGGAATCGGAAGATCGATGCCACGCAGGAGGCGCGCATGGCCGGTACCGGTCATGCGCGCCTCCTGCGTGGCTGCCCGGGACACGTTCGCGGCGACAAAGGGACGCAACGGCGTGGTGCGCCGCGCCGAACGCCAGACAAGGGGGGGCGCGTGTTCTTCAGGTTCCATGGCGGTGCTGCTGATGTTAAGCAGGATGCCCATCCCCACCAGGTTGATGATCAACGCCGTGCCTCCGTAGGAAACGAACGGCAGAGGCTGACCCGTGGTCGGGAAAAGCTTGACGCAGACGCCGACATGGACGATGAAATTCAGGGCGATGGACGAACAAATGCCCACCGCCAGAAGGGATCCGAAGCGGTCGGGACACGCACGCGCAATCCGCATTCCCCGCCAGATGACCACGGCAAAGACCACCATCACGGCGAAAGTCCGGAAAAAGCCCAACTCCTCGCCCAGAATCGCGAAAACCGTATCCGTGAAAGGCATGGGAAGGTATCCGAGTTTCTGCGTGCCTTCGCCGAGCCCCGTCCCGATCAGGCCACCGTTCCCCAGGCTGACAAGGGCTTGAAGACTTTGGTGGGCGCTCGCCGTATTCGCCTGGGGATCAAGGAACGCCATGACCCGCTTGAGGCGGTACGCGCTGGAAACCATGAGAAGAGCCAAGGCGGGCACGGCCAAGGCAGCCAGAAAAAGAAGGTGCCGGGGGCGGGCGCCGCCCGCAAAGATCATCACGACGGTGGTGCCGGCGAGCATGAGCACCATACTATAGTTGGGCTGCAGGATGATCAACAACATCACGACGGCCGGAACCACCAGCGATGCCAGTAATCCCGGCCCCAAGGTGTGCATGACTTCCGCCTTTTCCGAAACCCGGTAGGCAATGAAGATGATCAACGAGAGCTTCGCCAGCTCGGAAGGCTGTATTCCGAACACCCAACGGCTGGCGCCATTCAGATTGGTTCCCCCCGTCAGAAGGATATATGCCAGCATGCCAAGGGATACGGCCAACAGCGGCACCGCCAACCGGCGCCACGTGCCATACGGGATCAGCATGCCGATGAAGAACACGACAAGTCCGATCACGACCTTCTCGGCATGCTGGGTCAGATAAAACGATTCCGGCAATCCCTTGCCGAGAGCGACAGGCGCCGACGAGCTGTAAATCAGCACCATGCCGAACCCCACCAGGATCAGCACGCTGATGCACAGAGGCACATCGAATTTCAGGCCTTTTTTCGCCATGACTATTCGTGCTCCGTCCCGATGCGCGAGCCGGATTTGAGGCTTTTCCTCAAGCCTTCGCTCACGCGTTCCAGACGCATGCCGCGCGACGCCTTGACCAGCACGATGTCCCCGGGTGCCAGGGATGCCGCGAGGTCCTCCAGCATCAGGTCGAAATCGGAGTAATGGTGGGCGGCACGGCGCGGCATTCCCTTCGTGCGGGCCGCCTGATTCACGTGTCGACTCATGTCGCCGTACGTATAGAGTTCGTCGACTCCCATTTCCACGAGGTAATGGCCGAGTTCGGCATGGTGGCGCGACGCTTCCCGGCCGAGTTCCAGCATGTCTCCCAGCACGGCGACGCGGCGTCCGGATACGTCCTGTGCGGCCAGTGTCGCCAGGGCCGCCCGCATCGAAGTGGGGTTCGCGTTATAGCAATCGTCCATCACGGTCACGCCCTGGACGCGCCGGATCTGCATGCGGTTCTTCGGAGGCGTGAACCCCGCCAACGCGGCGGAGATCGCGGATTTGGGTATGCGCAGGTGCATGCCGACGGCAATGGCCGCGAGTGCGTTATACACGTTGTGCAGCCCGGGAACGGGGAGCCGGAAAGCGGTGCGACCGATACGGAAGGTGGCGCATCCGTCGGGGCCGAGTTTGACATCTGACGGCTTGACCTGGCCGCGCTGAATCCCGAACGTGACCACGCGCGTCTTCGCGGGGGGCCGGAAATCGCACAGCATGGGATCATCCACGTTGAGGAACAGCGTTCCCCGCCCTCCGGGAAAACCGGCCACGATCGACAGCTTCTCGTCCCGGATGGCTTCACGGCTCCCCATGCCTTCGAGATGGGCGAGCCCGATGTTGGTCACCACCGCCAGGCCGGGCTGTGCGGTTTCACTCAGGCGGCGGATTTCCCCGGGATTGCTCATGCCCATTTCCAGCACGGCGTAACGGTGTTGCGACCTCAGTCCGAAAAGCGTCAAAGGCAGGCCCACATGATTGTTGAAGTTTCCCTCTGTGGCCAAGACCTTGCCGGATTTGCGCAAGATGGCGGCGATCATGTCTTTCGTCGTGGTTTTCCCGTTGCTTCCCGTCACCCCGATCCTGGGGATCCGGAATCGCTCCGCATACGAGCGCGCCAAGGCCGTCAGGGCTTCCTGCGTGTCGCCTACGGGGACGTACACACGGGTGGACTTGCCGTTTTGATCCATCCATTCCTTGTTGACCACGGCTGCGCTCCCTCCCTTTTGAAATCCCTGCTCCACGAATGCGTGCCCATCGAACATTTCACCCTGCAAGGCCCAGAAAACCTCGCCTCCCTTCATCGCCCGGGAGTCGATGCAGATCTCTACCCGACGGCGTGCGGTTCCGGGATCCGGATGGCCCTTGAGTTCGGAACCCAAAATCGCCGCCATCTGTTTCAGTGTCAGTTCCATGACGCATCCGCTCCGGCATGCTTCCGCCCGGCGGACCATGCCGCGATCTCTTCCTGATCGCTGAAGTGAATCTTTTCTTGTCCGAGGATCTGATACGCCTCGTGTCCCTTGCCCGCCACCAGCAGACAGTCCCCGGCCCGCAAACGCGCAAGCCCTTCGCGAATCGCTTCCCGACGCTCCACGATCATGATCGCGGACTCCGGACGTTCCATTCCTTCGCGAATGGCTTCCAGGATGCTTTCGGGGTTTTCGCTGCGCGGGTTGTCGCTGGTGAGGATGACCCTGTCGGCCAGTCGCTCCGCAATACCGCCCATGAGCGGCCGCTTGCCGCGATCCCGGTCTCCGCCGCATCCGAACACCACCTGCAAGCGGCCGGGAGTCAAGGCGCGCAAGCTTTCCAGAACGCGCTCGAGCGCGTCGGGGGTATGCGCATAGTCCACGACCGCGAATGAGTCGTTGGCCAGACGGAAAACCTCGTTGCGTCCGGGCACCACGATATCCGCGATCCCGTCCGCGACGGTTTCGGGCGTCAGGCCGAGGGAAAGCCCGAACGCCGTGGCGGCCATCAGGTTCTCGATGTTGATCCCCCCCACAAGTCGTGACCGCAACGTGAAGGTGCGGCCTCGATACGCGAGTTCAAGAACGGTCCCGTCGAGGGCCATCCGCGCATTCCGCACAACGAGATCGGCCTCGCGGCCCGCAGGGGTTTCACCGCGGGAAAACGTTACCCGGGACCCCTGCCACTCCTGAAGCAACCGGATCCCGTACGGAGAGTCCAGGTTGATGATGGCCACACCGTCGGGCAGCAGGTATTCGGTGAACAACCGCTTCTTGGCGGCGAAATACTCTTCGAAGTCCGCATGAAAATCGAGGTGGTCCTGCGTCAGGTTCGTGAACAGGGCACGGGAAAACCGCACGCCGCGGATCCGGTCCTGGCTCAACGCGTGCGAGGACACTTCCATCGCGACGGCATCGCAGCCGCGGGAAACACCGTCGGACAACATCCCGTAGAAGGCTTCCGTGGAAGGCGTCGTCAGACTGGAGTCGAGGATCTCATCCCCGATCTGGTAACGAATGGTGCCGAGCGACACGACGCGACGTCCCGCCGTGCGCAGGATCCCGGACATCAGCAGAACGGTGGTCGATTTTCCGTTGGTACCCGTGACGCCGTGAAATTCCAGAGTGCGCGACGGAAATCCGTTCCAGGCATCGTACAGACTGCCGACGAAGCGCCGCAGGGCCGGGACGGAAAGCGACGGGATGTTCCCGGAATGCGACGAAGCGGCGTCCGCTTCGGAAACGTCGCGATCGACGAGCAGCGCCGCAGCGCCGCGTTTCACCGCGTCCGTGATGAACGCCGTGCCGTCCAGTCGCGTCCCACGCAGACTGACGAACACATCTCCCGGTTCGATCATGCGGGAATCGACCTTCAACCCGCTTATCACGGGGTCTGCCAACCCTGTCGGCACGACGAGGCCGGCGGCCCGCAGGAGTTCATGCAATGTGATCCGTGCGTTCATCCGGACCACCCTAAAGACAAACGTGCCCGATCACCACGACGGAGCGGCGTCCCCGGAGCAGGCACCTGCTCCCTGACGCGTCCCGCTCCTTCGTAATCAACATCGATCCCCAAAGCGCGCAGGCGGTTGAGGGCGTCCCGCAGCGTCGAACCCTGGAGGTCGGGCATGTACGGACGGTCGGGTCGAAGCGACGACCCCGCGCCCGGATCCGGGGTGACCGCAGACGCGGATGATTCCGCGCGGCGGCCCGCACCCTGCGCCCCGAAAGACGCCAGTTCGGTTTTCACCGCGTGGCCTTCAACCGCACGTGCCGGAGTTCCGGCCATCACGGGTTGGGACGGCGCGGGCCATTCCCCCCCCAATCCCCGTTCGGAAACGCGATCCAGAATTTCACGGAAGATGGGGCCGGCGGCCTGACCGCCGTACTTGAATTTTTTGGGATCATCGACCACCACGACCGCCACCAGGGCCGGATTCTCTGCCGGGGCCATGCCGGCAAATGACGAGTAGTAGCTGCCTTCGATATACCGCCCCGTTTCGGGGTTGATTTTCTGCGCCGATCCCGTCTTGCCCGCGATGGCGATGTAGGGGTGGCGGATGTCCCGCGCCGTGCCATGGTCGACGACACCGGTCATCATGTCGCGCAAGGAGCGGGCCGTGCCTTCGGAAAGCACGCGCCGTACGGAACGCGGCGCTTCCGAGCGAACGACGCGTCCTTCGCCATCGACCCACGACTGGACGAGTCTCGGACGCATCAACACCCCGTCGTTGGCAATGGCCGCAAATGCCAAGGCCAGTTGCAGGGGCGTAACGGACACTTCATGCCCGAAGGCGATGGTCTGTTGGGTGCGCCCGCTCCACGCCGACACGGGCTTGAGCACGCCCGTTTCTTCCGCCGGCAGGCCGACGCCGGTTTTCATGCCGAACCCGAACGAACGCAAATACTTGTAAAAGGATTCCTGGGAGATGCGCGTGGAGGTTTTCGCGAAGACGATGTTGGAGGAGTACGCCACCGCGTCCGCGAACGAGACGCGATCCATGGGGTGGGTATCGCGGATCCATTGACCGCCGATCTGCCAACGACCGCCTTCCGCATCCACCGTATCGGTGGACTTGATGCGTCGCTCCTCCATCAGGGCTGCCGCCGTGAACACCTTGAAGGTGGAGCCCGGTTCGTACACCATGGCCACACCGTGGTTTCTCCAGCTCTCGCTTCCGCGCACGCGGGCCGCATTGGGATCGAAAAGCGGGTAGTTGGCGAGCGCGACGATGTCCCCCGTCCGCGGTTCGATCAGCACCACGACGCCCGATTTCGCCCCCGTGCGCTGGACGCCACGCTCGAGCGCGAGCTCGGCGATGGACTGGATGCGTGCGTCGATGGTCAGACGCACGCCGAGCCCGTCCACGGGCTGCTGGATCTGGTCGGACGCTCCCGGCGCATAACGGCGGTGCGCGTCGCGCCGCGTGTAACGCCAGCCGTCGACGCCACGCAAATCGCGGTCGAGAAAAAGTTCGAGTCCCGACTGCCCGTATCCGTCCCGGCCCACCATGCCCAGCACCTGGCCGGCAAGGGAACCGTTCGGGTACAGGCGCGTCATGGCACCGGCGGACAGGGACGCCGGAACGATCCGACCCGCATCGGGCGCGTTGGCCCGCGCCTTGGAAATCGCCGCGCCACGCACATTGACGACCAGGCGTGCGCCCGTGCGGTCATAGACCTCGCCCCGCGCCGGCGTCAAGACGTCGCGTGCGATGCTTTGTCCTTCGGCAATGCCGCGATAGTGGGACGCCTTGAACACCTGTATATAGGCGACACGGACGACAAGCACCACCCACATCAGCGCAAAGGAGGCCCCCAGCAGGGAAAGGCGTTTGTTCATCGGAACAATCCTTTCCAGCGTGCCATGCGTAGCGGCGTGGCGCCGGGCGCCATGGCGTCCGGATCGCGGGAGTCGACAACCTGCCCGGCGGGCTGGATCACCACGGCGGGGCCGGGCTTGATCAGGCCCAACCGTTCGCGCGCCACGGTTTCAAGACGGGAGTAATGACGCAGGCTGCGTGCCTGCGTCTCCAGCAACAGGACTTCGGCGGCGAGCACGTCGCGCTCGCGGGCGGTTTTGACAAGTTCACGTGACAGCCCGGCATGCGTGTTCTGCTGCCATACGTGCGCCATGGCCAGCACGGCGAGGAAACCCGTGATGGCGATCCACGCGAAAACCTGCCTCAGCTTCACGACACCGCCGCTCATACCTTCTCCATCACGCGCAACTTGGCGCTGCGCGCACGGGGATTCGCGGCGATCTCGGCGGAGGACGCTTCCAAGGGGCGGCGCACGACCTTGCGCAACACGCGGCGGTTGCCGCCGCATTGGCACACCGGCAGTTCCCGGGGGCACACGCAATCCTTTTCCATCCCGGCGAAGACTTCCTTGACCTTGCGGTCTTCCACCGAGTGGTAGCTCAGCACGCAAATCCTGCCGCCTGGCGCAAGAGCCGATACGGCGGCCGCCAGGCCGAGCCTGATTTCATCGGCCTCGCGGTTGACCTCCATGCGGATCGCCTGGAAGACCCGCGCCAGCAGGCCGGCACGTTCGCCATCGCGCGGTCGCAGCACGTCCTGCACGGCCTCACGCAACAGTTCGCTTCCCGGAGTCTCCGAGGACGGCACCGCCGCCAACAACTCCTTGACGCGACGCCCCAGGGCGCGCGACCGCTCGAGATCCGAGTTGAAATGAAACGCACGCGCCAGGTCTTCCGCGGAGGCCATCCGCAGCCATTCGAGTGCGGAGTTCTCCGCGTCCGGCCCCATCCTCATGTCGAGCGGGCTGCCCGGTTCAAACGAGAAGCCGCGAGCGCGCGCATCCAGCTGATGGGAGCTCACACCCAGATCGAACAGGGCGCCCGCCAGCGTGCCGGGCGCACAATATTCGGCGATTCTCGAAAAGGGGGCGAGATGGACCGTCAGTCGCCCCTCGCTTTCGATCAAGGAATGACATTGGGCGATAGCCTCGGGATCCCGATCCAGGGAGGTGAGCCGCCCTTCGGGCGAAAGACGCGCCAGCAAGGCACGCGTATGACCGCCACCGCCGAGCGTCGCGTCGAGATAAGCTGCGGAAGGATCGCGGACCATAAAGTCGGCCACCTCCTGTTCCAGCACGGGGCGGTGGTAATCCGTCATGACGGCCGCCTTAATACCAGTTGGAGAAAGTGGTTTCTTCTTCCGGCGTCACGGCGTCGATTTCCGCTTCGTAACGTTCCGGCGCCCATAACCGCACGCAGTGCCCCGCCCCCACGAACGTCACTTCGTTCCGGATGCCCGCATAGGCAAGCTGCTCCGAAGTCAGGACGATGCGGTTCTGCGCGTCAAGTGTCGAAAGC
Organism: uncultured Bifidobacterium sp.; assembly: GCA_964555105.1. Lineage (GTDB taxonomy): Bacteria > Fibrobacterota > Fibrobacteria > UBA11236 > UBA11236 > UBA11236. The sequence continues at coordinate 6,566 of CAZKRC010000019.1, read as the reverse complement.
TTCGCCATCGCGGTGACGCGCGTCCGGAACTTCGTCACATCCGCGCCGCGTCCCAGGCTTTCCAGATACTGCACGTACCGGTTCCACTCGGAGAGCGGATAAAGAGCCAGCGTGTTGGCCCCCCCGATCGTGACGACGACTTGTCCCTGGTTTTCTTCCGATAATACTTTGCGGAAATCTTTGGGAAAGTTCGTACGTCCCGCGGTATCAACCGCGAGCTTGGCCTTTCCTATGAAAGATTCGAGCCGCATGGAAATTCCAGAGTCCCCCTTTATTACCCAAAATCTACCACCATTACCCACAACAGGGCAACAGTTTTCGAAAAAACTCGCCAAATCCCATAATTCATTCTAAAACAGGCCCTTACGGATTCGGAAAAAAATTCGCCGCCTCCGTTACATGCACAGACGGGCAGTAGATTGTGGGGGATTTCCCCGGGGAGTCGGTGCGAAGCCCGTACCTACAGGCGGAAACGCATGCGCACGACCATGTCGGGAGGCGGGGAGGGAAACGGGGTCGCGTGAGGAGCGAACCACCCGGATCACGGGAGACGGAGCACGGTGAAAGCGGAAAACAAGACTAATGATATTTTAAAAAACAACTAGTCGAAACCGTCATCTTCCCCGTTCGCAACCACCGTGCGGGGAGCGCGAAGGCGGAACGCCATCGCGACGTCGACGGCGCAGGCGAGGTCGTGCCTTAATCGAGCTGGCGCCGCTTCCGCAAATACCACAGGCACACGAGCACCAAAACCAGCGCCAGCGCCACGGGAAGCTGCGGTGCCAGCGGGTAGGCGCGAGTGCGCGTTTCGCGCATCTGTCCGTCGGGCAACACCGGCCACGCGTCCGCGACGCAGGAATCCGCCACGCCGAAATCACGCGCTCCCGACATCTCGCTCCGGCACGCCAGGATCCGCCCGCCGTGGCGCGCAGCCAGGCGCGCGAGCGCTTCGACATCCGTTCCCAGACGCGCAAGCGGACGCGGTGGCGTGGAGACCGCACGCGTCCCCGCATCACTCCCGTCCCGCGCTGCGCCCGGTGCGGCAACGCGCATGAGCACACCCCACGCCGCGCCGTGCACCCAGTCCGTCATCCCCGATGTTCCCCCGGAGGACGCGAGCCCTGCACCGCCTTCGGGCTGGAAGCGGACGTCCCAGAGCGGCGGCACGATGAAACCGTATTCTCCGGAATTCAGGTCGCGCCAGAACAACAATCCGCGCCGCCCCTCCTCCGCCGCCCATGCAAGCGGCCGGATGTGGGCGGCCTCGCGCCCGAGTTCCCGGCGCGTGAAACCCGCGGGCTCCCTGCCGAACCCGAGATCGGCGAGCCGCAGGACGCCCGCAGGCAGAAACGCCCCGACCTCCGCCGCGCGTTCAATGCGCGCCTCCGCGCCAAATCCCCCTGCACCCCGTACGCCCCGCGCACGCGCCTCCGGATCTTCCACGGCCGTCGCGAAAGCGTAGCGCACCACTCCCGCTCCTTCCTCCGAAAACCGTGCGACTTCCGGTGTCACGCGCGCCGCGGGAAGCCAGACCACCGTACGCCCACGCGCCGCGCGCTCGCGCGCCTCGGCCGCGGACATCGCCACGACGCGGAAACGGGGCTCCTCACGCAAGGCATCCATCAGGCCGCGCTCCTGCAGCGTGGCGACCGGCCGCACGAACACCTGCCACATGCGGTTCAGCCGCGACGCATTCACAAAGACCGTGTCGTTCCCGGAAAAGACCTGGCCGTGTGCCGCGGCCGGCTTCACCAGCGCCACCGGTTCCGCATCGTCCTTCAAGAGGGCGTCCCGCGCGGACGCAGGGAGGGTCACCTCGGTCGTCACACGCCCGCCCGCGCCGTGCGTGGCGGGGTGCGACATAATCCCCGTCCAGACGACCTTCCCCTCCACATACAGCCCGACCTGCGCATCCACCGCATGCGTTCCCAACGACCGCCATGCCACCGTCAACGCGACCGCCCCCTGCGGACCTTCATCCCGAAGTTCCACGGAGACGCTCTCACCCTGCACCTCGCCCGTCTCCACCTCCGTGAGCACCGGGTACACCGGTGCCGACGCACGTGCCGTTGCCAGGCCGGAGTCGCGCCCATCGCTCCACAACAAAACCGCCTGCAGGTTCGGATGCGCGGCCCCTCCGGGAAGCCGTCCCGCGAAACCCGTCTCAACCACACGGAACCCTCTCTTTTCGTAATGCGCGCGCGCGGCCCGCCGCTCCTTCACGCCGGAATCACGGGCGCCCAACGCCGCATAGCCGGGACTTTCATCCACCGCCAGGATCACCAGCGGCGGATGCCAGACCTCGGGGCGGGAACGCCACACGGGGGACACGGCCCACAACCCCAACATCAGCCACGCGACAGCCGACAACGCGGCCGGCACACGATGCCGCACGGATCCGCGCAGGTAAAGGCGCGCCGTCAACCACAACCCGGGAACCGCAAGAAGCGGCCCCCACCACCACGTCCCCGTGAAATCAAGCGAACCGTTCATGGCAGGATCCGGAGTGCGGACGCGTCCCTCACGAACGGATGCGTGGCGGCCTCAGCACGGTATGCCGGGCGACCGCCAACCTGTCGGGATGATCGACGTTGTAGTGCAAGCCGCGCGACTCACGGCGACGGCGCGCGCTGCGCACGATCAGCTCGGCGCACAAGGTCAGGTTGCGGAGTTCGATCAGGTCGGGCTCGACCGAAAACGACCAGTAGTCGGACTGGATCTGTCGCCCGATCACCCGCAGGAACTCCGCCGCGCGCGCGAGACGGAAATCACTGCGCACGATGCCGACATAATGCCACATCGTCGAACGGATCGTGTCCAGGGAGTGGGAATAGATCACGGTCTCCGGCGCGGGACGCAGGCGGAAGCTGTCCCACGCGCGGAAGTGACCGGGTGACGGCCGCGACGGCGCGGTCTCCAGGATGCGCGCCAAGGCACGCTCGGAAAACACCACGCCCTCCAGCAGCGAATTGCTCGCGAGACGGTTGGCGCCATGCACGCCCGTGCATGCCACTTCGCCCACCGCGTACAGGTTGGGAAGTTCCGTCGCGGAATGTTCGTCCACCTTGATGCCGCCGCACATGAAATGGGCCGCGGGGACCACGGGGATCCACTTCACGGACATGTCGATGCCATGCTTGAGACAATGGTCGAAGATGTTGGGAAAATGCTTGCGAAGATCGGCACGTGTTCCCAGCCCGGTCATGTCGAGGTACATGCACGGTTCGCCCGTTTTTTTCATTTCCGCATCGATGGCGCGGGCGACGATATCGCGGGGAGCAAGGGATTTTTGGGGGTGGGCGTGCTCCATGAAGGCCACGCCTTCGCGGTTGCGCAGCACGCCGCCGTGGCCCCGAAGCGCCTCCGAAATCAGGAAGATCGGGGCCCCGGGGTTGTAGAAGGCCGTCGGGTGGAACTGCATGAACTCCATGTCCTCCACGGCGGCGCCGGCGCGGTAGGCCATGGCGATGCCGTCTCCGGTGGAGACCGAGTCGTTGGTGGTGTAGGCATACACCTGACCCACGCCTCCGGTGCACAGCAAGGTCGCGGCTCCCAGAAGCATTTCGACCTTGTTCGTCGTCGCATCCAGCGCATAGACTCCATGCACGGCGCGGGAATCCGGATCACCCGCACCCTGTTTGAGGTGTCGGGCCGTCACAAGGTCGATGGCCAGCATGTTTTCGCGCACGGTGATCCGCGCATCCGTGCGGACCGCTTCGATCAGGGCCCGCTGGATTTCCCGCCCCGTTCCGTCGCGCGCATGCACGATGCGGGCATCCGAGTGCCCGCCTTCGCGCGCAAGATCAAAGGGCAGCCCCTGCGACCGCGCGGATGCGCTGGCACGGGTGAAGCGCGCACCCCAGTCGACCAGGCGGCGGACCGCCGCCGGGCCGTTGCCGACGAGAATCTCCACGCGATCGCGCCGGCACAAACCGGCCCCCGCGACCAAGGTGTCCTGGACGTGACGCTCCAGCGAATCCGCCGGATCAATGACGGATGCGATCCCCCCCTGTGCCCGTTGCGTGGAGCCCGACCCGGTCAGGCTCTTGGTGAGCACGAGCACCCTCCCGTGCCGGGCCGCCTGCAAGGCGAAGGATAATCCGGCAATCCCGGACCCGATGACGATGAAATCGTAGACTGCGGAGAGACCGTTCTGGCGTGCGCTCATGGCGTCTGAAATGTAACCGCGCGTTGCGGGATCCCGCCCTTTCCTTCGCGCCTCCCCAAATCCCGGAGATCCCACGCCTCATGGACCGCCCCCTTCCCGCCCGCCCGAAGGGCGTCCGCCCCCTCACCAAACCCGGCCTTTCGCCCCATTAAAACCTTGCGCCCCCCCTCCGGGGAAGGTACTTTTCGCGCCTCATGCCCTCCGTGAGCACGGTGGGCTTTCTGGTTGCCCCGTCGTGTGACGCGGGCATCGATCACGATCGCGTACCCGCCCTGCGCGGGGTAGTGAGGTTTCCATGAGCATGATGTGGGTCAAAAAGCAATCGAAGTGGGCCATCATCGGCGCCGCCGTCCTGATCGGCGGCAGCCTGATCATGATGGATCTTCCTTCGAGTCAGGGCATGACTTCGGTGCAGGCCGTGGGCGAGGTCAACGGCGAGGAGATCTCCACCGTTTCCTTCCAGCAGGAGCTCCAGAACTACATCCGGGGCGAAGAGGCCCGCACCGGCCGCGCTCCGGACGCCGCCCAATCCGCACAGCTCCGTACCAGCCTGTTCCAGTTCCGCGTGCAGAACATCCTGCTGAACCGCATGCTGAACGCGTACTCCCTGCGCGCGACCGTCGAGGAAATGCAGGCATGGCTGCTCAGCAACCCCCAGCAGGTCGCCGCCACCATCGCCCAGTACGAGGGACCCGACGCGGTGCCGTTCTTCCTCCGCGATTCGACCCAGAACTACCTGTTGTACCGCAACTGGTTGACGCAGGACTCCATCTATGATCGTCCGGCGCTGCGCATGATCGAGATGCAACTGAAGACCGCGCAGATTCCCCAGTTGCAGCTGCAACAGATTTTCCGGAGCCAGGTGCACCGCACCGACCTCGAAGAAGCGTTCCTGCTGGCGACGCGCGAAGATCGCGCATCGCTGCGGTACTATCGCGTCGCCCTCGACGCCTTCCCGGTGGATCCCTCCGGTTTCGACGAAGCGGCCCTCAAGGCTCACTTCGAAGCCCATCCCGACAGCTTCTGGTCGCGCGAGGCGGCCGCAAGCTTGTCGTACGTCGCCCTGCCGCTGGCTCCGTCGGCCGAGGATACCGCGGTGATGCGCGACTTCGCCGCCGAACTGCATGAGCGCCTGGAAAACGGCGAAGACTTCGCGGAGATGGCCCGCAGCTACTCAAGCGACCAGGGCAGCGCCGATAATGGCGGCATGCTGCCGGCCGCCTCACGCGGCGAATGGGTGCCCGAGTTCGCGAACACCGCATTCGCGCTCGCGCCCGGCCAGACCTCCGCGCCCGTGCTGAGCCCTTTCGGCTACCACATCATCAAGCTTCACGGCAAGGCGGTGGAGGCCGGCGAGGAAAAGGCGACGGTCAGCCACATCCTGCTGACGATCACCGCCGGCGCGGAAACACTCGACAGCGTCAAGACCATCGCCCTCGCGTTGCGTGAGAAGGCCGTGAGAAGCGGACTTGAAGCCGCCGCCCGCGAAGCCGGTGTCACCGTCGAGAAAACGCCCCTCTTCGAGAAGGGTAATCCGGTGCCGCTCTCCGGCTACGTAATGGGCGCGAGCGCCTTCACATTCAGCCCTGCGGAACGCAAGAGCAAGGTCTCCGAAGTCCTGGAAAACGAAAACGCCGTCTTCGTGCTCCAGCGTGAAGAGTCTTTCGAACAGGGACGCGATTTCGCCCGCTCCCGGGATGCCGTGGCCGCCTCCCTCGCCCGTGCGCAACAGGTTGAAGCCGCACGCGCCGAAGCCGAAAAGGCGCGTGCCGAAGTGTTGACGGCAGGCGCGTCCCTGCCCGCGACCGTGGGCAAGGCCACGCTGGAAACCGCCACCACGGTGTCGGGTGAAGCCTACGCGCCCGGCTTCGGATTCGGTGATGCGACCCTCTTCAGGGCGATGCAGCAAAAGGTCGGTGAATGGGGACCGGTTCATACGACGAGCGAAGGGGCGGTATTCGCGCTCGTGACCGCATCGGAGCCCCTGTCGCCCGCGCAGCGCGACCAAAACATCCAGGCGGCGCGCGCGGAGGGTGACCTGTTCCAGACCTCGAACCTGTACCAGCAGTGGACGCAGGATCTGACCAAGTCCGCGAAGGTCGTGAACCGTCTGGACGAAGTATACCGGGATTGAGCGGGAAGCGGGCAGCGCAAGCCGCCGGCGAACAAAACACGGAGGAGAGCGGGGGACACCCTCGCTCTCCTTTTTTTATCAACGTGCAAGGACACCCCCGCCCTTGCGTGCAGGCGCCGGGATACGAGCCCCCCGGAAATACCTGGCCGCGCGGCACGGAAATCCGGATATTCCTTTCCGACCACTGTTCGCCTTACTATCTTTCCCGACCCTTGGAGCGTTCGTCTAGTGGTTAGGACACCGCCCTCTCACGGCGGGAGCAGG
>CAZKRC010000018.1:0-22200 GCA_964555105.1 uncultured Bifidobacterium sp. | reverse complement strand
CCGCGACTTCACCTTCATCGATGACATCGTCGAAGGCGTTTACCGCACCGCCCTGCGGCCCGCGCAGCCCAACCCCCAATGGGATAGCCTGAACCCGGACCCCGCCACCAGCAACGCTCCCTTCCGCATTTACAACATCGGCAACAACGACACGGTGGAGCTGCTCGATTACATCAAGGTGCTGGAGGAGAAGCTGGGCAAGAAGGCGACGCTGAACCTGCTGCCGTTGCAGCCGGGCGACGTGCCCGATACCTTCGCGAACGTGGACAACCTGATGCGCGACACGGGGTTCAAGCCGGCGACGTCGGTGACCGAGGGCGTGGGCAAGTTCGTGGAGTGGTACCGGGAGTATTACAAGGTCTGATGAACATTTTCGTCTTTGCCTTGCGCACGGCTTTAAGGGTGGCATTCGGAAGATCTCCCGCAGCCCCGGCGCCCTGAGGGGCCTGTTGCTGGAAGAACCTCGTGGCTCGAGTCTGGGGTAATGGATGGCGAAGTGTTATCGGATCGATACCATTCCTTCGGGTTCCGGAAACGATAAGGCTGGAATTCCTACATTGCGTAGCGATATCATGTAGAAAGGTTTATTTGTGACAACTTCCCGCAAAATCGCCGTGGTCGGCCTCGGCTATGTCGGCATGCCCATCGCTCTTCACTTCGGCAAGAAACAAAAGGTGACCGGCTTCGACATCAATGTCGAACGTGTCGAGGAACTGAAGCGTGGTCACGACCGTAACCGGGATGTGGCCGCCGCAGAGTTCGCGGGGATTCAGACGGAATTCACGGCCGATACCGCAAAATTGCGCGAAGCCGATTTCCTGATCGTCGCGGTGCCCACGCCCGTGGACGGCGCCAACCGCCCGGACTTCACCCCCCTCCGCAAGGCATCGACAACTGTCGGACAGAATCTTTCCAAGGGCGCCATCGTGGTGTTCGAGAGCACGGTCTACCCTGGGGCCACGGAAGAAATTTGCGTGCCCATTCTCGAGCGGGAGTCGGGCCTGAAGTGCGGCGTTGATTTCAAGGTGGGTTACTCGCCCGAACGTATCAACCCGGGCGATACCGAACACACCTTCACCAAGATCACCAAGGTGGTCGCGGGCATGGATGCCGAATCGCTCGATATCATCGCCGCCGTGTACGAGAGTGTGGTAACGGCAGGGGTGTACCGTGCCGCCTCCATCAAGGTAGCCGAGGCCGCGAAGGTGATCGAGAACACCCAGCGCGACGTGAACATCGCCTTGGTGAACGAGCTGGCGTTGATTTTCCAGCGCGCCGGAATCGATACCAATGATGTTCTGGCCGCCGCAGGCACCAAGTGGAACTTCCTCAAGTTTCAGCCGGGCCTGGTGGGTGGGCACTGCATCGGCGTGGATCCGTACTACCTCACGCACAAAGCGGAGGAGCTGGGATACCACCCGCGCATGATCCTTTCGGGCCGGCGCGTGAATGACGGGATGGGCGCCTACATCGCGAGAGAAACGATGAAACGCGTGTTGCAGGCCGGATGTGAACGTTTCCCCGGAGGAACGCCGGTCGTGACCGTATTGGGGCTGACATTCAAGGAAAATGTCCCCGATCTGCGGAACAGCAAGGTTGTGGACATCTTGCGGGAGCTTGCCGCCTTTGGTGCCACCGTTCAAGTCGTGGACCCCATGGCTTACCCCGATGAAGCCGAGCATGAATACGGCGTGCAACTCGTCCCCCTCGAAAAGGCGCGGCCTGCTCAGGGAGTAATCCTGGCCGTGGCTCACGCCACCTTCAAGGAGATGGGCTGGAGCGGAATTCAGAAGCTTCTGGACGGTGGAGAAGGCGTGGTGACGGATGTGAAGAACGTGCTCGCGCGAGAATCCACGCCCGGCGGCGTGAAGTTGTGGAGGCTGTAAGCGTCCGCTTCATCCACTCGCGCCGGTAGGGGCCTACAGGCTGATGTCGCGGCAGCCCTCAATCAGGCCGGAGACAAGTAGGTCCCGATGGTGTCCACGATTCGGATACTTGCCTGTCCGTCCCAACCTTCCGGCCTCGCTCCTTTTTTCCACTTCCCGGCCAAGATGCGATCCACGCAATTCCGGATCTTGGCAGGGTCACTGCCGGCGAGTTCGCTGGTGCCCACCTCCACGGTAACCGGCCGTTCCGTATTTTCCCGAAGCGTGATACAGGGAACGCCAAATACCGTCGTCTCTTCCTGCAAGCCCCCGGAATCGGTGAGCGCGAAGCGCGCATTGCGATTGATCTGAAGCATGTCGAGATAGCCGAGGGGCTCGAGCACCACGGTATTTTTCATGGCATCGAGCATAGGGCGAAGGCCGAAAGCATCGATGCGCCCTAAGGTACGGGGATGTACCGGGAACACCAGTTTGACGCGCTCTTGGATGTAGTTCAGCGCCTCCAGCAGACCTTTCAGGACTTCCGGATCGTCCACATTGGAAGGGCGATGCAAGGTGAGGAACGCGTATTCCTTTTCCTTGAGGTTCAGGCGGGTGAGAATATCCGAAGTGGCCCCGGCCCGCTCAACGTTTTCGAGCAGGGTATCGATCATCACGTTTCCGGAAAAGTGAATCCTTTTCGCAGGGACCCCCTCGCGCTTGAGATTGGCGTTGGCGTCCGGGTCTGTCGTGAAAAACAGGTCAGTGATGGAATCGGTGACGAGCCGGTTGATTTCCTCGGGCATTTTCATGTCGCCGGAACGCAGGCCCCCCTCGATGTGAGCCACGGGAATCCACAATTTCTTGGCGACGATGGCGCAGGCCATGGTGGAATTAACGTCGCCCACGACCACGACCATGTCGGGTTTCTCGCGCTCGCATACCTTCTCGAATTCCACCATGATTTTGGCGGTCTGCACGGCGTGCGATCCTGAGCCCACACCCAGATCGACGTCCGGTTCGGGGATGCCCAGGTCCGTGAAGAACGAGCCGGACATCTTTTCGTCGTAGTGCTGACCGGTGTGCACGAGGTAGGGCGTCAACTCGCCGTGACGGCGCATGGCCTTGATCACGGGGGCTATCTTCATGAAGTTCGGCCGGGCGCCGCACACAAGCATCACTTTTTTCATGGTTTCCTCGGTTCCGCAGCGCGAACTGTGCCACGCGACGGGTTCAGTTGACTTTTTTCAGGACCTCAAGATAGTCCGCGGCCAGATTGTCGCGGTTGAAACGGGCCGTGACGAACGTGCGCCCCGATCGTCCGAACTCGTGGCCGGCGTCACCGGAGTACATGCGGCGGCACCCTTCCACCAGACTGTCGGGGTTGTCGGGTTCGACCGCGATCCCCGCCCCGGCGTCCAACACAATCCCCAGCGCTTCGCCGCGCACGCCCATGAGGATGGGGATCTCCATGCCCATCGCCTCGAACATTTTGGAGGGAATGACCGTTTCGAAAAGATCCGACTTGCGGAGGTGGATCAGGCAGACGTCGAGCGCCGCCCAAGCGGCCGGCATTTCGGCCTTGGAGAGTCGGCCGGTGAACACGACGTTGTCGAGCCCCTTGCTGCGTGCTTCTTCGCGCAAGGCATCGGCGCGTGCGCCGTCGCCGACAATGAGGAACGTCCAGGGCTCGTCACGGGTTTTCTCGGCAGCCTTGATCACCACCTCCAGCCCGTGAGCCATGCCGATGGTGCCGATGTACCCGCACACCTTGCGTCCTTGCAGACCGTAGCGGCGCAGGAACTCTTCGTCCTTGTTCATCGGCTGGAACGTTTCCAGGTCGACGCCGTTGTAAATCACGGACACCTTGGCGGGAGGAACCCCCTTCGCGACGAGGTTGTCGCGATACCCCTTGCCCACCGCCACGATGTGGTCCGCCGCGGCGTACATCCGGAGTTCCATTTTCTCGAGAATCCGCGTGGCCAGGCCTTTTTTCATGGCCCCGACGGTGGTGATCGATTCCGGCCAGATGTCACGGATTTCCAGCACGAAGGGCCACCGGCGCACCCAACGGGTCAGGACCCCCGCCCAGCCGCAGAAGAACTGGGGGGAGGTGGCGACCATGACGTCGGGGCGCTTTTCCAGGACTCCGGCGAGGGTGGCGGTCACCATGTAGCTGAGATAGTTCAGAATGCGGCGCCAGGTGCCCTTGTTGGCGGCGATGAAGGTCCAGACGCGGACCACCCGGATTCCGTCGACGATTTCGACTTGCCGGAGCCGGTTTTTGTAGCCAGGGAACACTTCTCCCCGCGGGGCGTTGGGGGCGCTGGTGATGACGGTGACGTCGTGTCCCGCCTTGACCCAGCGTTTGGCGTTTTCATAGGTCCGTGACGCCGGGGCGTTCACTTCCGGATGAAAATAGTGGCAAAAAAAGAGGATTTTCATGGTTTCTTGCGGAATCCTGTCATGTTCTTGGTGAGGGACAAGGTAGTTAGTCACCGGGGGTGCGCGCCCTGTCCTGCCAAAAATGCAGCATACGTGAACGCTTCCCATCCCCGAACAGTCCCCAGATGCACTGGTACCGGTTCTGACATTCCGGCGTGCCTTTTCAGAACAATTTTTCACCATTTGGCGGTACACTTGCATAACCTGAGTTCCTCCGTTCAGCTTTCTGCGCTTTTCACCCGATTGTAACAGTCATCATGCTACCAATAGCTCTAAGTATGTCCAGCGCTCATCCAGCAGGTGGTGTGCTCCCCCTTGATTTTACCTGGCCAACCGATCAAGGGATCATGACCTAGCATGAAGCCGTCAATCATCCAGTTGACCGCACTCTTGCTTGCAGCAGTGCTTCCGCGTTCCGTCTTCTCCCAAGGACCGGGTTTGGGCAACCTGGAGTATAGCGCCTCGGAAGTCGGCAAGCCTGTCAGCGTGATCTACAACAAGTACGGACATAGTCGCGCCGCCATGCACAGAGGATACCTCGTCCTGTTCTATTCAAAGGACAGCGGCGAAGGAGATGGCGGAATCGCGTTTTTTGACATCAGCAATCCCCGCAAACCCGTACTCGTTCACGATGAGTACAATGAAGACACTTGGGACATCCGCGAAGCTCATGGCTGGGGCTTTCGTGGAGATGTCGTCTGCGTACAATCTCACACGGGCATGCAGTTTTGGGATTTCAGCGACATCCGTAAACCCCGTAAAATCGGATCGATCTCCCTTCCCGGGATTTCCAAAAGCGACTATGACCGTGGCATGTGGTGGACGCACTGGCAGGGCCGTTACGTTTATGGTGGCGGCAATGGAAGCGGGTTGTACATCGTGGATGCGGAAGACCCGACAGATCCGAAGTTCGTCAAATCCGTTCCCATCAAAGATTTGGGCGGATACCGGATCGGGCCGACCCATGCCATCGGAAACCTCTTGATCCTCAGCGGCTTCGACGCAGGAAAATCGGGGATCACCACGCTCGATATCGGGGATCCGCACAACCCGCGCCTGTTGTCCTATATCAACGATCTCTCAGCTTATTCATCTCTCGTGAATGGTGATCGGTTGGTTTTGAGTGCCCGTAAGCGTCCACTCAACGGAGCTGTAGTGTTCGACGTGACCAATCCAGCACAACTGGAGCGGATGAGTATGGCCCTAACTGACAGTGGTGGAGGTGGTTATGTGAGCTTTTCCGACGGATACGCCTTCATAGGCGTCCCACAGCGCTTCAGCAAAGTCGACATGTCTGATCCGACTTACCCGACTGTGATGACGGGGGCCTCCGGCCGCGCCAATGCCGATGACGGGTTCGTCACCGCAATGGGAAATATCGTATTCATTGGAAACGATCATGGAACCGGAAGTACGATCATTCCGCACCAGATGCACAAGGATATGATCGGACCGAAAGTCACCATGGTAGTTCCCCGCAATGGTGCTACCCGGCAACCCTTGACGACCCGCATCGGTCTCACTCTATCAGAGCTTGTGGAAGGCTCCACAGTAGACACCAATAGCATCAAGGTACGGCTCCCGGGGGGAAGCGCGCTTGAGGGGCACTTCGCACACCAGACCGGAATCGTCAATTTTCATCCACACGTACCTTTGCTTTCTGACACGACGTACGAAGTCTTCGTGAAAGCCGGAACACTCCGTGATCTTTCCGGAAACCTGAACGAAGCCGACTTCACCAGCACCTTCTCAACAATCAAGTACCCGGTGGATTGTCGCCTGGCGCAAAGCTCACCAGTATCTTCTGTCAACGGCGCGGTGAGATTCACCGTGTTGTGTAACACCGGAGAGGTCACCCGAGTTACCTGGGATTTCGGAGACGGCACACAAACGCAGGTCTCACAAGATACCGTCCAGCGTGACTACTCCTACAAAAAACCGGGTGTTTACAACGTGTTCGCGTACATCGAGAACCACAACAACCCCGTCGCGATCACCCACACGGTCATCAACCCGCCTGCCGCCAAAAGAGCGACCAACAGCAGCACAATCATCATTGATACCGCCGCAAGAAAGGTCTGGAATACTAATCCAGATCAGGGTACAGTCACCGCGATTGACACCCGAAATCTTGAAAAGGTTCATGAAGTTCGTGTGGGACGAGGTCCCAAAACGCTGGCTCAGGATCAGGGTGGGCGCATTTGGGTTGTAAATCAGGACGACGCAACAATATCCGTGATTAACCAGAACAACCTGCAAGCCGTACTCGTCCCTCTCCCGCCCTCTTCAAGACCCTATGGAATCGCCTTCAATCCTGAGGGGAGCATGGCCTACGTGACGCTCGAAGCAACAGGACGGGTTATTCGAATAAAGACGTCCACTCTTGAAATAGATGGAAGCGTGTACGTTTTCAGCAAACCGCGCGGAATCGCGATTACTCCGGACGGAAATCGTGCCTACGCGACCCGGTTCATCTCTCCGGATTCAAGTGGAGAAGTCGCCGAAATTTCTCTCCAGAATTTCACACTTTCTCGAATTATCCGCCTAGAACACGACAACACGCCCGATCACCCCAACGGAGGCAGTGGCGTACCGAACGCGCTAGCCGCCATCGCCATCACTCCGGACGGAAAAAGTGCGTGGGTTCCCTTCAAAAAGGACAACGTTCGACGTGGACTGACCGTCGACCCGCTCTCCGCGCCTCCCACCTTTGAATCCACTGTCCGGACTGGGCTGAGCGTCATCTCACTTGACGACCGGTCCGAAATTGCTTCACTACGACTCGACTTCGACAACCGCAGCATGGCGAACGCAGTCAGTTTCGACAATCGTGGCATCCACGCATTCGTCACCACCGGAGGCTCGAACCATACCGTCGTGATCAATGCTATTACGGGACAGATTTCCACAGCAATTGAGCCGGAAAGCCTCTTGACCGAACTCTCTCCGATAGGAGTCGTTGCAGATGCCAAAGACAGCCTGCTGTACATACACTATTATATGTCCCGAGAGGTCGGTATATACGATATCTCGCGTTTAGGTCTCATAAACGCCGTTCCCATCAGGAAGCTCGTCAAAACCGTCGTCAACGACTCCCTGCCCCCTTCCATCCTTCGCGGGAAGCAAATCTTTCACAACGCCTCCGACCCGCGCATGTCGCGGGACCGCTACATGAGTTGCGTCGTGTGCCACATGGACGGCGGGAGCGACGGGCGGGTCTGGGATTTCACGCACAAGGGCGAAGGGTTGCGGCGGACGAGCACTCTGATCGGGAAAGGGGGCATGGCGCATGGCCCCGTCCACTGGTCCGCCAACTTCGACGAGATCCAGGACTTCGAAAACGACATCCGCGACGCCTTCGGAGGAGCCGGATTCCTGACCGACGCCCAGTTCAACTCCGGCAATCGGTCTGCCCCGCTCGGCGACCCCAAGGCCGGACTTTCGGAAGAACTGGACGCCCTCGCCGCCTACGTCACCTCTCTCGGCACCGTCCGAAAAAGTCCCTACCGGGAAGCGTCCGGCGTCATGACAAACGCCGGGCGGGCAGGCCGGGAGATCTTCTTCCGCACCGACGTCGGGTGCGCCACCTGCCACGCCCCGCCCCGATTCACCGCCAGCGGCAATGATGCGGACAAAACCCTGTCCTACAAATCCCTCCCGAGCCTTCTCTCGCCGTCCTCTTCTACGGTGGCCCAGAGTTTCCTTTCGGCGGAAGGCTTCCTGTTGCACAACGTCGGGACACTCCGGGGGACATCCGGCCAAAGAATGGGCAAACCCCTGACCGGACTGGACACGCCGTCCTTGCTCGGCGTGTGGGAGGGCGGCCCCTACCTGCACGATGGCTCCGCCGCGACCTTGATGGAGGTCATCACCAGCCGCAACCCGAACGATCAGCACGGGAAAACCTCGCACCTGACCACACTGGAAAAGGAACGGCTCGTCTCCTTTCTGCTCCAGCTGGACGGCGGCACGGACACGTCTCCGCCCTCCACCCACAAGAACGGCCCCGGCCCCCAGCCGTTGCTCGAGGCAAAACGAACGGCGAACGGCTATGTGTTCTGGTGGAAGACCTTTCATCCCGACGTCGCGACCTTGAGGATCCATGACGCCAAAGGGAAAATCATCGCCGAGATGAAATCCACCGGCCGGAACGACGGAGAGCACTCGGCATTCTGGCCGGCCCGCCATCGCGACGGGACGTCGCTGAGCCCTGGGATCTATTACCTGCGGCTCACCTGGGACTCGGGAAAGCTCTCCCGGACCTTCTTCCTGACGGCGCGCTAACCGGATTCGCGAGGCTGAGGGAAAGGCCCCCACAGGCCTTTTCTACATTCGCGAGGCTGAGGGAAAGGCCCCCACAGGCCTTTTCTACATTCGCGTCCGAGAATTCCATGTCACTTTTCTTTCTTTTTGCCGTCGGGATCTACTCCGTCATTTCCTTTCATGAAGGACGGTATTTCCCCATCTGGCTTTCGGTGGCGGTACTCACCACTGTCACTGTCCTCTTGTGGAAACGGTACCAAGACAAGCGTATCGGCCAGCTGATTCTGCTCTACTGGCTCATTTTCGCACTGCCCTTCATCCACATCCCCCCTTATCTGTTTTATGACTTCGAACGCGAAGCCCCCTTTGCTCTGTGGGGGTTCATTATACGCCCGTACATGCTCGAAGAGCGCATCATCGAATTGACCGCCATGATTGGGGCCACCGGAGCCATCAGCTTTTGTATCGGGGCTTTTCTTCATGGCGCGCCCATCGACCGCGACAAAGGACTGACTGTCGGGCCCGACTTCAGAGGTATTTCCTCCATGAGCATGCCCATCTGGTTGATTTGGGTGGCGGCCGGGACTTTGCTCTCCTGGCTGGTGACCCCGACGGAAACTCTCTTCACCGCGCAGTACGCCCAAGGGAATGAATCCGTGTTAGACAACGCCAGCTTCGGCTCGGCCGTAATGGTGTCGTACACCTTGCTGGCCTTCGCCTTGAGCGACATGGTGCTGGATCAAAATGCCGCGCGAAAATCGCTGAAGCGGAAAATCCTGTTGCTGGTCGTTCTGTACATCCTGTTTTACCTGCAACTGTTGCGCGGCAGCCGTACGGCGGTGCCGTTCGTGCTGGGCTGCCTGCTCACCTACTTCTACTGGGGGGCACCGCTTCTCAAGGCGACCAAAAAAAAACTGCCGTGGCTGTACATCGCTGGTGGAGGCTTCGCCCTGGTGGTAATCTCCATGTTGATCGGCACCTTGCGTTCCTATCTGACCTATGTCGACAGCGCCGCGGACCTCTTTCAACTGATGGTGGATCTCAACTCCGTCGGAAAGCTCGGCTTCTCCAACCTGCTGCACGGGACCTGGAGCGCGATCCTCCTGACGCCGCTCTCCGTCGCCGGCGATCACATCTACGATCTGCTCCCGCTCAAGCTCGGAAAAGACTACAAGGACATTTTCCTGTCCCTGCCGCCGGGATTTGTGGCCGACGCCTTGGGCTACACCCGGCCTCTGTCAAAGTTCACCGGGCCGTCGTTCGAAATGCGTTACGGCATGGGAGGTACCCACTATACGGTCCTTCCCTTCATGAATTTCCGGATGATCGGCGTGCTGATCATCCCCGGCATCCTGGCCTATCTGCTCACCGCCGGCGAGAAAAAGGCACTGCACCGGCTGAGTGCTCTCAATCTGACCTTCCTCTGCATGCTGGCGTCCTCGGGGCCACACTTCCTGTGGTATGCCGAAAAATACGGTATCAACACCGTCATCATCTGGGCGGTTCTTGCCGTCTGCTACCGCGTATCGCTCTCGCTCCGCCCTTTGTCCGCGCTGCAACCTTCCGGGCACGCGTCACCGGGCAAGGTCGACACGCCCGCTCCGGGATCCTGAGTCCGCCGGACCGCCGCGGTGAGGTCTTCACGCCGTCCGGATCACAACTTCGCAGGACACCCCGCTGTTCGCCGTCGCGACCACGACCTTGTTCCGTCGCTTCACGCCGAACTCCGGACAATACCAAGAGTCCTCCACACTCAGCGCGGCGGCCGATTCCAAGCGCAATGCGCCGCCCGGGGCCGTGAGGACCACGGCGTTCCCGCCTCGTTCCACGATGCAATCCGGATGAACGTGAAAGAACGCCCGCGACGGTCGCCCCGGATCGGCGGACAACGAGTCCCGGACGAGCAGGGACGTTTCCGTCAGGACGAGTTCCCGGGCGTGCACGGGCTTCCCCGGCAAGCGGGTGAAGCCGTCATGCGCACCCCGAAGGCGAATCTCCCCGGAGGCCGCATCCACGATCGCCCGCACGTCCCGGGGGCGTGCTCTCCACCCCACCCGGTGAGCTGCCCACCATTCCGCCTGTTCCGCCCCGTCGGGGACGAAGGTGTTGTGCGCGGCGGTGGACCGGCAATAGTCGCGCATCCCGCCGGAGAGGTACTCGTAATTCCCCGGGTGCACGAGGATTGGCGCCTCGCCCAACCACAGGCAGAACGAGAGCAGGTCGCCCTGCGCATGTCCCATCTGGCGATCGGGGCCGAGCGGCCCCGCGTCGAAAATCACGGTGAAGCCCCCCGCCTCGGCGCGGTAGTACCCGGAGGGCGGCATGGACATTAAAGGCATCGCGGCGAGCGGGGGGCGACCGAGCAAGATCGTCCCGAATTCCAGCAGGCGCCCGGCCTCCGGCGCGGTGTCGTACGCCGCATCGTTGAAAAGCGCGAAGCGGCCTCCCACGGACATCGCCTCCAGCCAGTCCAAGCCCTTCAAGGCCACGGTCGTCAGCGTGGCGCGCAGGCCGGGGAACGGTTCTGTGCCGCCCTCCGGCCATGCGTTCAAAAGATCGAGCACCCGCTCCAACAGGATCGCGTGGTACATCGGGCTGAGCTCGTAATGGCCGCCGTCCGGCAAATACTGTTCCGCCAGCGCGTCCGTCAGCAGCCGCTGCACGCGCCTCCGGGCGCGGTGCGAGCGTGCACTGTCGTCCCAGTAAAATCCGGCATGAACCAGAGCGAGCAGGTTCTCCAGCAGGTGATTCCCGTCCAGATGAAATTCGAGGTTGGCCAGCAGGCGCGCCGACTGCCGCCCCAGCGACTCGCGTTCCTCGGGATCGGGGGTCACGCCCCGCGCCCGTGCGTGGGCGTAGTACTTGGACCAGTAAAAAAGCCGCAACGAGAGGGGGTAGGGTTCCCAGCCGACTCCCCCTTGGTGGGGAGGGTTTTCACGAATCCACTTCCGGATCCACGCTTCGCGCTCTTCGTCCCCAGCGCAGTCAAAAAGCCAGGCCATGGCGTTCAGGTTGTACAGCCATAACCGGCGCGCGCCGGGATCGCTCCACCCCGCGAAGGTGCGGACCTCGTTGTTGAAGTTGAAGCCGGACGCGCCGTCGAAATAGACGCGGCCGGTGTTGCGCTCGCGGGTGACGCGCACCGTGACCTCCCGCCCGCCCCACGCCAGAGGCGCGGGGTTGCGCGGCGGCAACAGGCGATGCAGCAATTGCCACGCGGCCTGCCGCGGGCGCAGGTGACGCAAGGTTCGCCACAGCGTTGCAGGGTGCGGCATGGTCCTTACACCTTGAGGGCCGTGCCCGCCGCCGCCGATTCCAGGATGCGGAAGGTCGTCAGCGTGGTGTTCACCAGCGAGTCGAACGGAATCGGCTCACCGGCGCGGCCCGTGACCGCATCCGCGAACGCCGTCAGCTCTTGGGCGAACCCCTTGTCCATCCCCGAGGATTTGAAGCGGGACTTCCTGCCCGCGCGCGAAAACGTCGAGACCCAGAAGTCCTCGCACGTCGCGATGCCCCGGGCGCAAAACGCTTCCACAAACTCCTTGGGAGCCGCCGGATCGCCGTTGGCCAGATAGTCGATGGAAGAACGTGCCCCGTTCGCGTGCTTCAGGGTGATGCAGAGGTTGTCGGCGCTGTAGTCTCCCGGCGTTTCCAGAACGGTGGCGTACACCTCCTCCACGGGAGAATCCGTCAGGAAGGCGCACAGGTCGACGAAGTGGCACACCTCGCCCACCACGCGGCCGCCGCCCACTTCCGGATCCTGAATCCACACGGACTTGGGAATGAACCCCGCGTTCACACGGTACCGGATCACCGGACGCTCGCCCGCCTCACGGATCCACGTGCGCAGCCTGGCGGCGTGCGGCGAAAAGCGGCGGTTGAAACCGACCATCAAAACCGGCCGGGGCGAGGCCGCCTCGTAGGCGTCCCGGATGGTTTGCAACTCCTCCTCGCGGAGACACAACGGCTTTTCCACAAACACGTGCTTGCCCAAGGCCAGCGCCTGAAGCACGGCCGGGGCATGGTGGTGATGGCGTGTGGTCACGAACACCGTGTTGACGTCGCCGTCCTCAAGCAGGGCCGTGGTGTCGGCGAACACCTTGCCGATACGGTACTTCTCCGCCGTCCCGCGCGCGGAGACGCCGGTCGCCGTGGCGATGGCGGCGAGACTCACATCCTTCATGGCGGAGAGCTTCGGCAACAGCACACCCTTGGCAAAGTTCCCCGCGCCCACGAGTCCGATGCGCAGGGCCGCGTCCTTGCGGGGGCTGCCGGATGCCAGAGTGACGTGGCGCGGCAGTTCCTTTTCGAGATCATACGTGAGCAGGATGCCGAGGTACGGTTCCTTGACCTTGCCTTCGAACAGGGCATAGGCGTCCAGTGCCTTGCCGAATCCGAACCGGTGCGTCACCAGGGCCGCAGGAGTGACGCGGCCTTCGGCACACAGTTCCAGGAAGGATTGCATGTTGCGGCCTTCCGTCCAGCGGACCAGGGAGTAGGGGTAATCGATCCCCTTCTCCTCGTAGGTGGTATCGTAACGACCGGGCCCGTACGACATGGAGAGGCGGAGGTCCAGTTCCTTCTTGTAGAAGGCGTTGCGGGGCACGTCCATCCCCACCATGCCCACCACCACCACCTTGCCCTTGTACCGGCAGGCCTCGCCCGCGGTTTCAATGGGCTGGTTGCTGGGCGTGGAGGCGGTGATGATGACCGCGTCCAGCCCGTGGCCATCGGTCACGTTGGCCGACTGCGAAACAAAGTGATCCGCGTCGGCGGCCCAATCGGCGCCGAGTTTTTTCGCGAGTTCCAGCTTGCCCGGAGAGATGTCCGTGCAAATGACCTTGGCGCCGGACGCCTTGAGGATCTGCACGGTCAGTTGCCCCAGCAGGCCGAGGCCGATCACGCCGACGCGGTGCCCGAGTTGCACTTCGGCCTGCCGCACGCCCTGCATGGCGATGGAGCCGACCGTCGCAAAGGACGCGGCTTCAACATCCAGTCCGTCGGGGAGTTTGACGGCCAGGTTCCGCGGCACGTAGTTGACTTCCGCATGGTTGGCGTACCCTGCCCCGCCGCAGGCGACCCAGTCCCCCACCTTGAAGCCCGCCGCATTCCGGCCCACGGCAATCACCTTTCCGGCGCACGAGTACCCGAGCGGGATGGGGTTGTCAAGCTTGGTGAAAACCTTTTCCAGCGTTTGCTTCACGCCTTCCTTCTTCATCTTGTCCACCACCTGGCGAACGAGATCGGGGCGCGCCATGGCCTTGCCGACCAGCGATTTTTTGGCGAGGTCCACGAGCATTTTCTCGGTGCCGGCGCTCACGAGGGAGCAGGCGGTGCGCACGAGGATGCCGTTGTCGTCACAAAAGGGGACGGGGACTTCGGCGAGTTCCATTTCGCCGGTACGGTAGGACTGGATGATTTGAAGCATGTGACCTTCAGGTTGAAGTATTCTGTGACAAGGCCTCCAGAGTCGCATACTCCGAAGCAAAAGAGAAGTCTGCAGAGCGCTCGCCACGGACGACCATGTCGGCGATCCGGAGCATCAACAGGGACGAATGTTCGACCTCGCCCCAGTTTCGGCCTCCGTGGAACGGCTGAAGGGTCGCCAACCGGTGGCCCACGTCTTTGGGCCAATACCGGGAGCGCTTCAGCTTGACGCCCTCCCAGACCGTCATGGCCCGGAAATCGTCGATTTTGGCAATCAGCCCGCCCCACTGCAGGTTGATGGTCTCGTTGATACCCTCGAACGGTTCACTGCGGGCCGTCAGGACGATGTTGACGAGATCGCCGGACTCGCTGGTCAGACTGATGGCAACGTCATCGTCGCGTGATTCGGGATTCGTCCAGGCCAGCATGATGTGCCAGCGATCGGGAAGGTGACGAAGGGACAGGAGGTGCACGGCCAAATCGAGCCAGTGGCCGACATTCCCGCAAATGCGGGTTCCTTCTTCCGGACGGCGGTACCAGTGCTCGGGTCCGATCACGTGGCCGGAGATGAAGCAGGACAGCGTCAGGGGACCGGACGGATTTCCCAGCCGCTCCACCAGATGGCGCACCGCACCCGAAAACGGGCGGTTGTACCCCGCGAAGATTTTTGCGGAACGGTCCCCGGCGCCGACTGCGGCATGCAGGGCGGCCAATTGGGGAAGCGTCACGGCCACCGGCTTTTCAACGTAGACCCGCTTGCCCGCTTCGAGCGCCGCGATGGCGTACTCCGCATGGCTCGCATGGTTCGACGCCACGTACACGATCTCGATGGCAGGATCCGCCAGGATCGCGGCCGTGTCCGGAACGCTCTTCGCTCCGTACAGCCGGGAAAAACTCGCACCCGCCTTGGCGTCCACGTCATGGCAGGCGACCAGCCGCGCCGAACGGCGGACGAAATAGGCGATTGTCGAAAACGCGAACTGACCGCAGCCGATCACCCCGACGCCGGGGTATCCTCGTCCGCGCCCTCCCAGCGAGAAGCCCACGCGCAGCCGCCCCATCGCCTTGACCAGCGCGCGTCCGGGTCCGTAGATGGCGGCGAAGCGCAGAAGCTTTCGCAGCTTGTGCTTCCCTCCCGGGGCGTCCTCCGCGGTCCTTCCGTCTTCGGGCGCCCTCATGGTTGTCCCGCCCCTGACGTACGCTTGCCCGGGCGTACGCTTCGCGCGGAGAGGGCCGCGTCGTGAAGAACCGTCCAGGTCGACCGCGCGCAGCGCTCCCAGGAGTAAGTGGCGGCGAGCTCGCGCGAGCGACGCGCCGAGTACAGCGCCGTGTCCGGCTCGTCAATCAGGTGGCGCACGGCCGTCGCGATGGAGTCCTCGTCCTGGGGATTGAAATAAACCCCGGCATCCGTGAGCACCTCGGGCATGGGCCCGCGATCGGAGGAGGCGATGGGCAGGCCCGCCGCCATGCCTTCCAGCAGGGTGATGGGGAGATTCTCGCAGCTCGACGCGAAGAGGAAAATGTCCGCCTCGCTCAGGAAGCCGGGAATGTCCCCGTGTTTGGCGAAGGGCAGCTGCGTGACGAAGGCGCCTTGCGGATCCACCTCCGCCATGGTTTCCTCGACCATACGTTGCGCGATTCCGACGCCGCCGCCCACCAGCAGGAGGGTCACGTTGCGGCCTTCCGCGCGCAGTTTGCCGATGGCCCGGATGACGTGCCACTGGTTCTTGTAAAGCATGGCGTTGGAGACGTACAGGCAACGCACGGGGCGGTCCGTCGGCAGCACGCCCTTGGATTCCGGTATCCGGAATTCCTCGCCGATTCCGTGCGGGACCACGGCCGTTCGTTTCAGCGGTCCGCCCACCTTCTGAATCATGTCCCGCGCGTAGTTCGTCAGGAACATGGCCAGGTGGGCGCGCTTCAGCTGGCGACTTTGGATGAAGTACAGCAGGAGCAGCCGGAGCCTGTACTTGGAGATGCCGAAGAGTTGGGGCACGCCGGGCTCGAAAGGGAGCATGTCCTGACTCAAGGTGACGGCGGGTTGATATGGGCAAACCGTTCCGGCACTGGTATTGAAGAGAATGTCGATGCCCACACGCTCCGCCTCGCGCGGCAGTTCCTTGTACTGCCACTGTACCTGATGAAGCAGCGACTTTTCCAGAGCAGGGGGCGTGTGCTTGATCAGCCAGGGGAAGTCCGGGATTTTTTTCATCAGGGACTCAAAAGCCCACACATGGACTTCCCGGATCCCATGATCCCGCGGATCGCACCCGAGGAGCAGGCCGATCACGTGCGTCTGCGCACCGCCGGAGCGGTTCCGCGAGGCATCCAGGCCGACGACGATTCCATCTTTCACGTATTCACCTCCAACGGCGCGCCGGATGCGCGCGCGCGAACCTTTTCACTGATCCATTCCTTCGCCAGCCTGCGGCACAGTGCCGTGCCGAAGGCCTTTTCCCACAGCAGCGGGAGAGCGTAACCCGAAGCCAGCAGACGTGAGAGAAAAGTAGCCCCCCCCTGTATCCCGCCTCTCCTTTCGAAGTATCCGGCCCGCGCCCGTTGCCACGCTTGACGTCGCTCCAGAACCCTGTGCCGATCCATTTTCACTTCGATCCACGAGAAATAGGCCCCCCGTTCCGCCTCGGACTCGGCCCCTGCCGGATCCGCGGCGCCCGCCCGGCGGAGGAAGTAACTGGTGCGGGCGGCCAGACTGTAAAGCCATGACATTTTGCCGCCGCCCGTGTGCGTGATTTGCTGCGCATGGACGCGGATGCGCACCAGCGGTTCCTGCAAGCAGCCGATTTGTCCGACCTCCGACAAACGCAGCCACATATCCGTGTCCTGGGACCTTTTGAACTGAGGGCGATAGCCCCCGACTTGTCTGACAGCCGTCGTCCTCATGAATACCGAAGAGTGCGGGAAAAATGCGCCGGAGCGTTCCAGACGGCGGACCAGAGCGTTGTGGGAGTCCGGGTAACGATGGGTGCGGATGACACCGCCCGTCTCGTCGATTTCCGTGAATCCCGACCCCAGCAGCACGAGCCCGGGACGGGCGCGAACGGCTGCCAACTGGCGCGCCAGTCGCTCCGGTTCGCACAAGTCGTCAGCATCCAGCCGGGCGATCCACTCCCCGCGCACGCGTTCTATGCCCTTATTGAGGGAGTCCGCCAAAGCCGTATTCGGCTTGTCGATCACCACGATGCGCGCATCCCGCGCGGCATGATCCCGGGCCAGAGCGAGAGTGCCGTCCTGCGAGCCGTCATTGACGATGATGAACTCGAAATCAGTGTGCGTCTGTTTCAACACGCTCTCGATGCTCGCGCCCAGCCATTCTTCGGCGTTGTAGCACGACATGAGGACGGATATGCAGGGCGTAGGGCTGTCGGAAAGGTTCGCCATCAGTAGTGCACTCCGGTCGGAACGGGCCGGAAGTTCACCCTCATACACCCCCTCTTTGAATCCCGTGACGTCATAACACTGCGACGGCTTCCGTAGCTGGCCTCATAACCAGTCATGAAGCCGTCGCAGCGAAAAGTGTTCGGGGCCCTTGATGTTGCCGCGAGCACGCTCGCTGAACAGGCGGGCGACAACGAGCTTTGGCTACTTGCTAGGGTTTGAAAAGATGTGATCTGGGGAACCGATTCGCAAAAAGCATCCATGTTGTGGACCTTAACACCGCCGAAGCTGCTCACGTACGGGATAACGCCACCCATTAAGGAGTTACCCCTTTCTCCCGGCTCAATGGACAGTGCACGCCGGCTCGTTGAAAAGAGCCATTAGATTAGATTCAAGAGTAGCAAAAATCACTTGTTTTCAGCGGTCTGAGGCCGATAGGCAGGTGGCAAAACCAGCATGTCGCCCAAGATGCGATCCCATTCTTGAGGATGAAACATCCCGGTCCCGTTCGCCGGAAAGAAAGTTATTTCACCGAACACAAGATCTGGCATTGAGTAGAAATCCACTCGGGCGAAAGGAAGTGTTTCGGCGAGTGCAGCGGAGGCTGCGAGCATTTCCTCAAGTCGTTCAGGGCGCTCCAGATCGTACTCTGGCAAGGGGTGTCTAAATCCAAATGGTTGCCGTACCCAGTTCACATCGTAAAACACACGACTGTGTGTCGAGAAACGCCCCAGATCCACAGACACGTACGTTGGCTTCCCATTAAAGCAAAACACTTTGAAATCTGGCGGCACGTTGCCATTGGCGTCCATCAGAAACTTCTCGCAAACGATACGAGGTTGCACGTGTTTGTAAATCCACTCCCGACCAGCCCAGTAATAGTTTGACTTAAGCCATTTTTTCATTTTGCGTGCGGCAGCCCGTCGATCCAGCTTTGCAGCCGATGGAACCAGGATATTCATCGCCGACCCATGAGTGGCCTTCAGAACGAAAGCGTCGGGAAACGTGTCATACTCCAGTTCCTCGGGAGAGTCACAAACTTGGTAAAGCGGATTAAGATAACGCTCACCAATTTTTCGGGCGACATACTCCCGCACGGCGTACTTGTCTACCATTTGGGCGTACTCCGGCCGCCGGTCGTATAGCTTCAACCACTGAAGCTTCTCGTTCAACGTGCGCGGCTCATCCGGGTTCCCCTCACCGAACGCTCGTCTGAGGCTCCAGCGGGAATAGGCCTTGTCGGACATGAACCGGCGCGCCAACTTGAAAAAAAGGCGCTCCGGTAGATTGAAATGATCTTTTCCTATAGCCATGATTCCCGTCCTCACGCCGGTACGCTAACCTCGCGGCACGTCTCCGACAAAGTGGTTTAGCAGAAAACGTCCAACTCTACAAACTCTCCGGAGTACCACGCGTAAATGCAGTCTTCAAAGCACGCCGATACACAAAATGGTACCCGCCCAAAAACAAGCCGTATGCCAAGGTCATGGCGATGCCAGCTCCTACCGCCCCATAAGCGCGGATCAGAAATAGACTCGACGTAAGGTAGAACACGGCTCTTGAGATGCCCAAGACCACATTGTATCGCTCCTTGTGCAATGAGAGGAGAGAAAACGAGTAAACCATGGTGAAGGTGTTGAACACCATGGCCAAAGCAAGAATTTGCGCAGGAAAAATCGTCTCCCGTCCTGTGTCTCCGTAGAGCATCACTGCGGCATAAGGATACCCTACACCCATGAACACCAGCAGGCCGACCGCGAAGGCCGAGCATAGCAGCATTTGAGTACGGAAGGTCTTTCGCACGCGCTGCAGATCTCGGGAATGTATCGCCAAAGAAATTTTGGTCAAGTACACATAGCAAAACGAGGTAAACGCTGGAATCACCATACTCGCGAATGTGTACGCAATCTTGTAAATGCCTACAGCTTCGACACCGCGGAGCATGCCCAGAATATAAAGGTCCACGCTCCCGTAGCTCTGGGCGATGAGTGCTGAAAGCCAAATCGGCCAGACACAGCGAACGGTCGTCCACCAATGCCTGAAATCGAGACGGATTCCGATGCATAATTTGAACGAATACGCCAGACCAGTGAGCCATGCAATCATGAAAAGCAGCGAGACATTGCGAATATCACTCGGGCGGTAAGTCAGTAATAAGCCGAGAAAAACCAGTACCGGTACGACTCGTGGCAACAGCGACCAGATATCCCTGCCACGAATGCGATCGCGTACCACTCGCGATTGAACAGCCTGCCAAAAGAGCATTCCCACCGCAAAGAAAATCAACGTGGGCGCATCGATGCTGCTCCACAAGACTCCACCCACGAGCACCGGCAAAACGAAGACCCATCCTATCACTTTATCTGACAGGGCGGCGAACACCTTCTCAGGGTCGCAGCTCCTCTGAAAACTCTGATCGACGGCCGTACAAAAAATCCCCCACGCCAGCGTCACGATCGCGAGGAGCATCGAGTACTGGCCATAAACATCGGCACCGGCATGACGGACCATGACTGCCGATACACCGATGCCTACCATTTGGGGTAGGGTACTCCCCAGAAATTCAAAAACGTAAGGGCGCCAGCTTTTTTTAAGCATCACTGCTCATATCGTTCAGTTAAAGGAGCTGCATTAGGGGGGTATGGATGTCGACTGCGATGTAGCGGATTCAGGAGGCATGCGCCTTTACCTTGTGGATGCGGACTTTAATTTTTCGGCACGAATCCGCACCCGAAGCCACGCCAGCCCGTCCCACGCGAAGCTCCCCGCAATGGACAGAAATACACCAAAAATAAAGGCCTTCGCAATGATGTTGAAATGCTGCGGAAAAACCGGCCGGTAAGGTTGCAACGGCTTGATCACCACGTCAAAAGAGCTGGAAGACACCAACATGGCCTTCTCGATTTCCGCTCCGATCATCCGCTGGATTTTTTCCCGCACCACAGGATCATAGGCCCGGTCCAGTTGATCTTCCAGAAAAGCCTGGTTCGCCTCTGCCGATTCCACGACATCGGTACGAATCCGTTCGTTCAGCTCGGCGAGGTACATCTCGACCAGTTCCTTGCTCAGCATCGGATCCGGCGTGAAGGCCAGGATGTCAATCAAAGACCGCTTTGGATCAAGGCGAATGGTCACGTACTCGCCCCGGAGACGACCGGATCCATGGCGGACCAAGGGGATCTCGTCGGGATCCGCCCAAGTCTTGCGGGTCTCGTCCCACAGTTCCGGAAACAATCGCGGCAGCAAATTGTTCTTGGAAACCAAGTCGTCGAGAAATCCCCAGCTCTTGAGCACGAGCTCGACCTTGTCCAAGGCGTTCGTCCCCATGCCCAAGTGACTCGCAATCATCCCGCCCGCGCCGCCAAACTGGGACATCGCCAGAGACGCGAATTTCCCGTCCGCGGATTCGCGCAGGGAAATCGTGGCGTCAGAGCGGTACAGCGGAGTCGACAGGAAGGCATACAGAATGCTCAGAAACACCACGAAGCCCGTTCCCGCCGCCAGCCATTTACGGCGGGACCAAAGCTTCAGGAGCGTCCTGACAAAGTCAATCTCGCTGGTCTGTTCGTCTTCTTTATTCGCCACGAATGCCTCTCAGGTTCAGAACAGCGTCCGCACGACGCCCACGCTCACCGCGAGCTGGTACAGGATCTGGGTGCCCTTCACCCAGGCTTCCAGGTAATCCTTCGCCGGCGGCTTGAGCGGCACAATCAAAACAACGTACTCATGACGCCGACCGTGATCGCCATCTGGAAGAGGATCTGTGTGGACTTGGCAATAATCTCCAGATAATCCTTCGCGGGCGGCTTGGCGGGCACGATGATGGAACCGCCCGGCTCGATGGATTTCCATTTGAAACTCATGTACCACGGCGTTGTCCCCGGCGTATGCACCACGCCATCGGGCCCCACATAGAACGTGTTCTTGTAATCGCCGAAGTTGTTCACCCCACCCGCTTTGGACAAGGCCTCACCCACAGTATTCGAGTTCGAGGTGTAAATGATGTTGGTGGGCGAATACACCTCACCCAAAATCGACACGGTGTTCGGGAATGCTCCCACATATAGACTGTCGCCATGTTCAAGCGTAATGTCCCAATCCGTATTCTCGAACTTGTACTTCTCGTCCAGTCGAATCACCACTCGGCCCAAGTAAGGCGCTTCACGAATGGCCTTCACCAACGTTTGACGCCGTTCCAGCGCATACCGGATCCGCGCCTGCTCGCTAATCTCCACCGTCTGCTGCAAGCGCGTTTGCAGTTGATCCTCAAGCCGCCGCCCAATCTCCTCGGCATGCAGCATTTGCTGTTCCTTCACGCTTTTACGGATGAACACCAACCCGCGCAAATAGGCTTGATCGGTAAAGCCGCCTGCACGCCGGATCACACTGCTCAGTTTTTCACCGGTGGTGAATTCGTACTTACCCGGGAAGGCGAACTCCCCATTCAATGAAATCGTTGTGAACTCCTTGGCGTTTACGACTTCGCGGATGTAAATGCCGTCTCCATCCGCCATCGCGAACTCGGACTTACCCTCCAGCACATCCTTGAGCGGCAACTTGATCACTTCACGCGTCATGATGCTGTCACCCACGATCTCGCGACGTACGACCTCTACCCCCAACTTGAAGCTGTTCTTGGTCAAGCCGCCCGCCGCACTGATCAATTCAGGAATGCCCATGCCCTGCGCCAGCTCGAATCGTCCCTGCTTGCGCACGGCCCCGTACACGCTCACCCATTGCGGCAGCACAAAGCTGCTGCGCGGGAACACGATCAACGAGTCGAACGGACGTAGTGGAAGATTCT
>CAZKRC010000017.1:0-22352 GCA_964555105.1 uncultured Bifidobacterium sp. | reverse complement strand
AGGCCGCGTAGTTGGTCTGGCCGGCCTGACCGTGCACACCCACGATGGAGGTGATGTTGACGATGCGGCCGTAGCGCTTCTTCATCATGGTCTTGATGCTCGCGCGCGTGCACAGGAAGATGGAGCGGAGGTTGACGCGGATCACTTCGTCGAAGTCCTCGTCCTTCATGCGCATGAGCAGCCCGTCGCGCGTGATGCCCGCGTTGTTGACGAGGATGTCGTGCTCGCCGACCTTGTCGAACAAGGCCGCCACGGCCTCGCCGTCGGCGATGTCGGCCGCATGCGCCGTCGCGGTCGCGCCGGTCTCGGCGGCGATCTTTTGTGCCGCCGCCTCAACGCCCGCAGCGCCGCGCGCCACGAGGTGAACGGTCGCGCCCTGCGATGCGAGGCGATGGGCGATGGCGTAGCCCAGCCCGCGGCTGGCGCCGGTGACGATTGCGGTTTGTCCGTTGAGGTCGATCATGAGGGCTCCTGGGGAAATCAGAAATCAGAAGTCAGAAATCAGAAATTGGGACACTTCCCCCTCTTCCTGAACTGCTTCCGTTTCCGCCTTCCGCTTTCGTGTGTTTTGGGTTCCGTTTCAGATTTCAGATTTCAGATCTCTGATTTTAAGCCAGGTCTTCCGGCTTTTCAACCGGCGTGACCTTGATGTCACGGGTGATGCCGCGCAGGAGGCCCATCAGCACCTTGCCCGCGCCCACCTCGAGGCCTTCGTTCACGCCCAGCGCCTGTGCCTGCTGCATCGATTCCACCCAGCGCACGGGCGCGGTGAGCTGCCTGAGCAGGCCGGCCTTCAGCGCGGCGGGATCCGTCTCTTCGCGGGCGGTCACGTTCTGGATGACGGGGATCGATGGCGCGCTGAACGTCACCGCCTCGAGTCCGGGTTTGAATCCTTCGACGGCGTAATCCATCAACGGCGAATGGAACGCGCCGCTGACCGCGAGACGCACGACCTTCTTCGCGCCCGCATCGGCGCACAGTTTTTCCGCGGCTTCGACCGCCGCGCTCTCGCCCGAGATGACGATCTGCGTGGTGCTGTTGAAATTGGCGGCGACCACGATGCCCGAAGCCGACGCCGTCGCCAACGCCTCTTCGAGCTTGTCGCGTTCGAGCCCCAGGATCGCGGACATCGCGCCCGGCTTCGCCACCCCGGCCTGCGCCATCAGTTGGCCACGCAGTCGTACGAGACGCAGTCCGTCCGCGAAAGAAAACACACCCGCGGCGCACAAGGCCGAATACTCGCCCAGCGAGTGACCAGCCGCGTAATCCGCCACCATTCCCCGCTCCTTCAACCACTCGTGCACCATCATGGAGACGGTGAACAACGCGGGTTGCGTGTTGTCCGTCGAGGTCAGCGCTTCTTCCGGACCGTTCCACATGATGTCGGCGAGATCGAAACCCAACACGGAGTTCGCCTCGTCGAGAATGCGCTTGGCGCCTGCATGCGTTTCGGAAAGGGTCTTGCCCATACCGAGGTATTGCGAGCCTTGGCCGGGGAACAGAAGGATTTTTTTCGACATGTCAGGTTTCCGTTTGGGGGTTGTGTGAAGGCCCGGGGTGTGCGGCGGCGGTTAAGGGCGAATGAGATTCGCCCTTACTGTGTGGGCGTGGGGATGTTGGGGCACGTTGCCACATGCCCCTACCACCTGAGGAGGTTCACCCCCCACGCCATGCCGCCGCCGACCGCGGCGAGGCCGACGAGCATCCCGGGTTTGAGACGACCCTCGGCCTCGGCTTCGTACAGCGCGAGCGGCACGGATGCGGCCGAAGTGTTTCCGTAGCGATGAACGTTGATGAACACCTTGTCCTCCGCAAGCCCGAGCTTGTCACCGATGGCCGCAAGGATGCGGACGTTGGCCTGGTGCGCGACGAACAGGTCGAGATCCGCGGGCGTCAGGCCCTCGGCGGCGAGCGCGTCGACGACGACGCGTGAGACTTCGGACACCGCCAGCTTGAAGACCTGTTTGCCATCCATGCGGATGAACGCACCCGTGGACGACGCCGCGGCGGTGGCGAGGTTGTCGAGGTGAAGGATGCCCGCCGCACTGCCGTCGCTGCGCAGCAGCGAACGGATGACCCCGCGATCCGCCGGACCGCGGCTGAACACCGCGGCGGCGGCGCCATCGCCAAAAAGCACGCAGGTGTTGCGATCGGTCCAGTCGGTGACACGCGAGAGTGTTTCCGCCCCGATCACGAGCACGTGCTCGCATTGGCCGGCGTCGATGAGCAACGAAGCCATGTTGGCACCGTACACGAAACCGGCGCAGGCGGCGGTGAGATCGAACGCGAACGCGTTCGTGGCACCGATCTTGTTCTGGATGATGCAGGCCGTGGACGGGAACTGCATGTCGGGGACGATGCCGCCCACCAGGATCGCCCCGACCTGGTCGGGGCGTACGCCCGCGCGTTCGAGTGCCTGCAAGGCCGCGGCCGCGCCCAGGTCGGACGCCTTGAGCGGGCTGTCCTTCGGCAGGATGCGGCGCTCACGAATGCCCGTACGGGAAACGATCCAGTCGTCGGAGGTTTCCACCATCCGCTCAAGATCGGCGTTTGTCAGAATGTTGTCGGGGAGCGAGATGCCCAGTCCGGAAATAATGGCGCCCATGAAGTTCCTTATGCTGCTCCCGTGGCTGCTCCGTGAAAACCCGGAAGCGGTGCCGTGGGAGGGAGTCCGGAATTTAGTTGCGGACAGGAAAAAAAACGCCCTCGGATCGAGGGCGTTGCGATCTCAAGTGATCAACCGGCTTGCGTCAGCTTTTCCGCGATTTTCGCCGTCACACCGGCGGCGGCCTGGCGGTAAGCGGACTCCACGCCGTTCTTGATGGCCTTGGCGTCGGCACGGCCATGAGTGATCAGACCACAACCGTTCAACCCCAAAAGCAGGGCCGCACCGATGTTGGAATAATCCCAGTCGTTTTCGAACCGACGCCCGGCGTCGGAATCGATCCGGCCGAACAGCGAGAGCTGGTACTCGTGAAAGCCTTCCATGAGTTTCAGGACGACGTTGCCGGTGTAACCCGGCGTCACGATGACGTCCACATCACCCTTGAGCACATCGCGTCCCTCGACGTTTCCGACGAAGTTGAGCGGTGCCTGCTTGAGAAGCTGATGGGCTTCCTGCAACGACTCCGGACCTTTCTTCTCTTCCTCGCCCATGTTCAAAAGCCCGACCTTCGGGTTCGCACGCCCCAGCACGGCCTCGGCGTACACCGAACCGCAAATGCCGAAGTGCACCAAGGTCGCGGGCTTTTCATCCACGTTGGCTCCACAGTCGAGCACCACGGTGGGCTTGCTGAGCGAAGGCATGACACAGGCGATGGCGGGACGGGAAACCGTTCCCACGCGGCCGAGGATCATGAGGCAGGCGGCCATCATGGCTCCGGAATTGCCTGCCGAAATGCTGGCCTGAACCACGCCCTGCTTTTGCAAGGCAACGCACGTGACCAGACCGGAATTCGGTTTGGTCTTCAGAACCGCCGCGGGGGAGTCGTCCATCGCGACGACGTCGGGAGCGTGGAAAACCTCGATCGCGAGATTCTCCTCGGCATATTTTGCGAGCAAGGGATTGATGACGTCCTGCGGGCCGGTCAAAACAATCCCGTAGCGTCCCGCCGCCTGACGCGCGGCGAGAACGGCACCTTCCACCACGGCTTCGGGGGCGTTATCCCCTCCCATGGCGTCCAACGCGATTTTAATCATCGATTGGGCGTAACGTGGGCTTATTCCGCCGGCTGGCGGACTTCCAGGTTTCCGTAGAAGCCGCAGTTACCGCACACGCGGTGGGCAACCTTGTTCTGGCCGCAGTGGGTGCACTTGGTGACCGCAGAGGCCTCCAGCTTCCAGTGAGTCCGGCGCTTGTCGCGACGAGCCGTCGAGGTTTTTCTCTTGGGTACTGCCATGTGAACTCCCTTGCGCGCTCCTTGAGCAATCGAGCCGCGTCGCTAGCTGATCTTGATCGTTTCGTCCGTCTTCAGGGGCCTGCACCCGGAGAACTTCTCAGTTTCCGGCAGGCTTCCGCTTGCCCGGCGTGGTGCCGTCGGCAGGGGAACCATTCTTCACCCCCTGAATATCCTGAAGTTTCGCCCATCGGGGATCCACTCCTTCGGCCTTCTTCGGTTCGGGAACCGTCGGAGCCGGACGTCCGCACAGAACGCAGCATCCTGCCGCATCCATGTCCGGAAGAGGGTGCAAATTATAGTTCAAAAGCACCTGTTCCGCAATGATCTCGTCCAGAGGAATTTCCGTCACATCAGGGCCCAGGTGGGCCTGATAGTCTTCGACGCCCTGGTCGTCATCTTCCGTCCAGGTAATGCCCACCCGGTCCTGACGATCGAGCAAAAGGTTGAAATTCACGGAAAACGGGAGACGAACGGGCTCCAGACACCGGCCGCATTCCGCAGCCAACGTGCCGGAGGCTTCTCCCCGGACGAGATGCGAGTCCCCGTCAAGCGGGGTCACGTCGAAGTCGATGGTCACGGGGCCGGTCGTTCCCGCCTCTGCCAATCGGGGCGAAAGCGCGGAGTCCTCCTCGAGATTGACCGTGGAGGGTTCTTTGCCGAGCTCGATAATGGGAAGAATCATGGAGTAAAAGGTAGTGAAGGCTCGCCCTCAGCGAGCGCTTCCGCCGAAGAGGGGGAATTCGGCCGATTTACGCCATCCCCGGCACCGGATCGGCACAAGTCCCGAACACCCGTCCGCATACCGCGTCACGATACCGGAATCATTTTCTACTTCACGTCGGCATGAATAAAGCACTCCTTATCTGCGGCGCGGCGGCCCTTTCATTTTTGATCATGGGTTGCGCTTCCGCCCGGACCGCGCCACGGACGGCCGAGGCCGCGCCCGACACCTGCACGGCGATCGTGGCCGAGGACGTCCTCATCACGGACGACACCAAGCCGCTGCGCACCGTCAACTTGCGCCGCCCCGGATCCGGCCGTTGTTACACCGCAAACGGCTTGCGCATCATGGCGCGCGAGATCGCATGCCGCGAAGGCGCCCCGTTCGCGCATCTCTACAACATCGATGAACCCAATGTGG
The DNA here is from genome assembly GCA_964555105.1 of uncultured Bifidobacterium sp. GTDB lineage: Bacteria > Fibrobacterota > Fibrobacteria > UBA11236 > UBA11236 > UBA11236. Next base: position 17,312 of record CAZKRC010000017.1, on the reverse strand, counting down.
TCTCCGCCTTGCTGCTTTCCGGCCCCTGCGCCATGGCCGACGTGGACCTTTTCGGGACGATTCCGGCCCACACCCCCTCCCCTGTGCCCGTGATCACCTACGATACCCTCTCCAACTCCGGCGTGGAGATTTTCCTGACGGCGGGCATTGGGGGCGTGGCCGGGGGTGAGCAGAAATACCCCCCGTTGACTCCCCGCCCGAATGTAAACAAGCTCAACCTCGGCGTTTCCCTGGAGTACTTCAGGGACTGGCTGGGCATCGAAGCCGACGTGGATTTTCTGAGTCGTGCCACCTCCGCGAAAAAAGGTTACAAGGAGGTGGCGTTGTACGACGTATCGATTTTCCGTCTCGGTCTGGGCGCGACGCTTTGGGACAAGGCCACCCTGGCCGGCCGCATGAAACTGGATGTCAGCGCCGGCGGGAACCATACCTTGCTGCGCGTGAACGATGAACTTTCGGCCGTCAATGGCGGAGGTCTGCGCACGGACATGGCCCAAGGAATCGGAGCATACGGAAAAATCAAGTTCAAGACTTTCATGACCCGAGGGTTCGGGTTTTTGGTGGGTGCCAAGTACGAATACGAGAAGCCCGAATTCGACAACGGATTCAAAATCGACGCCCATACCATCCAGATGCTCTTCGGTCTCGGCTACAAGTTCTGAGAGCGAAGCGCGGCCCGTGTGCTAACTTGCTGCCATGCGCCGGCACGTTCGAACATCTTCACATCCCCTGACGTCCTTCAGGACGGCGGGGATCGCCCTTCTCCTCCTCGTGTCGTCCCTGTCCACCCTGGCCGACGCCGCCCCCGTGGACGCATCGCACCCGGTGGCCGACTTCCTGCGCCGCCTGGAGGAAAAAGGGGTGATCAGCCCCGGATTCTGGAGCACCCTGCCCCGCGACGACCGCGAAGTCGCACAGGCCCTTTCCGAAGCGGCCGCCTCGCGTAGCCGCCTGACCGCCTGGGACCGGCGGCGGCTTGAGCGCCACCTCGAAGAGTTCGATCCCGGGCGCCGCCGGCGGAACACACGCCTCCATTACCAGGACACCCTGCTGAGCCTGCGCGGGCGCATCGAATCCTACAACATCGTGGGCGCACGCGACTCCCTGCCCCCACCCGACGCGTTTTACTTCGGGACCTTCTCCGCAGGTCTGGACGGAACCTACGGAGATCGTCTCCACTTCATCGGTGAGGCCTTCATCGGTCGCGAGAACGCCATGCGGGGCCGCTTTCTGGAAACCTACGATCCCCTGCGGGGTCTGCCGTACGGGACCTCGCGGGACGGCAAAAGCCAAGGCGGAATTCCGCAGCGGGTTTCCACCTTCGACGGATTCCGTACGATCGTCGGCTATGGCGATGGGCGCCTCACGCTGGAAGCAGGACAGGACTGGAACCAGTGGGGGCCGGGACGCTGGCAACACGGGACGTTGGGAACGCGTCCGCATTTTTGGGTGACGGATTCATTGGCGGCCGATCCGTTGTCGGGTTTCGCGGGTAACGGGACGGCGTTTCACACGGCGCGTCGCGGATACCGTTACCCGGGCGAAGGCGCTCCGTTACCGCAGGTGCGCATCCATCTCAAGGGCGCACACTGGGAATACGTCAAGATCGTCGCGGAGCGTACGGGACTGGCCGCCGACTCCGCGGCCTGGCTGATTGCGCATCGCGCGCAGTTGCGTCTGGGGGCCTGGAAGTTCGGCCTGACGGAAATGTTGACGGTGGGCGCACGGACCCCCGATCTCATCACCATGTTGCCCGGCGTCCCCCTCAAGTTCGCCGAACATTCCGGCGGCGATCTCGACAACACCGCCGTGGCGGCCGATGTCGAATGGACCTGGTCGGGACACGGCCGTCTCTATGGTGAGCTGTTCGTCGACGACTACAGCGGCCCGCCTCTCGACTTCCGCGGCAACAAGTTCGCCGTGCTCCTGGGCGGGTCGTGGCAGGATCCTTTCGGGCTCCCCGCCACCTTGCACGCCGAATACGCTCATGTGGATCCATGGACCTACGGACATCACCGTTACAACGCCGCCATGCAGCACTACGGCGCCCTGCTGGGCAGTGCGCTGCCTCCCAACTCGCGGGCCCTGACCGCCGCTGCGGACTTCCCCCTTCCGGGAAACCTTGAGGGAAGCCTCGAGTGGCGCCTCCGCCAACGCGACGTCAAATCGCGCGGCAGTTCCCTCTTCAACGTCTTCATGCCGGATGAGCCGTCCACGAAAGCGTTTCTCGACCAGGATGTGGAAACGCGCCACGAAGCCCAACTGTCCGCGTCATGGCACTGGAAGCGCCACGCACGGATACGGGGCGGGGCGGGTGGACTGTGGGTGGAAAACCGGCGCGGGCACCCGGGCGTCTCCCACGCGACACCGTCGGTGTTCCTCGAAGCCACTCTGTGGTATTAAGCGCATCTGTCCAGTCGCCCTTGAGGCGGGTGGAGTAAAACGGCTCCGGATAAGGCGAAAACGACGCGCGCCTTCGCAGCTTTGCGCCTTTGCATGAGCGCGCCGGTGCCCGCGGCGTCCACCTTGCTTCTCGCCTTGTGCGTTTTACGTGTGCAAACACCTCCCCCGCGCGTGAGGACGGCATTAGATTGGAAGTGCCCGGGTCCGGGCCGCAAAGGAATTCCTCCCTCGCGTTCTGAAAGGCTTGTCATGAAAACTCGTACGCTCCCCGCCCTCGCTCTGGGTCTTGCCACCCTTGTTTCCGCTCCCTACCTGCAGGGCTGTTACGGCGGCTTCACCGCCACCAAGACGGTCTACAAGTGGAACGGCACGGTCGGCGACAAATGGGTGAACTCCATCGTCATGATTGCGCTCAACATCATCCCGGTCTATTCGATCGCCGGCGTGGCGGACATCCTGATCCTGAACACCGTGGAATTCTGGACCGGCAGCAACCCCCTGGCGATGCAGGCGGGCGAAAGCGAAACCCGCATCGTCAGCGTGGAGGGGAAGGACTATGAGCTGACCGCCTCCCACAACCGTATGGAAATCAAGCCTCTGGCGTCGCCGGAGCAAGCGGTTGACCTCGCGTATGATCCCGTGCAACAGGCCTGGTTCGCGGAAACCGCCAACAGCCGCCAGCTGATCGCCCGCGAGGCCGGTGAGGTCATCACCGTTTACCACGCCAATGGCCAGCGCGAAGTCCTGACCCGCTGATCCGCACCGACGTCGGCTCCGGATTATCCGGCGGCCGACGTCACGCTTTCAAGCAGTGCCCTCACGGATTTGTGGTCCGGAAGGCTGAACCGGGCCTTGGAGAACAAGGTGCCGACCCGGATGGTGACCGCTTCCGGCGGCAGAATCCGGAAGACGTCCTCGTCGGTCTGGTCGTCCCCGATCGACAGGATGAGATCCGGCTGGTGGGTCTGAACCAGCATGGTGGCCGCCTCTCCCTTGTTGATGCCCATATTGCGGATCTCCACGACCTTCTTCCCTTCCAGCACCTGAACATCGAAATTCGCGGTGTACTGTGTCAGATCGTCGACGAGCTCCTTGGCCCGCGCCAGACCGAGCTCCGTGTCGGCACCACGATAGTGCCAGGCCAGGCTGTAGCCTTTTTCCTCCAGCAAGGAGCCCGGCAAACGCCCGACATACATCTGGAACAACGGCAACAGGGTTTCCTTCCATGCGGCTTCAACCGGCCTGAACAATTCCCATTCCTCTCCGGCGGGACGGATCCAGGCACCATGTTCGGCCACCATGTTCAGGCCCCTCTCCCCCCCGAACCATTCCTCCAGCGTTTCATGGTCGCGTCCGCTGATGAGAACCACGACGTTGCGGGAGTCGGCGCAAAGATCCCGCACCAACTGCTTCAACTGAGCGTCAGGGCTGGCGAGGTGGGGCAGCGGCGCGAAAGGCACCAACGTTCCGTCATAGTCCAGCAACAGGAGTCGTTTTTGCGCGGCGCCGAAGCGTGCGCGGACTTCGTCGGCACGATCCGTCGTCAAGGGACGGGCTCGCGAATCCGGAGGCCTGTTGACAACCTCGTCGAGACTTTCCAGAAACGAATTCGCCCACCACGTGGCATCGAACCGTTCCAGTCGCGCGCGCATGGGCTCCATGCGGCGGCGCTGCTCTTCCACAGGCATGTTCAGCGCTTCGAACAGTGCATCGGCCAGATCGGCCTGATGGTTGGGGTTCACGAGAATCGCTTCCCCCAGGTCGCGGGCCGCGCCTGCGGTTTCACTGAGGATCAGCACGCCGTCCCCTTCGACACGGCACGCGACATATTCCTTCGCCACCAGGTTCATCCCGTCCCGCAGCGGAGTGATGAGGGCGACATCGGCCATCCGGTAAAAAGCGGTCAGCTCCTCGAAAGGAAGGCTGCGGTACTGGTAGACGATCGGGGTCCAGCCGACATTGCCGTACGTGCCGTTGATGCGGCCCACCATTTCATCCAGATCCTTTTTCATGCGGCGATACTGGGGGACCTCCTCACGGGACGGCACCACCGAGAGGACGAAGACGATCCTTTCCTTCCATTCCGGGTGCTGATCCAGAAACTCCCCGAAACCAAGCAGGCGGTGGAGGATGCCTTTGGAATAGTCCAGGCGATCGACCGAAAAGAGGATTTTCCGATCCGCGCCGAGGTTGGCACGCGTCTCTTCCGCCAGCTGCGCGACCTGAGGCAAGGCCGCCGTTTCCATGAAGCGGGGGGCATCGATGCCGATGGGAAACGTGTCGACCTTGTGGACGTGATCACCGATCTGGATTCTTCCGAAGTGGTGGTCATACCCCAGCGTCCGGTACACGCTGCGCAGGAAATACTGACTGTAGTCATGCGTGTGAAAGCCCACCAGATCGGCCCCGAGCACGCCGGCCAGCAGTTCCTCACGCCAGCGGGTCGGCAGGAGGCGGAACACTTCGAATGACGGGAAGGGAATGTGCAGGAAAAACCCGATGGCAAGGCCCGGATGACGGGCCCGCAACAAGGCCGGAAGCAACATCAACTGATAGTCCTGCACCCAGACGCGGTCTCCCGGCTGGATCAAACCCGCCAGTTCGTCGGCAAAACGCTTGTTCCCTTCGACATACGCGTCCCATTGTCCGGCGTCATACATGGCATACGACGTGAAGTAATGCAGAAGAGGCCACAGCGTCTTGTTGCAGAATCCGTAGTAGAAGTCGTACGCTTCGTCCGCGCTCATGAAAACGGGCCAGCTTCCGTGGGAACGCAGGGCGCGTTCACGCACGTCCGCCTGTTTTTCAGGAGGAACATCCGCTCCGGGCCATCCCACCCAGATGCATTCCAGGTCGTGCTCGCGTTTTTCACGCTCAAGGTAAGCCCCCAGGGCCGTGACCAGCCCGCCCGCGCTGGGTTTGAAGCTGTAGCCCCCCCGCGAATTTTTGGCGAGACTGAAAGGGAGACGGTTACTGACAACGATCAAACGGGGCATTGGGAACTCCTTGCGCAAGGTCGAGAGGGACAAAGGCGATGAACGGGCTCATGCCCCATGGCACCACAAAGACCGGGCGAACGGCCAGTCATGGTATCACGCGGGCTTCGGGACACTATCGCTTCGGGAAACACACGGCTTCGAAGCACCTCCATCGCCACTAAAACGGCTTCTCTGGAAGATACCTTCCTTGTTCACCGACGCCGGGGCCCAGGACGCACGCCATTTGACACCCTTTTAATATCAGCCCCCCTCCTGGGGGGAGCCTGCCGCGATCGTGTCCGCCACACGGACCATTTCGCGCAATGCGCCGGCAGCCCGTGCGGGGTCGGCCATGACGTTGTGGACTTCGTAGGCCAGCCGTTCCATCATGAACGCCTCCAGCAACAACATGCACTCGGATTCGGCGCGGGGCAACCAGGACTCCCTCTCGGCCGTATCGAGGTAGCCGTCCAGCAAAAGCCCGGCGGAAAGATCCGCCCACTTTCGGCCCCACTTACGCGTACTCTCGTCCATGCCGCCCACGGCGTCCTGCCGGATGTCCACGGCCAGAATCTCATCGGGGATGCGGAGAAGCGCGCGGATCAGGGCCGCCACGTCGTGCAGGGGACTGAAGCGGAAACTCCGCTCCGTACCCGTCAGCCACGGAGGGCCGTCAAAACTCGTGAAGACATAATCCTTGCCCGTGAACAAGACCCGTTCCAGACGCAGGTCCCCGTGCACGCGCAATCGTTGCCCTTCGAGCTTCCGGTCCACCAGCTTGCGCAGCTCCCCCAACAGGACCGGCTGCGACGCGCTCGCGCGGGCCGCCACCCCCACCCTCGATGCGTCGTCCACCCCACCCGTACGCAAGGCGGCATCCAGTTTTTCGGGATATGCCAGTGCGCGCCGCAACCGCCCCCGGATGGAATGGAACATCGAGTATTGATGCAGTAACGTAAAAGGCTCCGCGGCGAAGTCCGGATTGGTGGTTCCACAACGGAACAGCACGCGATGCAGTTCGGCCAGGCGTTGGCCCAACATGAACACGAACTCCGACCATGGCCCGCCCAGCAACTCCTGTGACGCCGCATCCAGTTGCTGGAAATCAAGACGCGGGGGTGTGAACCCCTTTCTTCCCAAGGGCAGAAGCGCTTCGCGGTCGCCTGAAGCCGTCGCCGTGCCGCGCAGGAAATGCTGGAGGCCCTCAACGGCCAGGTCGTGCGCGGTGCGCTCGGCATGAACGAAGCGCTGGACATACCCCAGCGTCAGCCTTCCCGCGTCCATGAAACCGTCGGGGCCGGTGTGCCTGGCGCCGGGAGGCGTCCAGTCCGCACGCACCAGACAAACGGGAACGCGCGCCTTGGGGAAACGGCTCTTGACCTCCTGAAGAATGTCGAGGTCGGAACGGTGCCCTTCGTTCAGCCTCCGGAACCATCTCAGGAGGAGGCGTCCGTGCATGAGGATCCTGAATTCGGAAGGATCGGTCTCGATCAGCTGCGTGAGCGCCCGTGCGGGCGGGCGGACCAGTTCGGCACCGGGGAACACATGGATGTGGAATCCCGCCGCACTGGTTTCCTCGGAACGCGAGGGACGCATGAGCCGCATCACCAGATCGCTCCTGAATGCGGGAATATGCTGCGCTTCGCACAACTCTCCCTCGACGCCACCCAATTTCAGCCGCCCCATGCGCGCATGGGGCGGCAGCCCCGCCGCCGTCTCGGTCGGCACGAAGCCCAACCACACGCTGTAGCTTTCGGCATCGCCCTGGAGAAACTCGGCCGTGAGAATAAGCACCGCGTATGCCGGATCCAGAATGTTCACGGATTGCCTCACCCGCACACGCGCCAGCAAACGACTTTTCCCCGCGAACCATGGAGCACGCACCAGATGCTCTTCGAGAAACGCCGGAGCCCGCCCGTCCGTCCGGGTCAAATCCTTCACCAAGGCGGGAATATCGTCCCAAGATCCGAGATCCGGAATATGCCGGTCCATCCCGACGTCTTCGACGTGCTTGCGCAACAGCAACCACAGGCAGTCGTACCCTCCCAGCATGATGGGCCAGAGACCCGCATCCACCTGGGGAAAGCGCGTGGCCCCCGTCAGCTCCACCGGTTCGACGCCCTTGTAGACTTCGAGGTCGAGCTGCGCGGTCTGGGGATATTGCGAGAGGTTCGCCACCACCAGAATCGCCTCATCCGCACTCTCCCGGACAAACGCCAGGATCCGGCCGTTTTCAGGCTCCAGAAAGCGGATGTCTCCGCGACCGAACACGGGGTGTGCCTGCCTCAGACGAATGCGCCGCCGCATCCACCACAGCAAGGAGGAGGGGTTGGATTCCTGCGCCTCCACATTGACGGCCTCATAATGATGCTCGGAATCGGCGATGACGGGGAGGTAAAGCCGTTGGGCGGGAGCGCGACTGAACCCGGCATTCCGGTCCGCGCTCCATTGCATCGGGGTCCGTACGCCATCCCGGTCCCCGAGATAGATGTTGTCACCCATGCCGATCTCGTCGCCGTAATAGATGACGGGAGTTCCCGGCAAGGAAAACAGCAGCGCGTTCAGAAGTTCGATCTTGCGGCGGTTGTTCCCGAGCAAGGGCGCAAGACGTCGACGGATTCCGAGATTGATGCGGGCCCGGCGGTCTTTGGCGAACATCCGGTACATGTAGTCCCGCTCTTCGTCCGTCACCATTTCCAGGGTCAGCTCGTCATGGTTCCGAAGAAAAACCGCCCACTGGCAATTATCGGGAATCGGAGGCGTCTGGTCGAGAATGTCGACGATCGGGAAGCGGTCCTCGGTTTCGACGGCCATGTACAGTCGCGTCATGAGGGGGAAGTGAAAGGCCATGTTGCAGGAGTCGCCCTTGCCGAAGTAGGCGGCGGCATCGTCCGGCCACTGGTTGGCTTCGGCGAGCAACAGGCGATGATCATACTTGGCATCGACGTGCGCGGCCAGTTTGCGCAGAAAGGCGTGGGTCTCCGGCAGGTTCTCGCAGGAGGTGCCCTCACGTTCATAGAGATAGGGGATCGCATCCAGGCGTACGCCGTCGACGCCCATGTCCAGCCAATAGTCCAGAATCTCGAGGACCGCGTCGTGCACGGCCGGGTTGTCGAAGTTCAGGTCGGGTTGATGATGATAAAACCGGTGCCAATAGTGCGACCTGGCGACCGGATCCCACGTCCAGTTGGACGGCTCATAATCCTTGAAGATGATCCGGGTCTGCTTGTACTTCTCCTTCGTGTGACTCCAGACGTAAAAGTCGCGTTCCGGACTTCCGGCGGGCGCGCGTCGCGCCCGCTCGAACCACGGATGCTTGTCCGAGGTGTGGTTGATGACCACTTCGGTCACGACATGGATGCCACGGGCATGGGCCTCATCGAGGAAGTTCCGGAAGTCCTTGAGGGTGCCATAGGACGGGTTCACCGCCCGGTAATCCGAAATGTCATATCCGTCGTCGCGCAGGGGACTGGGATAGAACGGCAGAAGCCATATGGTGTCGACGCCCAGATCGCGGATGTAGTCGAGCTTGGCGATCAGTCCGGGAAAGTCTCCCATCCCATCGCCATCCGAGTCGTGGTAACTCTTGATATGCGCCTCGTAAATCACGGCGTCCTTGTACCACAAAGGCTTGCGGATGAAGGGTCCCATCATCATCCCTCCTGCCCTGCGAGGGGAGGAGGCTTTCGCGCCGAGGCCACGGAAGTGATGGGCCCTTGCGACCGCACGGTGTCGGAAGCCTCAGCCCCGTCCCCGACGCGCACCACGCGGTAATGCGGAGAGAGCAGATCGATGCCGGCTTCGGCGAAGCAATCCTGGATGTTCTGGTGCAGCTCCGAGTACATGAACAGCATGCGTGACGGATCCGGCGTGTACAGGTTGATTTCGTACTCGACATAAAAATCGTTCAACGCCTTCTGCAGGACGAACGGTTCCGGGGTGGCGGCGACCCCGGGCGTCCGGCGCGCGGCCTCGATGAGCAGTTCGTGCACCGTCCGCCAGGGAACATCGTAGCCCATGGAAACCTTCGCGTGCAGCAGCAAACCCTTCCCCGTGGCCGCGACGGTGTAGTTGACCGTGTTTCCGGCCAGCAAGGCCGAGTTGGGCAAGGTCACGGTCTCGCCGTGAAACGTCTTGATGCGCGTCACCAGCAGGGTCTTTTCGGTCACGTCGCCGATCACGTCCCCGACTTGCACACGATCCCCGAGGCTGAAGGAGCGCATGTAGGTGATCACGATGCCCGCCACGATATTGGAGAACGCGGCGCTCGAGCCCAACGAAACGAGGATTCCCAGGAACACGGAAACGCCTTTGAAGGCCACCGAATCGCTGCCGGGAAGGTGCGGAAAAATCAGTACCAAGGCGAACGCATACGTCACGAAACGGACGATGTTCAAGGTGGGGCGACCCCAGTCGGGATAAAAACCCGGCAAGACCAGGTTTCCCGACTCGACTTCGATCGTCAGGCGCTTCAGTACGCGCAGGAAGAGATGGGCGAAAAGCAGGACCACGAGAATGTGGAACAGGCTGGGCATGAATTCGACGAAGCCGTTGAAGGCCGCACGCATCGGTCTCCAGGTCCAGCTTAACAGGACCGTGGCCCATTCCCGCGTCCAGGGGAAGAGTGAGAACAGCAGCAAAAGCGCCGCGTACCCCACGACCACATGCGCGACCGTGACCAGCACCTTGAACAGCCAGACCAGAATGTCATGGGAGCGTTGGGGGGTCAGGAGCGTTACGCTCTGGATCCGCAGGACCGGCAGCCGGCCGGAGGACGTGTAGCGTGCGAGCATCACCCGGATGCGGCGGGCCAACCGGAAGACCAGCAACTCCACCAACACGATCAACACCAGAATGCCGATCACTCCCCCACCACGAATGACGAGCTGCCAGAGTTCAGCTTCCGCCTTGGTGCCATCCAGGCTGCGGCGCACCGACTCGTGCCACACGCCGGCCAGTGAATCCGTCCGCGTACCGGGCGCGACATCCGCCGCCGTCGCGCGAATCAGACGACGTCCGGCATAGACGATATCGTGCCCCCCCTCGGCCTCGACGACCTGCAGGGATTCGGGCATGAATCCGTCCGTGTCGATCCGCGCCACGATGTCGGCCAAGCGCCGCGAGACCACCACGGCACGTTCGGGCGCGGAGAAGTGACCTGCGCCGGCACGCAGTACGAAGAGCGTGTCTTTGCCCAGCACCACGGCATGCCGTGGTGCCCTCCCCGCATCGGTGAGCGTATCCGGGACCGTATCTGAGACCGTAGCGACGCGCGAGGGTGACGCCGGTTGCGCCCCGATCGAAACGGCCAGTAGTGCAAGAATTAAAAGCGGGAGGATGCGGGCGATACGGCGAGTGGGGCGCATGACATCAAACTAACCATAACCCGATCCTTGCGCCGGGGAAACGCACTCCCAAAAACGCCCCGCCGCCCCCGGCAGGCGGTTTCCCCACCACCCGCCCTTCCTCCGGCGGCGAAGCCATGCCGTAGTGTGCACCATCCCGTTTCCACAGCCCTGTTGTCCCCCAAGCCCGGATTCTTATTATTTCCCCTCCCCACCCGCTCGAGGTTTTCATGTCCGGCCACTCAAAATGGGCGACCACCAAACGCAAAAAGGCTCGTATCGACCAGGCCCGCGCCAAGGTCTTCAACCGCATCATCCGCGAACTCACCGTCGCCGCACGCGCCGGCGGTTCGGATCCCGATGCCAACCCGCGCCTGCGCGCCGCCATTTTGAAGGCCAAGGCGGCCAACATGCCGCAAAAGAACATCGAGACCAACATCGCCAAAGGCGCCGGTGAACTCGAAGGCGTCACGTATCTCGAAATCACCTATGAGGGCTACGGACCGGGCGGCACCGCCATCCTTGTCGACACCGTGACCGACAACCGGGTGCGCACCGTCGCGGACGTCCGCCACGCCTTCAGCAAGCACGGCGGCAACATGGGTGAGGAAGGTGCCGTGGCCTGGATGTTCAAGACGCGCGGGGTGATCACCCTTCCCAAGGACAAGATCGGCGAAGACGAGCTCTTCGAATTCGTCACGGAGAACGGGGCGGAGGATTTCGATGCCTCCGGGGACGAGTATGAAATCCGTGTGGAACCCAACCGGTTTCATGGCCTTGTCGACGCCCTGACCAAAAAGGGGTTGGAGCCTTCCAGCTCCGAACTCGTCAAGATGGCCGACAACATGATCAAGGTCACCGGCACCGATGCTGCGCGTGCGATGACATTGCTCGAAATGCTCGATGATCTCGACGATGTGCAGAACGTGCACACCAACGCCGAGTTCGACCCCGACGAAATCGACAATCTGTAGACGACCTTTCCTCCCGGGCTTTGGGCACTTGTCCATAATTCCGAAGGCGTTAGCTTTGCTCCCGAAGGATGGCGAACCTATGGCACCTGGGAGGGACAACGTGATCGCAACGGCGGGCTCATCGTCGCGGGGATACCGTCCGCGGCATTCGCGGCGCCGGCGGGCCCTTCCCCACGCGGGGCGGTCATGATCGTCCTGGGTGTGGATCCGGGCACGGCCGTGACGGGTTACGCCTTTCTGGAGGAGCGTGCGGGACGCATCACCGTGCTGGAGTACGGCGTGGTGCGCAGCCGCCCCTCCGACCCCCTGCCGCGCCGCCTCGAAAAGATCCACCGCGAACTCGGCGTCTTGATCGAAACGTATTCGCCCGAGGTCCTCGCGCTGGAGTCGATATTCCTCGCCAAGTTCCCCCAATCCGCCCTCGTGCTCGGACACGCACGCGGTGCCATCATGGTGGCCGCCCAGTCGCGCGGCATCCCGGTGGAGGAATACGCGCCCCGGCTGGTGAAAAAGGCCGCGGTCGGCCGCGGCGGCGCCTCGAAGGAACAGGTCGCCACCCTGATGCAATCGCACCTCATGTTGCGCGACCTCCCCCGGCCGGCCGACGCCGCCGACGCGCTTGCCATCGCATTTTGTCATCTTTTGCATTCCAGGTCAGCAAGGAGAATGTCGTGATCGAATTCCTGCGCGGCAAAATGTCCGCGAAAACGGCGACGCGCCTTGTCATCGAGGTGGGCGGCGGCGTGGGCTTCGGCGTCGACGTTTCGCTCCGCACGGCCGAGCGCGTCGGAAACCCGGGTGATGCGGTCGAGGTCCTCACCTACCTCCACGTGCGGGAAGAGGCTCTCGACCTGTACGGATTCGCCGATGCCGCCGAGCGCGCGCTCTTCCTCAAGCTGATCGGCGTCTCGGGCGTCGGTCCCAAACTCGCGCTCCGCATCCTCTCCGCCGTGAGTCCGCAGAAGCTGGCCGACATGATCCTGCACGGCGACGTCAAGGCCCTGACATCCCTCAAGGGCGTGGGCAAGAAAACCGCGGAAGTCCTCATCGCCTCACTGCGTTCCGGCCTTTCCAAACTCGACCTTCCCGCCGTCGCGGGCGATGCCGGCCACGAAGCGTCTGCCGAAGGCACCACCTTCCGCGACGCGGTGATGGCCCTGGTCTCGCTCGGCGTCAAGGACACCGCCGCGCAGGAGGCCGTGCGCAAGGCGTCGAAGAAGCTCGGCGCGGACGCCGGCACCAGCGCGTTGATCGCGCAGGCGCTGCAGGAGGCGTGATGCGTGCGGCCATGCGTAGGGGCGACCCGACGGGTCGCCCCTACGATTACATTTAGGGTCATCATGGCCGAACGCATCATCGCCCCGCAACAACTCGGTGACGACCCCGAGGGGGACCTCAGCCTCCGCCCCGCGACCTTGTCCGACTTTACCGGCCAGGAGAAACTGAAGGAAAGCCTTTCGATCTTCCTGCAGGCCGCGCGCCAACGCCAGGAACCCATCGACCACATCCTGCTCGCGGGGCCGCCGGGACTCGGCAAAACCACGTTGGCGCACATCGTCGCGCGCGAGATGGGCGCGAACCTCAAGATCACGTCCGGCCCCGCGCTTTCCAAGCCGTCCGAACTCGCGGGGCTGCTCACCAACCTCGACACGCACGACGTGCTGTTCATCGACGAGATCCACCGCCTCAACCGCGTGATCGAGGAATTCCTCTACCCGGCGATGGAGGATTTCAAGATCGACATTTTGCTTGAGCCGGGGCCGTCTGCCAAGAGCATCAACCTGCCTCTCAAAAAGTTTACGCTCATCGGCGCCACCACGCGCACGGGCATGCTCACCTCTCCCCTGCGCGACCGTTTCGGCCTGAGCTTCCGGCTCGAGATGTACAGCGAAGCGGAGATGAAGCGCATCCTCACAAGGTCGGCGAAAATTCTGGGGGTTGAGTTGTCGGCCTCCGGGTGCGACCTGCTGGCCTCACGGTGCCGCGGCACCCCGCGTATCGGCAACCGCGTGTTGCGCCGCTGCCGCGACGTGGCGCAGGTCAAGGGGCTGAAGGTGATCGACGCGGATATCGCCGAGCGCACGTTGCAGATGTTGGGTATCGACGCGCTCGGCCTCGACGACATGGATCGCGTGATCCTGAAGACCATCGTCACCAAGTTCGAAGGCGGCCCTGTGGGCCTGTCCACGCTCGCCGCGTCGATCGGCGAGGAGGAACAGACGGTGGAGGAGGTCTACGAACCCTACCTGCTGCAGATCGGGTTTTTGAAAAGAACACCGAGAGGCCGTGTCGCCACGGCGAATGCGTACCGGCACCTGGGCCTCACGCCGCCGACGGTGGGTCCGGATCAGGTGGGGTTGTTGTAACGCGGCCCCTCCGTTTCAGCCTCACCACCGCCTTCTCCAGTTCCTGCAGAAAAATCCCGCGATCCTTCTTCTGAAATGGCGGCGGACCTCCGCGAATTCCGCTCACGACGCGTCTATCGCCCTTCAGTTCGCACCTCAGCGCTGCTTCACGAGTCCTTATCAGGCTCCCACACCTTCAGTTTCCTGAAATAGTCCCGGTAGTAGCCGCGATCCCTCGTCAACAACCGATCCGCGTGCGTGAAGGCGTGAGCAGCGATGATGAAATCCGCCAAGACCCGTCCACGCTTACCGCCCCGTTTCAGGTAGGACTTGAATGTCTCCCCCGCCAGCAACGCCGAGTCTCGGGAGGACGGCACGAACCGCACGGAACAGGCATCCAGAAACGCCTCCACCTTGCCATGCGGTAATGCCGGTGAGATTTCGGCTATAACCGTTTCGCAAACGACCAAAGAGCCCTCTACCGCAGCCTGGCCTAGCGCCGCCGTTGCCCTTTCCGCAAGTTTCCCCGGATCGGTAAGAAGGTCAATCAGAACCGAAGAATCAACCGCGGTGATCATCGCGAATCGCCTGCAGGTATTCATCCGTCGTACGGCCGACCGGCAACCTGCCCGTCCCACGCCATTGTGCGAAAGGATTCTCCCCGGTCTTCTTCACCACCACCAGGCACCCGTTCCGGATGGTGAAATCGAGAACGGTTCCGGGTTCAATACCCAGCTTGTCCCGCAAGGGTTTGGGGATGACGACTTGACCTTTTTCAGAAACAATGGATTTCACGGTAGTAATCATACAATTAAAATTCCTACTTCATGGGGCGCCTGTGACGACACCAGCGGGGTACTAAAGGCCGACCAGGGGGATCCTGAAGGCCGTATTGAGCCCAGCACGACAGCAACAGCAAAAGCAAAAAAGGCGCCAGAGAAAAGTCCGGGTGTAGGCCTTGCATTCCTGACGGAATTCGCGGCTGCGTATACCCCGGTACAGCAGACCCGGGCTGGAATGACCGCGCTGAAGGGCTCCAAGAAGAGAAAGAAGCGAATGTCGGTGTGGTGAAATACAGCCGCCGCTTTCACTCGACCGATGGCTTAACCCGCCGTTTCAGCTACACCACCGCCTTCGGCCTTCGGGTGTTCCGCGTTCCTTTCAGATTTCTGATTTCAGATTTTCAGTTACCACCCCCGCTTCCTTTGAAGCGGGCTCACCCCCGTCATGCCTTCCTGCCCGTCCAGCCGTGAACGGATCAAGTCGAACCATTCCTCCACATCCTCACGCAACACGTCGACGCACAAGCCGTCGGGACGCACCTGCGCGGTCATGTCTTTCCAGTCAACGCGGGCGAAGGTGGCTTTCACGTACTGGTCATGGGCCTTGATGAATTCACGCCAGCGGTCCGGCACGATGTTGAACGGTGTCGGCGACAGATCGATGTCCATGCGGGCGGATTTGCGACGCAGGTTGAACCGGCACGACACCGTCCCGATCGACAATTCCAGGGTGGTGGTGTAGGCGTTGGCGGCCTTGCATTCCTTGCGGAGCGATTCGTAGGTCGGATCGCCGGAGGCGGGACGGGGCATGGGATCTCCTTGCGGGGCCGGGGAGAGTCCCGGAAACAAGGCTGAAGGTAATTTTTCGGGGATATGGCCCGTGGGGTTTTACGGAGGTACGGGTATGAAGCTATAATAGGCCGTAAAATGGCCCCTGGTTTAACCGTCATCGAACGGCTCGCCTGATTCGCGGGTCCCGGAGACTCCGTATGAAGTGGATCGCAGCACTCGGCACCCTTGCCTTCGCCTCCTTGCTGACCGGCTGCGCCAGCACCGTGTTCGAGGCCCGCGCCGACCTCGCCGGGGAGTTCCATCGGCACGGTGACATCAATCCCACCGACAAAACCCCGCATCTTTACATTGAAACCGCTCCCGACGATTTCGCCCTCTCGGAAGACGGTACCGTCCGTTTTGACAAGTCGAAGTACGAGTATCTCGGTAAAATCTATGTGCGTCGCAACTTCGACCAGTGGCGGCTGGGCTTCGTGAGCTACAACGAACAGTGGCGCCGCTATTATTGCCCTCCCGCCATGACCCTGACATACGCGTCGGGCTTCCTGCTGGGGCTTACGCCGCTCCCCTACCCCTGCTTTTACGAGATCTCCAATGCGGCCAAGCGGTTGGAGGAACGCAAGCGCAACCTCGCCTACGCGGCGCTCGAGCGCGGCATGTGGATCGGTGCCACCCACATCATCTACGCCACCTATACGGGCATCGAGTACCCGCAAGGCCAGGGCCAGATCAAGCAGATCGACAACGGCGGCGCCATCACCGCCATCGCTTCCGAATCGCAGCATCCCTACATGGGAATGGTCGCGCACGCTTTCAAGCGGAAGTAGCGAACAGCAGCTTGCCGCCAGCGGGAGTGGCCGTAAAAACGACACGAAGAATGGCCGCACAGAACGCGGAGAAATAAAAAAAGGACGGCTCCGATTGGAATCGTCCTTTTTGTTTGGCTGTCAGCTGTACGCTGTCGGCTACTTGTTCGGCTGGGGCGTCATGCGGAGGTAAGACTTCACCACCTTGAAACCCTTCGGAAAACGCGTCTTCAGCTCTTCGGGGTCCTGGATCGCCGGGGCGATCACCACATCGTCGCCGTCCTTCCAGTTCACCGGCGTGGCCACCTTGTAGCCGTCGGTGAGCTGCAGCGAGTCGATCACGCGCAGGATCTCGTCGAAGTTGCGGCCCGTGGATGCGGGATAAGTGATCATCGCGCGGATCTTCTTGTTGGGGTCGATGATGAACACCGAGCGCACCGTGAACTTGTCGTTGGCTTCGGGATGGAACATGTCGTACAACGTCGACACCGACTTGTCCTCATCGGCGAGGATCGGATAATCCACCGTGCACGCCTGGGTTTCGTTGATGTCCGGGATCCAGCCTTCGTGCGATTTGACACTGTCGACCGAGAGCGCGATCACCTTCACGCCACGCTTCTTCCATTCGGGGGCCAGCTTTGCCGTGATGCCCAACTCGGTGGTGCAGACGGGCGTGAAATCCGCCGGGTGCGAGAACAACACGGCCCAACTTCCTTCGATGTATTTGTGAAAGTTGATCGGACCCATGCTGGAGTCCTGGGTGAAGTCGGGAGCGATCGAACCGATATGCAAACTCATGATTGTCTCCTTCGTAAACGTTTCCCTTTAAATTCAGATCCTGCGCGGCGGCCTCAGCACGAGCCCGGCGAAGATCATGGCGGCGGCGA
>CAZKRC010000016.1:0-22489 GCA_964555105.1 uncultured Bifidobacterium sp. | reverse complement strand
CTCAAAATCCGGTAGGGGCGACCCTGTGCGAGTTCGATTCTCGCTCCCGGCACCACTTTTTCGTACGTCGTTGCGTATGTCGAGGATCCGTCCAGGGACAGCCGGGCTTGCCCCGGACAATGCGTACTCAGACTTCATCCAAAGGCGTTCGACCCCATGCTCCGCGAGATCCTAAAATCCAAAATCCACCGCGCCACGGTCACCGACGCGAATTTGAGCTACGAAGGCTCGATCACGATCGATCCGGCCCTGATGGCCCTGGCGGACATCGAGGAGTACGAGAAGGTCCAGGTCGTGGACCTGAACAACGGCGAACGCTTCGAAACCTACTGCATCCGGGGCCAAAACCCCGGTTCGGGCGAAATTTGCGTGAATGGCGCCGCCTCGCGTCTGGTGCAAATCGGTGACCTGGTCATCATCATGGCCTTCACGTGGCTTGAGGATGAAAAACTCCCGGAATTCCGCCCGAGCGTCGTGAAGGTGACCGCGGGAAACCAGCCCAAGGAGTAGGCGTCGGCCGCGTTTTCAGGTATTATAGGGGTGGAAGGGAAGACACCCGGGCATTGTATGCGATTCTCACTGTTTCATCCGCGCGCGGTCCTCGTTCCGGTTCTCGGCGTGCTCTGCGCGGCCGTCGCATGCGCGTCCGCCGCTCCGCGGAGCGTGGTGTCCAACCGTCATGATTTCGACCCGCGCGTCATGACGCGTCACGACGATGCCGTGCGCGCTTCCTCGCTACGCATGCCCGCCGCCGGCCAGCGGGAAAGCGGGACGTCCTTCACGTTGGAACAACCCGGCCGCTTCTCCATGCATCAGAGTTATTCGTTGACGGCGGTGTCCGGCGCTGCCGGTTCCGCGTCTTCGGGGCTGTACCTCAACACCTTAAATTATCAGGTCACCCCGTTGATGACGGCGTTCGTCGACGTCGGTTTTCATACCCCGCTCCACTCGTCGCTGCCGGGGATGGAGCAGGCCGGCGGCCTGGGCTCCCTGGTTTTGCCGCGCATGGGCCTCGAGTACCGGCCCAGTGATCGCCTCACGCTCAACTTCGAACTGGTCAACGGGCCGGATGCCTGGAAAGCCTGGGGCGGCTCCCCGTACGGGTGGTCTCCTTTCCGTTCTTCCCCCGGGAGCCGGACTCCGTAATTGAGACACCCGACGCTTGCCGGCCGCACCCGGCCCCACCCGCTTCTCCGCGTCCCGACGCGCCTGCTTGCCGTCAGCCTGGCCTCATTCGTCCTGCTGGCGGGGTGCGGCACGTCACCGGAACCTGTCGCCTTCAAGGCGAATTCCGGACAGATCCAGGTGCTGAACGGCTGCGGGCGCGCCGGCCTGGCCGACATCTTCCGCACGCATCTGATCGAGCAAGGTTTCGACGTGATCGAATCGGGAAACGCCCGTAGCTGGAGTTATGAGCACACGCTCGTATTGGCCCGAACGGAATCCGACACCATCGCCCTCAACCTGGCCCGCGCCTTGGGCACCCAGCGGATCGTACACCTGCGACACCCCGCTTCACTGGTCGAAGCAACCGTCATCATTGGAAAAGATTACAAGGAGCTCATGAGAACATGGCCACAAAGAACCCGAAATCAACCATAAAGAAATCAGCGAAGAAACCGGCGGCGCAGGCGGCGAAAAAGACGGCGACGAAGACCGCTCCGAAAAAGGCCGTGCCCGCCCCGAAAAAAGCGGCGGCAAAAACTGCCGTGAAGGGTGCGGCGAAAACCGCCGTGAAGAAGGTCGTTAAAAAGGCCGTGAAAAAGGCCGTGCCGAAAGCGCCGGCGAAGAAAACGGCGACGAAGAAGACGGTTGTGAAGAAGGCGGTTGCGAAGAAGACGGTCGCGAAGAAGACGGCGGCGAAGAAGGCGGTCGCGAAGAAGGCGACGGCCGTCACCAAACCCGCGACGAAGACCCCCGCCCGGAAAACGGCGGTGAAAAAAACCGCCGCGAAGGTCGCGGCGAAGAAGGCGGCTCCGGTCTCGTTGAAGGGACTGCGCGTCTCGGGCGCGAAGGCCGCCCGCATCGCCGAAATCGTGGCCGAGTCCTACGCGAACCGGCCCGCCGCGCCGCAGAAGGAAGCGACACGCCCGCAGGCTTCGCGGGGTCCGCAAGCGGCGGCAGGGACGCACGGCCATGAACCGGGATCGGCACTGGATGCGGCGCACAAGGCCGCCGCCACCCTTTTCGCCAAGAAGGCCGAGGACGTGGTGCTCATGGATCTGCGCGAACTCAGCACGGTGGCGGATTACTATCTGATCGCCACCTGCACCAACGAACCGCAAATGCGCGCCATCCTGAACACGCTCCAGCGTTCGCTGAGCCGCGACGGCATCAAGTCGCTGCGCTCGGAGTACGTGCCGGGCGTGCGGTGGGCCGTCGTCGATTACGGGGACCTGATCGTGCATTTGTTCGAAAAGCAGACGCGCGGCTTCTACTCGCTGGAACGCTTGTGGGCCGACGCACCTTCCACGCCCCTGAAGGCGACCGACTACGCCCTCCCGGTCGATGATGATCACGAAATGGATATGGACGAAGATGGCGACCTTTAAACGTGAAATCGCCCGGGTGATCGCCCCGGCGACAGGACTGGACGAAGCCGCGATCGAAGCGGCACTCACCTTGCCTCAACATGCGGACCACGGGGATTTTTCCTTCCCGTGTTTCCCGTTGGCCAAAACCCTGCGCAAGCCCCCGGCCGCCATCGCGGAGGAGCTGGCCCGCACGCTCACGCCTCCGCCCGGGTTCACCCGCATCGAGGCGCTTGCGGGTTATCTCAACTTCTTCGCGGACAAGGCCTTGTTCACGCAGCGCGTGGTCACGGAAGTCCTGACGAAAGGCGCCGCTTACGGCGACGGTATCGAGGGCGCCGGCCAGCCGGTGGTCATCGATTTCTCCTCGCCCAACATGGGCAAGGAACTGGCGTTCCACCATCTGCGCGGCACCATGATCGGCAACAGCCTCAGCCGCGTGTTTCTGAAGCGCGGACACCCCGTCACGCGCGTGAACCATCTGGGCGACTGGGGAACCTCCTACGGCAAGCTCATCGTGATGTTCGTGCGCGAGGGACTCGGCGAACCGGATCTGGAAACCCTCACGCTGGAGCGTCTCAACGGCCTGTACAAGGCGTTCTCGAAAGCCGCCGAAGCCGAGCCCGAACTGGAGAACGCCGCGCGTGAGGCCTTCGCGAAGCTGGAAGCGGGCGACGCCTCCTACCGCGTCCTGTGGAACGCCTTCCGCGAAGTCACGCTGGTGGAACTCCGGCGCCTGTACGCCATCCTGAACGTGGATTTCGATTCGTGGATCGGTGAGGCGTTTTTCGCCGACCGCCTGCAACCCGTTCTGGAGCTGCTGTCGTCGAAGGGCATCCTCAGTGTCAGCCAGGGCGCGGAGGTTGTCGACCTCGAGGCCCACGGGATGCCGCCGGCCCTCATCCGCAAAAGCGACGGCTCCACCCTGTACATCACGCGCGACCTCGCCGCGGCGTTGTACCGGTACGACGAGTACGCGTTCCATCGCAGCTATTACGTGGTCGACAACGGGCAAAGCCTGCACTTTCAGCAGTTGTTCAAGGTGCTCGAGCTGCTCGGTTGTGCATGGCACGACCGCTGCGAACACATTCCCTTCGGCCTGGTGTTGCACAAAAGCGACGAGGGCAACTGGGAAAAAGGCAAAACCCGCAGCGGCCACGCCAGCCTTCTCAAGGACGTCCTGGAGGCCGCCCGCAACAAGATCGCGGGAATCATGGCTGAAAAGAATCCGGAAGCGGCGAACGACAAGGATCTTGCCTTGCGCATCGCCGTCGGGGCCTTGGTGTTCAGCGAGCTGAAGAACCGGCGTCTCAACGACATCCGATTCGAATGGGATCAGGCCTTGAGTTTCGAAGGGGATTCCGGCCCGTATGTCCAGAACGCGTACGTGCGTCTGTGCAGCATTCTCCGCAAGGCCGAATTGCCCCTCAACACCTTTGACATCAAGGAGTTGGAGGGTGCGCGCTGGGAGATCTTCGACAATGCCGATGCCTTCGCGGTCGCGGACCTGCTCGCGCAGTTCCCGGACCGCATCGCCGCGTCCGCCTTCTCCCTTGACCCTTGCGCATTGGCGCAGTTCACCCTGTCCCTGGCGGACGCGACCCATCGTTTCCTGCACACCAACCGTGTGCTGGGTGCCGACGAACAACGCGAACGCCTGTTGCTGGTGCGCGCCGCCAAATCGGTGCTCGGGCAGTCGCTGGAGTTGATCGGCGTCCCCGTGATCGAACGGATGTAAACACGAGGGGGCCGGGGCCCGCCGGAAGCCTTCGGTCCCCCTGGGAAACCAATCGCTTGCGGCCGAAAAAAAGGGAAGCCGGGCAAAGCCCGACTTCCCTCCAAGCATTTGATTTCAAAAGAATTGAAATCAACGAAGAATTACTTCTTCGCAGCTTTCTTCGCGACTTTTTTCTTCGCGACTTTCTTGGCAGCCTTCTTCACTGCCTTTTTAGGAGCAGCTTTCTTGGCAGCCTTCTTGGCAGTCTTCTTGACAGTCTTCTTCGCAGCCTTCTTGACGGTCTTCTTCGCAGCGGTCTTTTTCACCGCCGCCTTCTTCACCGTCTTCTTCGCTGCCTTCTTCACTGTCTTCTTCACTGCCTTCTTGGCCGCCTTTTTGGGGGCGGCCTTCTTCGCGACTTTTTTCTTGGTGGCCATATCTTGATCACCTCCCTCCGGATGGGTTCAGATTAAGAACGATTAAAAGTCTGGAGCAAAAAAAAGCCGGTGACTGAATCGTCACCGGCGAAGGACGAATGCACAAAGTGCCCGTATTTATTGGCTATCGCGCGACGATACAACTCCACGTGAGACGAGTCACGATTGGTGGCGGGCGCGAAATTCGGTTTGAAAGAATCCAAAAATTATCTCCTCAACCGTTGCCTATGAATTAATGATAAGGCCCTTGACAAGAATAGTCAATCGATTCCTTATTTTTTTTCGTGACGACTCACGCCGCAGTCCGTCATGCCGCGGAGAGTTCACGTTCAAGCGTCGCGACGATCAACGCGCAACGCGTGACGTCGGTGACCTTGCTTCCATCCTCTTCCGTCACGTAAAACGAATCAAGAACCTTGTCCGCCTCGGTCGTCAGCACGGCGCCATGCACATCCAGCCCGAGTTCACTGAACACGAGCGCGACCTGGAAAAGAATGCCGATCTGGTCACGGCACGTCACGTCGATCACGGTGAAGGAATCCGATAGTTCATTGGATATCAACACGTTGGGTTGAATGGTCGTGTCGAGGACCGCGCGTTGCCGCAACCGGAGGCGCTCCCGCAACGCGCGCAGAGCCTGACGGTCGAGACGGAACCCCGAGGAGAGTTCGCGAAGCAGCGAAGCCCGGAGCGAGTCCGGCGTGACGCTTTCACCGGCGGGGATTCCCACCCAGAAACGATCCACCGCCTGCCCCCCCCCCAAGGTGTAGATGCGGGCCGAGAGGATGGAGAGGTCCAGATGGGCCAGAACGCCCGCGATCCGGTAAAGCAGCGCTTTTTCGTCGGTAGCGGCCACCGTGATTTCCCAGTGGGTGGGCCGGGCGCGCACGTGGACGCCGGAACCTTGCGCTGCGGCCTCACGCAGCAAGCCCGCATGGAGGGCCACCTCCTCCACCGTGTGAGCCGCCAGATAGTTTTCGCCGAGGGAGTCCACATGCCGCGCGATGTCGCCGGGAGGGAGAACCCTGGCCAGGGCGGCATGCAGTTCGTCCTCTCCCGGAAGACGTTCCCGGCGCGCGCCCTGGGCGTCCTGATACGGCCGCAACATCATCTGCAGGGCGGACTCGTACAGCTTCTGCAGCAGGACGGCCTTCCAGGCCGACCACGCGTCGGGATGAACCGAGGAAGTGTCGCAATAGGTGAGCACGTAGAGGTTGTGAAGGAACGCCGGGGATTCGACCTTCATGAGAAAGTCGCGGATCGTCTTGGGGTCGTCGAGATCGCGCCGCTGGATGACATCGTTCATCAGCAGGTGATGGAGCACGAGGTTCGACACCAGCTTCGCCCGCGACGGGGAAAAGCCCGCCGACTCCATGAACGCAAAGGACAAGCGGGCGCCCGTGACCGAGTGGCCGGGTCCCAGCCCCTTGCCGAGGTCGTGGTAGATGCAGGTCAGCACCAGGGACTCACGGTCGGTGATTTTGGCGAGGGCACCCCGCAGCGATGCGAGCTCGCGCTCGGTGGTGCCTCCCAGGTACGCGAGCTGCCGCACCACCGTGATGGTGTGCTCGTCGGTGGTGTAGATGTGGTAGATGTCGTGGTGGCTGTGGCAGTAGATGTAGTGGAAATCGGGGATCAAAAGCCCGATCAACCCGACATCGTTCATGCCGCGCAGCATCCGCCCCACGCGTTCGGGGCGCTGGCACAGCGCCAGGAAGCGGCGTAACGCCGCGGACGTCTCAAGCTTCTCCTGCGCGGCCAGTGCGGCGACCGCCTGCCGCAGCCGGAGGACCGCCTGGTGTCCGAAGCGCAGGCCGTCCGCGTTGGCCAGGTCGAAATAGTCGAGGATGAGGTCGAGGTTTCCCCGGAACGGATTCCCGGTCTTGGCGCGCAGTTCCAGCGCACCGGCCGCCGCCGCGAAGTACCTGTGCGTGCGCACGGCCGCCGACCCGCGGCGATCACCATGTACCGGGGGCACCCAGCGCGAGATCACGGCCTCCGTCACGCGGTTCACCGTCTTGGTGTGGTGATAAAAGATCTTGAGGAAGATCTCCACGGCCTTGAAGCTTCCCTCTTCGGTGAACCCCAGCTCCTCCGCCACCTCCGGCTGGAGATGAAAACTCAACCGGTCGTCCTTCTTCCCCGTGATGAAGTGAATGCAGCAGCGCACTTGCAGGAGGAAGTCGTAGGCGGCGCGGATGTCCTCCTGTTCCTGGGGAGTGAGCAACCCTTCCCGCACGAGATCCTCGAAATCCGCGCAGTCATGACGAACCTTCGCGATCCACATCATGGAGTGGACGTCCCTCAGGCCGCCGCTGCCTTCCTTGATGTTGGGTTCCAGCATCTGCACCAGCGATCCCATACGGATGCGACGGGTCTCGTGTTCGTCGATCTTGGAGCGCACCAGGGCCGCAATGCGCCAGGGAAACAGCTTTTTCCGCATCAGGTTCGCGAAGCTGCGGTACAAAGGGTAATCGCCGGCGATGAAGCGCTCGTTCAGGAACGAAGTCCAGGTTTCGGGATCCTTCGCCGACGCCTCCTTGCATTGCGCCAGCGAACGCACCGAAGAGCCCACGTTGAAGCCGAAATCCCACAGGCTGCGGACGATGATTTCCGCCTGTTCCTTCTCGTATCCGTCGGGATCGGGAGACGTCAGCACCAGCAGGTCGATGTCGCTTTGGGGACACAGCTCCATGCGACCGTACCCTCCGACCGCCACCACCGCGACGCAGCGTGCGTCCTCGGGTATGGCGTTCTCAAGGTGTTCCCACAGCACGCGCAGCAGGGTGTCCACCATCTCGCTGATGAACCGGACCGTGTCGGCGCCCGAAGTCCCTTCACGGTTGAGGCGGCGGACCTTGTCGCGCTGGCGCTGCAGCACCGCCTTGACCGCACGGTTGCGTTCGACGGGGTCGGCCTGGTTGAACGCGTCGCGGAGTGCCTGGACGAAGTCACCGCGCTGGTCGATGCGGAAAAGGCTGCGTTGGGTCATGAGAGCAGTAATTTAGACAGAACGAAACCGCTCACGAGAATGGCGATGTCCGCGGCCACGACGGCGGACATCGTCGCGCGCCCCACGCCTTCCGCCCCCCGCGTGCTGCCCGCCCCGAACCAGCAGCCGAACAGCCCGATCCATCCTCCGAAGACGGTGGCTTTCACCAAGCCCGCCACCAGGTCGCGGTCCTCGTAAAAAAGGCGGACCCCGAAAAAGAACGTCTCCGCCGACATGCCGCGGAACAGCGTGACCACGGCCAAAGCCCCGAGCAAGGCGATGCACGACGACAGGATCGTCAGCAGCGGGAGCACGACGATGGACGCGAACACGCGCGGCACGTACAACAACCGCCGCACGTTCAGGCCCAGCGCCTTCATGGCGTCCAGCTGTTCGGTGACGGCCATGGTTCCCAGCTCCGCCGTCATCGCCGCACCGACCCGCCCGGCCACGACCAATGCCGTGAGGACGGGCCCGAGCTCGAGCATCACCGACTTCCCCACCGCGGAGCCGACATAGCGCAAGGGGATGTAGTCCGCGAAGTTGTGCGCGGCCTGCCATGCCGCCACCGCCCCCGTGAAGACCGAGATGAAGGCCACCAGCGGCAGCGAGGTCACCCCGATCCACACCATCTGCTCGCGCAACGCGCGCGGATGTCGCAAGGCTCCCGGAAGCCCCGCCAGCAGCGAGCCGGCAAAGCGCAGGAAGGCCACCGTCGCCGCCAGGGACGCGAGGACTCTCGCCCCGAGTCCGGTTATGCGCTCATCGATGCGGGTCAATGCGGACATCGGTCACCGGTTTCCTTCGCCTCGTGATGTCCGGCGCGCGGAGGCGCGGGCGCGCAGGGGCGCGGGGGCGCGGGGCGTTGACCGCGGCCGCCACCGAGGTCGTGACGCAGGTCACTCCCCCAACAAGCGCTCATAATACCATTCCACGCGACGTTTTTGTTCGGGGGTGAGCGGGAGACGCCGGGCGTTCTCGCGCCGTCGCCTGAGCTCCGTCGCGAGGCTGTCCATCGGGAGGGCGGTCCCCCCGTCCAGGATCTCCATGCCGCCGGCCCAAACTTCGGCGCGACGCTCCTGCCGATGTCCGCGCTCTTCCATCGCGTCCGCGGATTGCAGCAGTCGCGTCCGGAAACGTTCCTGACGTTTGCGGACCTCCTCGGGATCCATCCGGCCCTCGCGCAGGACGCGCTCCAGCGCGCGGGCCTCTTCGGCCAGGCGGCGGAGCGCACGCGCCGCGCCGCCGGCATCGTCCGCGCGCTCCGCCATGCTCTCGAGCGCATCGGCAACCTGCTGCTGGGCGTTGGCCGCGGCACCGCGGCCGACCCCGTTCCCGTTCCTGTTTCCGTTTCCGTTCCCCGTTCCGGGAGCCTCTCCATCCTGTTGTCCCTCACCGGAAATTTCCCCTCCCGACCCCGACCCGGAGGCCATCCCCGGCCCCCCTTCGGGACCCGATCGTTGTCCGCCGCGCCCCGACCCGCCGGGTGCCTGTCCCTGCATGCCTTCCCGTTGTCCCTGTCCGGAAGACCGTTGATCGCCTTGCGACTCTCCACCGTGCGGGTCGGGGGCGCCTTCCCCCCCACCCCGCGGCTGCCGTTCCTCCATCAGGGAACGCAGGAGTTCCTGCGTCATCCGGTTGGCCGCCATCTGTTGACCGGAGACACCGCGCATGCGACTGGCCATGCCCTGGGTTCCTTCCTGTTGTCCCTCGCCTTGATCGCCGCCCCCGAAATCGTTGTCGCCCTGGCCGTCGCCTTCGTCGGAGCCGCCCCCGCTTTCCTCCTGGCTGAGCCATTTGAGAAGTTCGCGCGCCCCGTTGCGGGCCTGTCGATGGACCTCCCCCAGGGCCGCCGGCGAGCCTTCCGTCGCCAAGGCGTCGGCATGCGCCGCCATCGACGCGGCGGAGCGCCGCAACACGTCGCTCTCAAACGCACGCGCCTCGGCCAGTTTGTCCATACGACCCGCGAGCCACCGCGCGACCCGGGCCACGGCCTGCGCGTCCTCACGGGTCGTCCCCAACCCGTCCAGCCACCGCGTGAACTCCAGCGTTTCCTCCAACACCTCGCGCATCTCCGCCTTGTTCCCGGTACGGCTCATCTGCGCGAGCGCCTTTTCCATCTCGGCCGCGGCGGCGGCCAGTTTCTGCGCGGCGCGCTGCGCGCTCTCCTGCCCGCGTTGGCGATCGGGCCGTTCTTTTTTCAACTGCTCGCGGGCGCGCTGCATCTCCCGCAGCGCCTCCTGCGACGGCTTGCGGAGGGATTCGCGCGGGAGCCCCTGCATCGAGGGCTTGTCCGCCAGTTGCGCCATGTCCTGAAGGCTTTGCTGAAGACGCTGCGCGAGTTTTTCCTGATCCGCGGCCTGATCCGCGGCCTGGTGCGCGGCTTCCTGTGCCGCTTCCTGTGCGGTCCGGGGCGCCGTTTCCGCCGTGGCGGCGCGGGAATCGTCCTCACGCGCGGCGGCTTCCGCCATCCCGTCGGCGAGCGCGCGCTGTTCCTCTTCCAATGTGCGCATGTCGCGGGCGAGGTGTTGCAGTTCGCGGAGATCACGGACGGTTTCCAGCATGCGGATGGCCTGTTCGAGCTCCGCGCGGATGCCGCCTTTACGCGTCAGGTCTTCGAGGGCGCGCCGCACATCCTCGGGCGCAACGGTTTCGTCGCGGGCCGCACGTTCCCACGCGTCCTTTTCCTGGTCATCCAGGACCTCCTGCAGCAGCTCACGCACGCGATCCATTTTTTCCAGCACGTCGGGCGTCAGCGTTCCGTCCTCAATGCCGGTGCGCATGGCCTGCTCCATCTGCCGGAGGGCACTCTCCAGATCCGCCCGCGCCTGTTCGGCTTGTCGCGTCGCCGCGTCCCGGCGCGCCCGCTCCCTCTCATCCGCGCGCTGCTTGTCCTGCAGCCAGCCGTACAGTTGTTCCTGTTCCTTGCGGTTGGCCTTCAGCTCGTCTTCAAGACGTCGGCGGTTTTCCCGTGCCGCTTGTTCCTTGTGCGCGCGCGTGGACGGCCCGGACGGAGTACGCGGTGCGGGCGGCGGGGAGGTCGCACCCAGGGCGCGCTCCAGGTGCCGCTGATCCTCGCGCAGCGCTTCCAGGAGCTCGCGCTGCTCGTCCGGCGGCGCATGCGCCGCGGCGGGTGTGGGCAACCGTTTCTCCTGTGCTTCAAGCTGTCGCTGCAAAGCTTCCAGGGCCGCCACGGTTTTGGCCGGCACCGGCGCGGACTCCGCCGCTTCCGGCGACTGCGCCCGCCCCGGAGGATCCCGAAGCGGATCCTTATGCGTCCCGGCCTCACGGGCGGCCTCGCGGGCCAACTCAAGTTCGGCGGCGATTTGGCGACGCAGTTCCCCGGCATGACGACGCGGCGCATCGATCAGGACGCGCCGCACGTCCCACTCCGTCGCCGCCGGTATCGCTTCGGCCGCCGCCGCGCGATCGGGACGCGCGGCTTCCCGCTCGCGGTGCTTCTCGCGCTCAAGCGCGCTGGTCAACCCCGTAGCGGCGGCACGCTCCCGTTCACTCAGGGCCGCGCGCGCTTCCTCCAGCGACGGAAGGTGCAGGCGCACCGTCGCGGAGCGCGCGCGCGAAGGCCCCTGGACCGCGTTGTTGTCCAGCGCCTCCAGAAAGAGCTCCACGGTTTCGCCCGCGACCGGCGCGACAGGGAGCGCGTCCGCCGCCGAGCCGTCCCACACCCCGACCCCGCGACCGTCGCGCGCGTCGCGCCATGCGGTGACATCGCGCAGGGCGGTGGCTTTCACCACGCCGTGCGCGTCGCGCAGGGAGTAGTGGAGGCGCACGGCGGATATTCCGAAGTCGTCGGTGGCGCGAAAGATGACGGGAACCTTCAGGCTGCGCGGAAGTTCACCGTCGCCCGCCGGCGTCTGCAGCGTGATCTCGGGCGGGCGATCGGCGCGCAGGGCGATGCGCCACGGCCCCGCCACAGAGCGGCCGCCGCCCCGCGCCGCGTGATCCGTCAACGAGAGGCGTAGAGAACCCGCGGCGCGCACCGTGCGGGAAATCCCGAACCGTTCGCCCTGCCCCCCCGCGAGGGACACCCCCTGAGGCCCCGCGGCTCCCCCCCCTGCTTTCCCTGCCGCTTCTTCTTCGGTTTCTCCTTCCGTTTTTTCTTCGGCCACGTGATCCGTCCACTGTGCGTTCCAGTGCGCCAACGGACGGTCGGCCGTGCCGCTCCAGGCGAGCCGTGAGCCGGGCAGCACGGCAAGATCTTCCGGCAACGGTTCGAAGGTTTCGCGCGGAAGGCCGGTGTACGCCGGGGGCGTGACGAGGACGGACAAGGTTTTGAGTTGCGGGGGAGGCGTCACCGTCACGGCATGCACGCGCGTCGACGTGTTGAGGGTCGTGAAGCGGAGCGTGAAGTCCGTGGTGACGGGCCCGAAACGGAAGATGCGATACGCACCGGAGTCCGGGAGTTTCCGGCCGGAGGAATCGTCCTGAAGGCGTACGTCCCCCGGGAGGGTCATCAGCGTGTAGCGGATCTCGTCCTGCGGCCCGGAAGTGCCCGCGCGCACATGCGCGTACACGGGGCGATGGGCCGGTACATGTTCGACCGCGACCGTCACGACCACGGTGTCGCCGCGCGCCATGTACAGGGGAAGGTCGCCGGGCGTCAGCCGCGGCGCGGGAATGGCCGCGAGCACGCGGAGCGGCAGGACCATGCGGGTGAGCAGCGCGCCCGGGCCGCCGTTCAGGGCATGCAGGGGGCGGAGCGACACGGGAAGCCAGAGGGGCGCGGTGAGGACGAGGATGGTCAGCGCGGCCGCCACAAAGGCCAGGAGCCGCCGTGCGATTCCTCCCGGATCGTTTCCGAACGTGCGCGGCGGCGCAGGAACATGCAGGCGCGGCTCCCAGCGCGCATACAATTCCTCCAGCGCATCGAGCGTGGCGGGGGCGTGCGCCTCCGGTCGCAAGGCCGTGCGGAACACGTCGGGAGCGTCGGGGTTGAGGCGGTCCAGTTCTTCCGCGACATCCCTGACGGAAAGTCCCCGCGACGGCTTCGGCAGCAGGCGCGCACCGCGCCGCGTCGTGTCCGCCGCGCGCAGACGCACGGCCGACAGCCCGAGGCGCGCGAGCGGCCACAACCAGAGAAGCCACGTGGCGGCCGCGAGACGCAACCAGAGGGCTTCGTAAGGGCGCGCGGCGGAGACGAAGGCGAAGACCGCGAGCAGGGCGAGCTGGAGGCTCGCCGTGACGACGAGGGCCCGGCGCGGTGCCGCGAGGTGACGGGCCCGCCAGAGCGCGTGCGGCACGGCGCCGAGGCGCGCGAGCACGGGTCGCCGCGGGGTTGCATGGTTCCCGCGAGGCTCGCCTTGCGGGGCGCGGTGCGGGGGCGACGCGTTCTGCGGCGGGCGCGCGGGCTCGTGCCTCGACTCTTCGGAGGGTGTTCCGGGCATCGGGGTGGTCATCGGACTTGGGCGGTGCGCGTGCGGTCCTACCGCGCCCGCGCGCCCTCCAGGAACCAGGCGAAGACGTTGACCCCCATGCGCAACGCCTGTTCGCGCCGCGCGGGAGGAACCTCATGGACCGCGGGATCCTCCCAGCCGTTGCCCAGGTCGGCCTCGTGCGTGAAGAGCACGACGAGGCGCCCGTCGCGTTCGATGCCGTAGGCGGTGGCGGGCGCGCCGTCGTGCGTATGGATCTTGGGGAGGCCGCGCGGCATCGCGTGGTGACTGCGGAAAACCGGATGCGAGGCCGGCAGCGGTCGCAGGGGATGCCGCGGGAACAGGGTGTCCATTTCCGCGCGGAAGGATTCCGCCATCCCGTAGTTGTCGTCGGCGAAGAGCAGTCCGCCCCGCGCGAGAAACACACGCAGGGCGCGACGTTCCTCTTCCGTGAAGGCCACGCGCCCGTGCCCGGTCATGAAAAGGACGGGGGTCTCGAAAAGCCCGGGGGACAAAACCTCCACCACCTTCTCATCCTTGCAGACGTTCATGCCCAGATCGGTCCGCAGGCGTTGCGCCAGGTTGGGAAGCATGCTTGGCCCCGTATACCAGTCCCCGCCGCCACCGTATTTCAACCGCGCGAGGGGGAGACAGGAGGAGGAGGAGGAGGAAGGGGAAGCGGAAGATACGGGGACTGCGAAGGATATTGCTCCAAGAGACAACACGGTCACAAGGAGGAATCTGGAACAGGGAATATCGAATGAAAAACCAAAGCGACCCGAAGCGGCACGCCCCCGGGATGAATACGCGTTGCCCGGCGACGACAGGAAAATGCGCCTCGCTTTAGGCGAAGCGTCCCCATAAACCTCAAGGTTTGTCGGCTTCGCGGCCCCAGGACAAAGGCGTTTCATGCCCCATTCCTCATGCCCCATTCTCCATTCTTGATTCCACATTCTTCATTCTTCATTGCCCCCGCCTTCCCACAACACCTGGTAGGTCTTGTGGTTCGCGCCGACGCGCTTGACGTATTCGCGCGTCTCGGCGTAGCCGATGTCCTCCACCGCCTCTTCCGGCGGACGGTCCCGCAGGCGCGGGATCCAGCGCGCCAGTGCCGTGGGTCCCGCATTGTAATGCGCCAAGGCGTAGTCGATGTTGCCGTCATGGCGCTTCAACACGTCGCGCAGATACGCCACGCCGAGACGGATGTTGATCGCGGGCACGAACAACGAGTCGGGATGGAAGTCCCGGAGGCCTTCCTTGCGTGCCTGTTCCGTCCCGGTGGCGGGCATGAGCTGCATCAGGCCGCGCGCGCCCGCACGCGACACGGCACGGGGATCGAATCCGCTTTCCTGTTTGATCAGCGCCAGCACGAGCGCGGACGGGATACCCGCCCGTTCCGCTTCGGGCGCGACCAGCTCGGCGTAGGACGGAGGGTAGAACAGGCGCAATACCTCCACCGGAGCGGACGGCCACTCGGCCAGAGGCAACCTGTCCGACAGGCGCAGCCCGAAGCGATAGGCCTCATAGCCGAAGCCCGCCTCGCGACAACGCACCGCGGCGTCGTACAGCAGCCATAGATCCTCCGGCACACGGTTCGCCCGCGCCTGCAAGGTCAGGACCGCCAGCGTATCGAGGCCAAGCGCGAAGAGGCGCTCCACGGGCATCCACGCGCTCTCATCCTGCGCATGACGCGACGGAGCAGCGGCCCCTGTCGCCGCCGTCCCGGATTCCGCCATCCGCGCCGGCCGCAGCCGCGCCTCGAACCACGCGCGTACGGAATCACCACGCGCCCTGTTCAAAAGGCGGGACCATTCCAAAGAGTCGGGGAGCGCCTGGCGCGCGTGCACCTCCTGTCGTGCCAAGTGACCATAATGGCCGAAGGGAAAGTCGCGCGCCATCTCCACCCAGGCGGCGCGCGCCTCGTCGTGCCGCCCCGAGGCCCACAGCGCCTTGCCCTCCCAATAATGCGCGGCACCGGTGAGGCGGCCGCTTTTACGGGCGAGGCGCAGTGCGGAAAACGCCTGGCGCGCTTCCCCGTAGGTGCCGCGACGGTGTTCAACCAGGCCGCGGCGGAACAGCGCTTCGCCCGAACGCGCGTGACCGGGGAAGTCCCGCGCGATGCGCGCGTAGGCGGCGATGGCGCTTTCATGCTTGCCGTTCATTTCATCATCGAACGCGCGCATCCACAACACTTCCGCCGCCCGGCCGTCGCGCGGGAACCGCTCCACGAGGCGCGTGTACCACGCCTGCGCGGGCTTGTCCTGGGACCGCGCGCGGTAGGATCGCGCCAGCTGGATCAACACTTCCGGTGTCTCCCCGAAGCGGGTCCGGTACGCGAGATAACTCTCCGACGATTTCGCGTAATCGCCTTTAGCATAATGGTATTGCGCGATCTTGAGGTGAAGCGGCTTAACGTGGTTTGCGCTGGTATCGAGCGCCGCCAACGCGGTCGCCCGCGCGATCGCTTCGTCCCAAAGCCCCAACTTTTCGGCCGCATCGAGCAACAAGCGATCGGCCTCCCGCGCGACTCCTTGCGACGCGGTGTCGCGTGCGGCCGCAGCCTGCGCCGCCACCCAACGACGATATTCCCGCTCGAGGCGCGCACCCGGCAAGGCCACGGTCACCAGTTGCCGGGCATACCCCGCGCGCGCGGAGGCCGGTACCAAGGTGGTATCGAGCGCGAGCAGCCCATAGTAGGCTTCGGCCTTGTCATTGTTGTCGAGCGGGGCGCGGGTGGCGATGAGCAGATAATCCTTGCGGGCCGCCGGGGGCAACACGGAGGACGTCCGCAAACGCATGCGATGCAGATGCCGTTGCCAGCCCACATCTGTGGCCACCGGGGATGACAGCGCGGAGGCGAGCGCCGCATCCGCACGGGCGGTGTCCCCGGCACTCAACAGAACCCTGGCCAGCGTCGCGTCGCGATAAAGAACCGTGAGCGCATCTCCCTCGTCCAGAGCCGCGAGTCTTTTGGCCGCACGCCGGAAATCACCTTTTTGTTCGGCCTTCAGCGCCCCCGCCCACTCCTTCCGATACTGTTTGAGCGCGCGTGCCGAAGGATCCCGCTCCGCATCATCCGCCGCACGCACCGCCCCCTGCGCCCCCTGTGGATTGCGCGCGGCAGCCTGTGCGTCCGACGCGTTGAGCAAAAAACAGGCGAAGCCCGCGAGCAACAACGCGAGTCCCGAAACCGGCGACGGAAGACGGGGAAAACGGGCGAATATCATAAACTGAAAGTACGAATTGAGGAAAGGAATCCCGTAGTCCTCTCTCGCCCTTCCGGCGGGATTCCCTGCGGCATCCGCGACATATTCCGGGACACGCATGCCGAGCCGAGCCGCCCGTGACGAGAACGTGAGGAGCGCGTCCGCGTCTGCCCCGCCGGGCCTCCTGCCACCCGGCGGTCCTCCCCACCCGGGCGATGCGCTCCCGCACTACACGCTCACCCACATCATCAAGTACTTCCTCACGCCTGCAGCGAGTACCTTTCAAAGCATGTCCGATCCGTCCTCCGCTACCACGTCCGCATCGCCCGCTTCCCCCCCCTTCGCCGCCTTGTTCGATTGGGACGGCGTCGTGCTCGACTCCTCGCGCCAACATGAGCGCAGCTGGGAACGCCTCGCCGCCGAAACCGGCCTCGCGCTGCCCGAGGGCTATTTCAAACTCAGCTTCGGCATGAAAAACGAAGCGATCATTCCCGAAATCCTGCACTGGGCGCACGACGCCGACGCCATCCGTCGCCTGTCCCTGCGCAAGGAGGAGCTGTATCGCGAGATCATCCGCACCGAAGGCATCGATCCGCTCCCCGGCGTACGCGTGTGGCTGGAACGCCTGCGCGACGCGGGCATCCCGTGCGCCATCGGCTCCTCCACCCATCGCGAAAACATCGACATGTGCCTCACCGTGTTCGGCTTCACCGGTTTCTTCACGGGCATCGTGACGGCCGAGGACGTGTCGCGCGGAAAACCCGAGCCCGACGTGTTTTTGAAAGCGGCGGAGAAGGTGGGGACGGCACCGGGGCAGTGCGTGGTGTTCGAAGACGCCCCGGTGGGTATTCAGGCGGGCCTCGCGGGCGGCATGAAGGTGGTGGGGGTCGCAGGGACTCATCCCGAAGCGACGCTGAAGGGTGCGCATCGCATCGTGCGTCGCCTGGACGAACTCACGGTCGCGGACGTCGCGGCATTATGGAATCAGGAAGCGCGGACGCGGGGAACGTCGACACCGGACGCGGAGGAGACCGTATGACGACCGACACGCCCCCGCGCCGGGAGCCCGTGGCCGTGATCGGCGGCGGCAGCTTCGGCAGCGCGCTGGCCGACATTCTCGGCCACAACGGTCACCCCGTGGCCCTGCAGTTCCGCACCGCACAGGCGGCCGAAGCCTTCAACGCCACGCGCGAGAACGTCAAATACCTGCCCGGCATCACGCTCAGCGCGAACGTCACCGGTGTCACCGACGTGTCCGAAGCCGTGCGCGACGCGGCGCTCATCCTGATCTGCGTGCCCAGCCCGTGGTTCCGCGAAGCCGTGCGCGCGCTGGCGCCCGCCCTGGCGCACGGTCGCACCGACCGGATGATCGTGAGCACC
Source organism: uncultured Bifidobacterium sp. (assembly GCA_964555105.1). GTDB lineage: Bacteria > Fibrobacterota > Fibrobacteria > UBA11236 > UBA11236 > UBA11236. The sequence continues at coordinate 4,833 of CAZKRC010000016.1, read as the reverse complement.
ACCAAGGGCATCGAGAACGGCACGTTCAAACTGATGACCGAAATCCTCGCGGAGGAAACCGCATGCCCGCGCCTCGGCGCGCTCAGCGGCCCCAACCTCGCGAAGGAAATCGCCGCGCACAAACTCAGCGGCACCGTGATCGCGAGCCCCGACGCCGCGCTCATGTCCACCGTGCAGGACTGGCTGTCCAGTCCCTGGTTCCGGGTGTACAGCAACCCCGACATGCGCGGCGTGGAGCTGGCCGGCGTGCTCAAGAACGTTTACGCCATCGCGACGGGACTCGCCGACGCCCTTGAACTGGGCGACAACGCGCGCGGCATGATCCTTACCCGCGCCCTCGCCGAGATGAGCCGCTTCGCGGAGAAATCGGGCGCGGATCCGCTCACCTTCCTCGGCCTCGCCGGCGTCGGTGACCTCGTCACCACCTGCACCTCGCCGCTAAGCCGCAACTTCCGCGTGGGCCGCCTCATCGGACAGGGGCGTACGCTTGACCAAGCCGTTCAGGAAATCGGCGAAGTCGCCGAAGGAGTGCATACCGTGCGTATCGTGCACGCCCGTCTCGCGGAGATGGGCATCCGCATGCGGATCCTCGAGGGACTGCACGCCCTGTTGTTCCAGGGACAGCCCGTCTCCACGGTGCTCGAAGGCCTGATGAGCGAGCCGCAAATGGAAGACGTGGAATTCACCGGCCGATCGACGAACACGTAAGACGTCCGACGCACCGTAGGGGCACGTTGCAACGTGCCCCTACGGTGCGTCGTGCCAGTGACCGTGCTCCGCCGACCACACCTTGCCCGGAGGCGCCTGACCGGGCTGCGGGGAACCACTGCTGGTCATGTTGGTGTAAATCGCGAACAAGGCCAGCACGGCGATCACGCCGGCGACGACATAGCCCACGGGAAACTTGCGACCGGTCGCGGTGGCGACGGCCCCATGGCAATTCTTGAACTTTTTACCGCTGCCGCAATGGCAGCGTGCGTTGCGATTCTGGCTCATGACGATCTCCTTCCCTGAAAATACGAATCTTTCAGGTGGTCCGGCGCCTCCCGGCGCGCGGAACCCCATCCCTTTTCATCGCGTGATCGCATCGCGTGATCGGGCCGTTCAGCGTCCTTACGCCTCTGACAGGAGAAGCCCATGCCGAAACGCCGCGTCGCCCTGATCGTCACCGGACGGGTCCAGGGTGTTTTTTACCGCCGCGAAGCGCAGCGCGCCGCCCTCAAACGGGGACTCTCGGGGTTCGTGCGCAACGAAGGCGACGGTAACGTCTACGCCGAAGCCCAAGGCCCGGACACAGCCATCGGCTCCTTCATCCACTGGTGCCGTCGCGGCCCGGAAAACGCGCGGGTGGACGACGTAGAGGTGCGGGATCTCCCGCTGGAGAATGAAGAGGGGTTTGTGGTCAGGTACTGAGGCCGCGAGTAGTACAGCAGTACCACAGTACAGCAGTAAACACAATCACCGATAAAAAATCCTGTCATATATCCTTTTTGTACTGCTCTGTACTGTAGTACTGTAGTACTGTGGTACTGTGGTACCGCTGTACTGTATTCCCCGCCCTACTTCAGAAGGTACTCCACCGTCGTCACCACCCGCACCGTCTTGTCGATCTGGTTTTCTTCGCGGACACCGGAGGTTTCGTCGCGCGCGCGGATTTCGAACAAGCCCTGGTTGGCGCGGCGGATGCCCGCGATGCTGGTGTTGGCGTCGCGCGCGAACTGCTCGGCCGCCGCGCGCGCCTGCGCCGTCGCTTCGGCGATCATGGCGGGCTTGAGTTCGTTCAGCCCCTTGAACAGGAAGGTCGGTCCTCCTCCGCCGTATTCGTTGCCCGACGTGAAGATCACGCCCGCGTCCACGAGTTCGCCGATGCGCTGGCTGGCGGCCAGCACTTTTTCAGGTTCCGGGGAGCGCACCATCACCGTCTGCCGGATCACGTAGCGTGAGGCCACGCGATCGGTTTGGTACTGGTTGGAGTAGGCGTCGTTGACGACGAAATCCTGCAGGGCGATCCCCGTCGTATCGATGCCGTGGCGCTGGAGGAACCGGTGGATGTGGCGGATGTCGGAGGCCATCTTGGCGTGCCCGCGCGCGAGATCGTTGTCCGACACCGAGAGTCTGAGGGGCCACAACGCCACTTCCGCGCGGGCGGGGCGCTCGGCAAGCCCCTTGACGGTGACGTAGCGCTCCGCCGTGCGGGCGCGGAGCACGCCCTGGCCCGCGAAGAAGCCACCCAAAGCGAGCCCGAGGGCCAGGAACAGGGACGAAACGACGAAAATGCGAGGGGACATGGGGGCTCCGGGGAGAGAATGCGACAGTACAACAGTACCGCAGTACAATAAACACAGACCTACGTCCCATTCCACGGTCGCGTTGAGGTTTATCGCTGTACCGCTGTAACGCTGTACCGTTGTACTGCTGGACTGCTGGACTGCTGGACAGTAGGGTAGTCGAAGTCCTTCCAACTATTTTCTGAGCGCCTAACTCTATTTTTATCAACTACTTAGGCATCCCGCTCCGCAGGTCCCCTCCCGCCACCCGTTTGACATGCCCTTGCGAACGGCATACCTTGTGCGCCAAAGAAACGTCTCTCACGCGCCGCAGAGTGGCCGGGATTCCCGGAGAACCGCGAGGCGCGGCCCCCGCTGCACGATTTTCCCCCAAAAAGTTCAAAATGGCCGAAAAACCGCAAAAAAATCCGAAAGTCTCCGGTTCCTACGACGAAGACAGCATTAAATCGCTGGATTGGGTCGAACATATCCGCCTCCGGCCGGGCATGTACATCGGCAAACTGGGCAACGGCAGCGCTCCGGACGACGGTATTTACGTGCTTTTCAAGGAAATCGTGGACAACTCCATCGACGAATTCGTCATGGGGGCCGGCAAAACGATCGACATCAGTCTTGAAGAAGACGGCACGATGGCGATCCGCGATTATGGCCGCGGCATTCCCTTGGGCAAAGTGATCGACTGCGTGTCGAAAATCAACACTGGCGGCAAGTACGAGGGCGATGCCTTCAAGAAGTCGGTGGGCCTGAACGGTGTGGGTTCGAAGGCGGTGAACGCGTTGTCGGAACGCTTCCGCGTGCAGTCGTTCCGCGACGGCAAAACGAAGCTGGCGGAGTTCGCCAAGGGCAAGCTGGTGAAGGACGAGAAGGAGCAGGCGACCAAGGAGCCGAACGGCACGCTGATGCGGTTCCTGCCCGATGCCTCGCTGTTTCCCAAGTTCAAGTGGGTGGCCGAATTCCTGGTGGAGCGCATCCACTATTACACCTATCTGAACGCGGGGCTGACGATCCGTTTCAACGGCGAGACGTACACGTCGAAGAACGGCTTGCGCGACCTGCTCGAACGCCAGACCGACGAGAGCATCCGGTACCCGATCGCGCATCTCAAGGATCCGAAGGAACCGGACATCGAGATCGCGCTCACGCACGACAACAGCTACGGCGAGCATTACTACTCGTTCGTGAACGGTCAGTACACCACCGAAGGCGGAACGCACCTGGCGGCCTTCAAGGAAGGCGTGGTCCGCGCGTGCAAGGACTTCTACAAGAAGGACATCGAGTCCTCGGACGTGCGCGCGAGCATCGTCGGCGCGATCGCGATCCGCATGCACGAGCCGGTGTTCGAGTCGCAGACCAAAACCAAGCTCGGGTCGACGAACTATAACGAGAAGGGCGACTCGCTGCGCTCGTGGATCGTGGAGTTCACCCGCAAGAATCTGGAACTGTACCTCCACAAGAACCCCGACACGGCCAAGGCCCTGCTGGAGAAGATCCAGCAAAGCGAGCGCGAGCGCAAGGACATGGCGGGCATCCGCAAGCTGGCCAACGAGCGCGCGAAAAAAGCCAACTTGCACAACCGCAAGCTGCGCGACTGCAACGTGCATTACGACGACAAGCACAAGAGACGGGCCGAAAGCACGATCTTCATCACCGAGGGCGATTCGGCGTCGGGCTCGATCACCAAGGCGCGTGACGTGGCCACCCAGGCGGTGTTTTCGCTCAAGGGCAAGCCGCTCAACAGCTTCGGCATGAGCAAGAAGGTGGTGTACGAGAACGAGGAGTTCAATCTCTTGCAGCATGCGCTCAACATCGAGGCGGGCCTCGACGATCTGCGCTACAACCGCATCGTGATCGCCACCGACGCAGACGTGGACGGCGCGCACATCCGCCTTTTGCTTTTGACCTTCTTCCTGCAGTTCTTTCCCGAGCTCGTGGAAAAGGGCCACGTGCACATTTTGCAGACGCCCTTGTTCCGCGTGCGGAACAAGAAGGAAACGATCTACTGCTACGACGAGACCGAAAAGAACGCGGCACTCGCGAAACTGGGCAAGAACGCGGAGATCACGCGTTTCAAAGGCCTCGGCGAGATTTCTCCCGACGAATTCTCGGCGTTCATCGGCAAGGACATCCGGCTGGAGCCGGTCCTTTTGCAGCGTGACTCCAAGGGCGAGGCCAAGATCGACAAGATCCTCGAATACTACATGGGCAAGAACACGCCCGCGCGCCGCGACTTCATCATCGAGAACCTGAAGGTGGAGGAAGACGTGGTGGACGAGGATCCGGAAACCTTTGCGGCGGACAAGGCGGCGGAGAAGGATTTGGTGGAGGCATGACGAAAATGCTCAATGAGCAATGCGCAATGCTCACAGGAAATCGTCCTCACCCTTGCCGTGATGCGTCTCGCATCGAGTGCTTTCCGGGCGATTCAACAGAACAATTAACCTTACCCTGCATTTGAGCATTGCTCATTGAGCATTGAGCATTTTTGAACCTCATGTCCAACACCCTGAAGCCCACCATCCCCCACGTCCAGGACATGTACAAGGAG
>CAZKRC010000015.1:0-23715 GCA_964555105.1 uncultured Bifidobacterium sp. | reverse complement strand
CCGACAACCCCACGGGCATGGTGTATCCGGAATCGGTGCTGCGCGAGATCGTGGCCTTGGCGAAGGAATACAAGCTGTACATCATCGCCGACGAGATCTATACGCACATCACGTACAACGGCGCGAAGGCCGTGCAACTGGCCGAAGTGCTGGGCGACGTCCCCGGCATCGGCATGAAGGGCCTTTCGAAGGAACTGCCCTGGCCGGGTTCGCGCTGCGGCTGGCTCGAGTTCTACAACACCGACAAGGATCCCGAGTTCGCGCGCCTGGTGAAGACCATCGAGGACGCGAAGATGCTCGAGGTGTGCGCCACCACCTTGCCGCAGATGGCGTTGCCTCCTATCCTCTCGCATCCGGAGTTCCCGGTGCACCGTGAACGCGTGAACAAGGACATCGAGCGCCGCGGCGACGTGGTGGTGAGCGCGCTCAAGGACGTCCCCGGGCTGCTGGTGAACAAGACCTACGGGGCCTTCTACAACACCATCCTGTTCCGCGACGGCGTGCTGAAGCCGGGGCAGAAGCTGAAGGTGGAAAACGCGGAGGCGGCGAAGCTGGTGGAGGGCATGGTCGGGGGCATTCCGCTCGACAAGCGCTTCTGCTACTACCTGCTGGCCGCGACGGGCATCTGCGTGGTGCCGATCTCGTCGTTCTGCTCCGACCTGCTGGGCTTCCGCGTGACGCTTCTGGAGGAGGATCCGAAGAAGATGGAGTGGTTGTACGCGCGCCTCAAGGATGCGATCGCGGAGTACCTGGCGTCGGCGTAGGCTCGAAGACGCGATGAATGAACAAAGCCTCGTGGACACCCTCCGCGGGGCTTTTGTTTATCGGGATGGTGTATCGGGATGGTGGCCTTCAAGGAAGAGCGGAGGCCCTGCGGAGTAGGGGACGAGCACGGCTCGTCCCCTACTCCGGCAAAAACCCTTCGCCCGCACCCGATGCCGGGCCGGAGTCCTCCTCCGGATGGTCCCCGGCCCCGTCCCCCCCACGTTCCGCTTCGCCTTCGTTCCCCGACCCGCCCCCGGCTCCGGCATCCGGGGAGCCCACGGGACCCGACCGCAGCGTGCGCCATGCTTCGTCCGACAGCAGCGTGCCCAGGCTGTCGAGCGCTTCGCCGTCCGTGTCGCCGTCCCCCACGCCGCCCGGCAACGAATCGTGCGCGGGAGTGATCGTGCGCAGCAGTCCGTAGTTGCGCGCCACACGATTTTTGTGAGACAGGTAGGCACCGGTGGGGCGCTGCGGGTTCCAGCGCGTGGGCGCCGGCAGCAGGGCCGTCAACGAGAGCATCTGTTCCTGCGTGAGTTCGTGCACCTCGCGGTCGAAGTGGTGGCGTGCCCCCTCGCGCACGCCGAACACGCCCGGACCGAACTGCGCGATGTTGAGGTAGACTTCGAGGATGCGGTCCTTGGTGAGCGTTTGCTCCAGCAGCAGCGCCAGCACCGCCTCGCGCACCTTGCGGCTCATTTCCTTTTCACCGCCGAGGTAAAGGTTCTTCGCGGTTTGCTGCGTGATCGTGCTGGCGCCGCGCATCTTGCGGCCCGCCTGGTGGTTGGCCACCAAGGCGTATTCGATCTGCTCGAGGTCGAACCCTTGGTGCGTGTAGAACTTCGCGTCCTCCGCCACCAGCACGAGGCGACGCAACGTGCGCGGAATGGAGTCCAGCGGGATCCACGTGTGGCGGATTTCCAGGGCCGGATTCTCCGCGCGCGCGGCTTCGATGAAGGCCGTGGTTTCCGGCGGGGCATGCCGCAAGGCGCGGATGTCGCCGATGTGGAAATGGCTCCAGAGTTGGAGGAACAGCGAGAAGAGCACGATGAGCACGAACCCCAGCGCCAGCTGGTAGGCCATCCACAAGGTCTTGAAAGCCAGCACCACGCCGCGCCACGCGGCCGATGCAATGGTTCTTTTTTCCGACATTCCGTCCCGGGTCGAATCCGTCATGACACCGCTTTCGCTGACACCGCTCCGGACACCGTCCGGTTCTACATTTCAGGGAAAGGTAACCGCCACGCACCTCGACCCACGCTTCGCAGGCACTCCCACCGGCACCTTTCTCACTCCTCATTCCACACTCCCCCATTCCCCATTTGCACGCATGACCATCTTCCGACCCTGCATCGACCTTCACGACGGCCGCGTCAAACAAATCGTCGGCGGCAGCCTCCGTGACGACGGCGCGCCGCGCACGAACTTCGTCTCCGCACACGGCGCGGCCCATTACGCCGCCCTGTACCGGCGCGAAGGCCTCACGGGCGGGCACGTCATCCTGCTCGGGCCCGGCAACGAAACGGCCGCCCGTGAAGCGCTCGCCGCCTGGCCCGGCGGCCTGCAGGTGGGCGGCGGCGTCAGCCCCGCCAATGCACGCGCCTGGCTGGACGCCGGAGCCAGCCACGTGATCGTCACGTCGTGGCTGTTTCCCGACGGCGCGCTCAGCCTCGACCGGCTGCGCGAACTCTCCGCGCTGACCGGGCCCGGCAAACTCGTGATCGACCTCAGCTGCCGGCGGGTAGCCTCGACTCCGTCCACCGCGCCCGTCGCATCCCCCCCATCCACCTCCTCCGCTTCCGCCCCGTCGTCGCCCCCGGATGCGGTGCCTGTTTCCACCCCGCGCTGGAACGTGGCCACAAACAGATGGCAAACCGTTACGGACGTGACGCTTGATCGCACACTGTTCGAAACCCTCGATCCCTACTGCGCGGAATACCTCATTCATGCCGCCGACGTCGAAGGCTTGCGCCAGGGGCTCGACTGGGATCTCGTCGCGCACCTTTCGACATTGACGGAAAGACCGCTCACCTACGCCGGCGGCGCCTCGTCGCTCACCGACCTCGAGCGCATGGCACAGGCCAGCGGGGGACGCATGGACCTCACCATCGGCAGCGCCCTGGACATTTTCGGCGGCAGCGAAGTCAGCCTCACCGACTGCATCGCCTTCAACCGCTCGCAAGGGCAGGCGGGGGAACAGGTGGAGGAAAGCGCCAGTGGCCCTTCCGCCGCGGGCTCCTCCCCGTCGGACACTGGCGGGTGACATGGTGACCTCCGGGCATGGCGACGATCCGCGGGCACCGGGTGAAGACCCCTCCCGCCCGCGCTGGCGGCGTCCCGTCGACCCGGAGTCTCCCGACGCCGCCCCGGATCGTGTCGAGATCCTGCGCGCCCCGCGCAAGGGCCCGGTCATGGATGCCTCGCTCGTCCTCGCCTCGCAGGGCGTGCGGCACTGGATCGAATTCAGCCCGGCCTTCGCACGCGCTGGCTTCGAGTGGAGCGGATCCGCAAAACACGAAGACTTTTTCCTGTTGACCGTCGATCCCGAAGATGCGACGCGTGCCCGCGACGTGCTCGCCAAACACGCCCGGGAAAACGAAGGCTACCGCGTCGAGGATCCGGAGGTCGCGCCCTTCGGCCTTCACCTTTCGCCGGTCCTGCATCTGGCGATCCCCGCCCTGTTCTCCTTCTGGGCGGCGGCGGTCCCGTGGCAGGCCTGGATGGAGCGTCAAGGCGTGGCCGCGGCGGCGCGCATCCTCAACGGCGAGTGGTGGCGCACCCTGACGGCCACCACCCTGCACGCCGATGCGGAGCATTTCCTCGGGAACATGCTCTCCGGCTATTTCATTTTCAATCTGCTGCGCCGCCGCTGCGGCCCCGGCACCGCCATGCTCCTGCTGACGCTGGCGGCGGCACTCACCAACTGGACGGTGGCCGCGCTTTCGCCCCCTTACTTTTCCTCGCTGGGGTTTTCCACCGTGGTCTTCGCCGGTCTGGGCCTGCTCGCCGGGGTGGAAACCCGCTTCTTCCCCCGGGGACTGCGGCCCGGTCTGCGCAACATCACACCGCTGCTCGGCGCGTTCTTCCTCGCGGTGATGACCGGGCTCGGCGAGAACTCGGACATCAAGGGACATTTCGTGGGCTTCGCGTACGGCGCGGCTTTCGCGCCGGCGGTGTTCTGGCTGAAACGCCAGGGCTTCGAACGCACCGGCTGGCAATGCGCGTCCATCCTCGCGGTGTACGCCGCCTACGCTGCGGCGTGGTGGCGGGCGATCGGCTGACAAGAACACTACCCCGCCCGCCGACACGACGCGGCATTGGTCATCTTTCGCGGCGTGGTGGCGAGCGATCGGCTGATACAGTCCCGGATCACGCCCGCCGGCGCGCCATCACCTTAATCGTCCGCGGCGTCCGCGCGATGGTCGCGCGGGATACTGTCGTCGCGTCCGAAGATCTTCGCCAGAATGGCGGCGCGCATCCACATGCCGTTGCGCTCCTGCCGCCAGTAGCGCGCGCGCGGATCCTTGTCCACGTCGGGATGGATCTCGTCGCGGCGCGGCAGCGGATGCATGATCACCGCATCGGTCTTCATGCGCGGGAGGTGTTCGACGCCCACCTTGAAGCGGCTGATGTCGACCTGCGACGACTCGCCCCCGTTGTCGTATTCATCCTGGATGCGCGTCACGTACAGGGCGTCGATCTCCGGCAGCACCGCCTCCATGTCCCCGGTTTCGGTGAACTCCACGCCGTGTTCGCGCAGATGGTCCTTGATGTCGTCCCCCATGCGGAAGGCCTGAGGCGCGATGAACACCAGCTTCACGCCCGGATACATCTTCATCAGATAGCTGAGCGAGCGCACCGTGCGGCCCCGCTTGAGGTCGCCCATCATGGCGATGGTCTTGCCCTCGATCCCGCCGCGATGGCGGAAGCTGCGCGCCAGCGTGTAAATGTCGAGCAGCGCCTGGGTGGGATGCTGGTCCTTGCCGCTGCCGGCGTTGATCACCGGCACCGGACGCCGCACCTGGTCGAACAGGCTGGCGGCGGATTCCGCGAGCCCTTCTTCCTTCGTGCGCATGATGATCACGTCCACGTAGGAGGAAAACGTGCGCAGGCTGTCGAGCAGGCTTTCCCCCTTGATCTCCGACGACGTGGACGCGTCGCGGATCTCGCTGGTCTGGATCCCCAACAGCTGGCACGCATTGTTGAAGCTCAGGAACGTGCGCGTGGACGGCTGTGTGAAGTACAACATCGCGCGTTTGTCCGACAGCAGCCCGCGCAGGAACAGCAGGCCGTCGCGCGTCTTGGCGACGCGACGCACCGCGGTGGTCAGGTCGCACAGGTCGTCGAGCAGCGCGCGATCGAAATGCTGGGTTTTGAGAACGTGGTAGAAGGGGGTTGATGAGGTGGACATGGGGTCAAAATTATGAATTGGGACGCGGGAATCCGGCATTAAAAACTCCCGGACCCCAAAAGGGTTCCGAAAGAGTTCCGAAAGGTCGCGATGGTGGTTGAACCGCTACGCGGGGGCCGCGAAACCCCGTAATTCGAACTCCCCCTTCCCGGACCCGATACCCGGAGGTTGACAATACCTCACACCCCGTGACAATCGTCCCGTCCGTCCCGCCCGCCCCGCCTCCGGGCGGCAGGACGCGGCAGGGCGACGCGGGGCGTTCACCCCCCACCACACACGGCTTCTTGACTTTCCCTGTGGCTTTGCGATGTTGCTCAGGGAGGAGCCCCACGCACCAGGAGTCTCACCCCGAACCGGGAGGATGTCATGCCCCTGAAAAAAGGCAAGAGCAAGGAAACGATTTCCAGGAACATCAAGGAGTTCCACGAGAGCGCCACATACGCGAAGACCAAAGAGAAGCACGGGAAGAAACGCGCCGACAAGCAGGCCGTCGCGGTGGCGCTGGAGACGGCCCGCACATCGGGCGCCAAGGCTCCCCGAAAAAAATCCTGAAAGTTTCACTCCGGAAAAAGGATGGCGTCCCTGCTTCGCTATCTTTTTTTCCCATGGCAAAAATCAACGCGCACTATCAGAAACTTCAGGCCGGATACCTTTTTCCCGAGATCGGCCGGCGCGTCCGCGCCTTCGCCGCCGCCAACCCGGACGCGAACATCATCCGCCTGGGCATCGGCGACGTGGTCCTTCCCCTTCCCGACTCCATCGTCACCGCCCTCAAGGACGCCTCCGACGAGCTGGGCGCGCGGGAAACGTTCCGTGGTTACGGCCCCGAACAGGGTTACGACTTCCTGCTGAACGCCATCGCCGCGCATTACCGTGAACAAGGCGCGCACGTCGAGGCCGACGAGGTCTTCGTCTCCGATGGTTCCAAGTGCGACACCGCCAACATCCAGGAAATCTTCGGACTTGACAATGTCATTGCCGTCACGGATCCCGTATACCCTGTGTACGTGGATACCAACGTGATGGCGGGCCGTACGGGCGAGGCGCGGGACGGCCGTTACGGCAAGCTGGTCTATCTGCCCACCACCGCGGACAACGGCTTCGAGCCGCAACTACCCTCCGTGGAAACACACGGCAAGATCGACATCGTCTACCTGTGTTCACCCAACAACCCCACCGGCGCGCTGATGTCGCGCGCGGCACTGGAAAAGTGGATCGCGTACGCGAAGGAGAACGAGGCCATCATCCTGTTCGACGCCGCCTACGAGGCCTTCATCCAGGAGCCCGGCCGGGTGCATTCCATTTTCGAGATCCCCGGCGCGCGCGAGGTGGCCATCGAGTTCCGCTCGCTCTCCAAGACCGCAGGGTTCACCGGCGTGCGCTGCGCCTACACCGTGGTGCCCAAGGATCTCAAGGCGAGAGACGACAAGGGCGGGCTGGTGGACGTGCACGGCCTGTGGCACCGCCGCCAGACCACCAAGTTCAACGGCGTGTCCTACCCCATCCAGAAGGCCGCCGAGGCCGTGTTCACCACCGGCAAGGAAGCCGTGGCGGAGAACATCGCCTATTACATGGAGAACGCCCGCATCATCCGGGAGAGCCTGTCCGCAGCGGGATTGACCGTGTATGGGGGGGTGAACGCGCCCTACATCTGGCTCAAGACGCCCGACATGGGCTCGTGGGAATTCTTCGACAAGCTGTTGCACGAAGCCCATGTCGTGGGCACGCCGGGCGCGGGTTTCGGAACATGCGGCGAAGGGTATTTCCGCCTGTCGGCCTTCGGCCTCCGCGAGAACGTGGTGGAAGCCGTGGAACGCATCAAGAAGGTCTTGGGCTGAAGCGTCGACGAGTGAAAGAGAACAGCTTACAGCTTACAGCCGGTAAGCGAACAGCGAACAGCGAGCGGCACGGGGCCCGGGGCCCGGGGCCGGGAAGGGCCCTTTTGTCAGCAGGGTCCGACGCCTTTTTCGACGCCTTTTTAGAGAGCCGCCTTTTTTAATGGGGACTCCCGGTGGGGCCCCTTTTGTTTGATCGCGCCAAGTTGGGGAGGCCGGCGGTGGTGGAGGTCAGCACCTCAGGAGCTGAACCGTGTCCTCCCCGAACCCGGCGAGGATGGCATTCTGGCGGAACTTGCGGCCCAGCTGCAAGGCGTGTTCCCACCCCAGCCCGAAGGCCATGATGCTTTCCTCGTCGGGCCATTCGCCACGCGGATCGCGCGCCACTCCCGGAAGGACCGCGTATCCCGCCCCCCTTAAAAAAAGTTCGAGATCTTCCTGCTTCTCGCGGTTCATGAAATCCATGTGAATCACCGACCCCGGATTCCAGGCGGTGAGGTACGCCCAGGAGGTCTCCGGACCGAAGGGGACCGACAACGATTCGGGAACCAGCCGGCCCAGGCCGGCAGCGTGCTCCCCGACCCGCAAGACCAGGCGGTTCCCGGGGTGCCCGACCTCGTATTCGGCGCGGATGTAGGCCGCCCACAGATCGAGTTCTTCGGATTTCATGCCTCTCCCCTGCCTGTTTCCGGATGAAGTTCGTACTGCTTCCGTCCTGTCGCATCCGTGGAGGGACGCGAGGACCGCACACGGCGGGTCGGGGCGACCATCATGATGGTCACAGGGTCGCCCGGGCCATGATTGCCATCAGGGCTCAGCAAGGTCATCAGGGCCACAGGAAAAACGTGCCGGGGTTCATGCGGCGGCGCAGGCCGTTCAGCAACCCCGCGAGACCTTCGCCGGCCTCGGGGTAAAGCAGTTCGTCGAGACGGCTGCGCGGGCGCGGCTCCCGCGACCAGCGAATGTCGTCGTCGACCTCCGCGCGGGCGATCAGCCAGGCGCGCGCGTCGTCAAGCCCGCCCAAGGTGTCCACCAGTCCGGCCGCGAGGGCTTGACGACCGGTGAAAATGCGCCCGTCGGCGTGAGCGCGCAGCGAGTCCGCGGGGATGCCCCGGCCCGCACTGACATCGGCCAGGAACTGTTCGTAGGTATCGTCGATGACGGTCTGGAGGTACGTCATTTCAGCGGGCGTGGCCTTGCGCGCGGGGTTGCCGATATCCTTGAGGTCTCCGCTCTTGACCGTTTGCAGCGACACGCCCGCCTTGTCGAGCAACCGCTCGACCTCGGGAAACTGGAAGATGACGCCGATGCTGCCGGTCACCGTACCGGGGTTGGCGAAGATCTTCTCGCCCGCAAGGGCGACATAGTAGCCGCCGGAAGCGGCCACGTTGCCGAGACTGGCAACCAGGGGCGTGCCGCTCTCCCTGAGCGCGTTCAGGGATGCGTGGATCTCCTGCGAAGAGCCCACGGCTCCACCCGGAGACTCCACGCGCAGCAGAACGCCCTTGCAATCGTCGTCCTCACGGACCTTGCGGAGAATCGACAGGATGGACTCCGACTCGTAAATCGGGCCGGTGACGTCGAGCTGCAACAGGTAGGGGCCGGTCGGAACCGGCACGGAAAACCGGCTGAGCATGCCGGCCACGGAGGCCACCATGAGGAAAAAGAAAATCCCCCCGAGGATCAGCAGGATGAGGACCGCGCGGCCGAACCAGCCCATGGCGCCCGGCCGCCGCGCCTCGATGCGCACATCCGGACGGAGGTCCCGCTCCCTGTCGAACACGTTCATGAACACTCCCTCGTAACCGCCATGCGGTTGCACCGCGTGCGCTAAAAACTACTCAACGGAGCGCGGGAAAAATAAAAGCCCGCCACACCTTGCGGCGGGCGGGCGGGGAGCGATCGTCGGTGCGTCCGGGCGCCTAGCGCACGCGGATGCGCTGTCCCGGCTGCAAGGCATCGGTCAAGCCGTCATTGAGGCGCTTGAGATCGTCCACCGAGTTGCCGAAGCGCGAGGAAATCGCCCAGAGATTGTCCCCGCTGCGGACGCGGTAGTATTCTTCGGACTCCGCCGAGGAGGCGACCAGTACGTCTTCCCGGGGGGAATGATACACCAGCTTTTGGCCGACGCGGATGGTGTGGCCACGCAGGCCGCCGTTCCATGCCCGGAGGTTCGCCTGGCTCACGCCGTAACGGGCGGCGATGCCGGAGAGCGTCTCGCCCGAGCGGACGGTGTGCACGCGACGAATCGACGCAGGCTGGTTACGGGCCGGCGCCTCCGCGACGACCTCTTCACCCCGACCGGGGATCACGAGGACGCGTCCGGCCCGCAGCACCGTTGAAGGCTGCATCCCGTTGGCACGGCGCAGACCGCTGACGGTCACGCGGTAACGGGAAGCGATCCCCGAGAGCGTTTCCCCCGAACGTACGGTATGCCGGCCGTTGGCCTGTGTCGCCGCCAGGGCGCGCGTTTCCGTACGGGATGCCGGGACCGGGATGGTGAGCACCTGTCCGGCGCGCAGGCGGGATGAACGCATCCCGTTGGCGGTGAGGATTTCCGACATCGGGACGCCGTAGCGGGCGGCGATGCCGGAGAGCGTCTGGCCGCGCGCCACGCGGTGGCTGTGCATCGACACGTCGGGCAAGGCGTCGATCCCGTCCAGGTTGGCCAGGAAGAGGTCACGCGTGCCTTCGGGAAGGTACAGGTTGTAGCTGCTGCGTCCCGGCGGCGTGCTCCAGCGGCGCAGGGCCGGGTTCAGGCTTTTCAGGGAATCCTCGGACACCCCGACGACCGCGGCCACCGCCTTGATCGGCAGGGTCTTGGTGATGGTGACCGTGTCGTAGCGGAGCGGAGGATGCTCAAGACCCGCGGTGTTGAACCCGAACACGGCCGGGTTGCGTCCGATGATCATGGCGGCGAGGATCTTGGGGACGTAATAACGCGTTTCCTTGGGGAGGCTCATGTCCCAGTACGTCAGCGTCGGGTCGTTGCGCAGCTGGCGGCGGATCCGGCCCTCCCCGCAATTGTACGCGGCCATGGCCTGGTGCCAGTCGCCGAACTCGGAGTACAGATCCTCGAGATAATCCAGGGCCGCGCCGGTGGCGCGCACCGGATCACGGCGCGGATCCTCCCACCAGTCGTCCTTCAGGCCGTAACGACGGCCCGTCCCGCTGATGAACTGCCACAACCCGCTGGCGCTGGCATGGCTCCACGCCTTCGGATTGAACCCGCTTTCAATCATCGACAGGTACAACAGGTCGCGCGGCATGCCGCGCTCCTCCAGCCTGCCCAGGATCAATTCTTCGTAGCGACCCCGCCGGAGCAGCCATTTCTCGAAGTACCCCCGCCCCGAACCGGTGAAGACGCGCATGGCCTGCAGCACGGAATGCGGCAGCGGCGACGGCAGCGGCAACTCGAAGTTGCGGTCGGGCAGGCGGGCGATCAAGGCCTCGAGATCCTCCAGCGAAGCCAGGGAAACCTCTTCGATCTCATGATCGATGTAGTCGGCCATGTCCTCGGCGCCTCCCCCCAGGCGGTCGGCCTCGGTGATGGCTTCCACCAGCCATTCGCGCACGCTGTCCCGCCACGCTTCGGCGGCGCGCACTTCGGCGTCCTCAAGATCCGCGGAAAACTCGAGAATCGCAAGATGCGTCATCGCGCTGTCAAGGAATTCCGCAGCTTCGAACCATGCCGCCTCGCGCATGCTCTCCCGCCCCAGGCGGATGAATTCCGCCGCTTCGGCGGCGACTTCCCGGGACAGGAAGTCTTCCGGCGAAATCACGGAAGACGGAGCCGGCGCCACCGCGGAGGAGGACGCTTGGGCGGACAGGGACGATTTCGCCGGGGAGGCACAACCTCCGACGAATACGGCAGCCATCAGGCTGAACGCCAACGGGGCCGCGACGCGCAGCATCGCGGCCCCGTTGGCCTGCCGGTCACTCCTCAAAATCGAGGTCCTCCGCATAGTCGTTCCACATGTCGGACTTCTTGAACTTCGGGTTGTCGAAATCAACCTCCTCATCCTCGTCATCGTTTTCTTCTTCGATCTCTTCCCCTTCGTCATCGAAGGGTTCCAGGTCGTCGAAGTCATCGTGCTTGGGACGCCGTCCGAAATGCCAGACCGAATCTTGTTTCTGGTCGCCGATTCCGCTACGAGCGCGCGTCATTTACTCCTCCTCCCCCAACAGGGGACACTGATTTCGCCGCAAATATATCATGGGCCGCCGCCTTGTCAACCGCCCGTTTTCCGTCCGCCTTCCGACCGGCGGGACAAGGTACACGATTCACGTCCTTCCGCCCCTCACTTCTCCGGGAAGCGGAGCACGCGCACGCGGATGACGTTCTCGATCGAGGCCAGGGACTCTTCCAGACCGGCGGGAAGATCCCGCTCGAGGTCGATGATGTTGTAACCGATCTTGCCGTTGCTTTCATTGGTGAACGACTGGATGTTGAGTCCGGCCGCACCGACGATCTGGGTGATGGCGGCGATCATGTTGGGCATGTCCCGGTTGATGACGATGATGCGCGTGCGCGTCGACTCCTGCGGAAAGACCTCCACGGCGGGAAAGTTCACGGAGTTGATCACCACACCGTACTCCAGGTAGTTGCGCACCTGCTTGACCGCCATGACCGCGCAGTTTTCCTCGGACTCGGCCGTGCTCGCGCCCAGGTGCGGGGTCATGATGATGTTGTCCTTCCCGTAAAGCGGCCGGGCCGGGAAGTCCGTGATGTAGGTCGAGACCTTGCCCGCGGCGAGGGCCTTGAGCACCGCGGCGTCGTCGTAGATGCCCTTGCGCGCGTAGTTGAGCAGGATCACCCCGTCGCGCGCCATGTCCAGCTGTTTGTCGCTGATCAGGTTCTTGGTGTGCTCCGACAAGGGCACGTGCACCGAGATCACGTCGGCCGCGCGGACCACGTCCTCAAGCTTGTGCGACATCTCGACACGGCTGTCGAGGGCATGGGCGTTGGTGAGCGTGGGGAAAGGGTCGTAACCGATCACATGCATCCCGCGCTTGATGCCGGCGTTGGCGACCAGCACGCCGATCTTGCCGAGACCGATCACCACGAGGGTCTTCCCCATCATCTCGAAGCCGGCGAAGCGGGCCTTGCCCTTCTCGACCTTCTCGTTCAGGATCTTGTCGTCCTCCTCGCCCGCCAGCGACTGCGTGAACTCGATGCTCTTGTGCACCTTGCGCGCGGCAATGCCCAGCATGATGAACACCAGTTCCGCCACCGCGTTGGCGTTGGCACCGGGCGTGTTGAACACGCAGATGCCGCGCTCCGTCGCCTTGTCGATCGTGATGTTGTTAACGCCCGCACCGGCACGGGCGATGCATTGAACCGTGGAGTAGCTGTCCGCATCCACCGGCGCGCTCCGCACCAGCAGCGCATCCGGCGAGCCGGGCTCGGTCGTCACGGCGTAATCGCCGGTGAAGTGCTTGAGGCCCTGCTGGGAAATGTTGTTCAGCGTCTGGATGCGAAACATGCGCGCTCCTCGATGGGGATAGATTCGGGCGTTTTAAGCGCTCAGGAAGGAGCAAAAGTTAGCCGCCGGCCCCTGAAACTTCAACGCAAACCATTTGTAATATCGTCCCGGTTGCCGGTGGTTTTCAGCCAGAACCATGCGGAATCATGCGTCCCCGCCGTGCGACGGGACCTGGTCATCCGGGAGGTCCGGATCCCCTCACCCCGCCCCGTGCTTGTTCGGGGCATCCCGGGAAGGAATGTCCTCGGGGCGGGAAGGGCGCCGGTAGATCTCCTCCACCTCGCGCATGGCGTTTTGCCAATCCTCCTTCAGTCCCGCGCCCCGCACGAAGAATCCGCCCACGTCGTGCCTCAGCCTTTCGACCACGAAGGCCACCGTGCAGCCGAACAACGTGGACGCCCAGAACACGTACACGAGCAACAGCGCGACGGGGACGATGGCCAGCGAACCGTAGAACAGCTGGTTCCGGGCGAGAAACAGCGCCGGGAACAAAAGCAGGACGCGTGAAAGCAGATAGAGCGGAACCACGCCGGCGGTTGCGCCCAGCAACGCCCGGGAAAACCGCACCTTCGTGTTCGGAAGCAACTTGATCATGACCACCATCAGCATCCACATGAACACCACCGCGCCCCAGGCACCGAACAGAACCGTACCCCCGGGGATCGCCAGCGAAAAGGAAACGGCACCCCCCCCGTACATGCCCCAGTCCTCCAGAAAACCGTCGAGGTACCGGTGCGCCCGGAACAGCAGGAAAACAGAAACGACCATCACCCCGAGCAACAGCAGCAGGAAAGGGGTATAACGCATGACCCGCGCGCCCCACCCCCGGTTCACGTGCACGTTCCACACGCGGTTCATGGCTTCTTCGATGTTTCCCATGGAAAGGAAGAAACCGATCAGAAGACCCGCCGACCCCATGACGCCCAGCTGCGAGAACCCGACCGACTGCGCCCGTGTCAGCGCCTCGAGCAAAAAGTCGACGGGAAGATCCAGGTTCAGGGAGGTCATCAGGTTCGGAATGAGTTCCTGCACGAGATTGAGGTAACCCATCCATCCGGCGACGGAGGACAAGATGATGGTGAGGGGAATGAATGCGAGCAGCGTCGTGAATACGAGTGCCGCGGCACGCACCGGGACCTCGTTGACGGCAAAACTCAAAATCGCGAGTACGAGCACCCGGAGCGTCCGGAACAGCATGCCCGCCAAACCCCGCATCGGCACCGCTTCGCTCGCGGCGTTCGCCAGGGAGTTCCAGAACCGGGCGTTCATGCGTTCGGCCCACCGCATGAACCTGTTGGGCGAAGGGTGCGGCGGCTGCGGGGACGGCCCGCCTGGTGGAGGATTCGAGGCCGAAGAGGGCCGGACCTGCGATGCTTTTTTGATATTCATGGGGATGCGCGTACCGTGGGCCAAAATAATCTCTTTCGACTTCGCGCGGATGCTCCCCCGCAGGTTGTGGTCGGTCGCGACACTGTTGTTCGTGTTGGCATTACACCCGGCTCCGGGCCCGTATCCGCACGCGGCGGTTTCCCGCACGAAAGCCCCGCCTGCGAAGTTCTACGCCGGTATTTCCGAATACCAAAGCATGCGGGCCCATGAAGCGCTCCGGTTCTTTTACAACGGGAACAAGCCGCGTGCGGTTCAGATCCTCCACGACCTCGATGCTCACGAGGCCGCGGCGGACCTTCCTCCCCTGAGCCACTTGCTGCTGTCCGCCATGCACGGCCTGACCCTGCATCGCGATGAAGCGGGCACGCTTCAAGAGCGCGCGCGCGTCCGCGCGGCTTTCGACTCCGCCGCGCGGGAAGGGCTCACCCGGTGTGCGGACGACCAAAACCACCCTCCACCGACGTGCGGCTTGATCGCCGGCGGCATCCGGGGCTTCCGCGCGATTCTCGATCTCAACACCCGCGGTCCGACAGACGTCCTCGCGGAAGGTCTTGAGGCCGTATCGCTGCTGGAAGAGGCTCTCGCGGCCGACAGCACGCTGCAGGACGCCCATCTCGGCCTCGGGTTGTTCAACGTGATGGCCGCCTCCAACACGCCCCGCGTCGTGCGGGGCATGCTGCGCGCGGCGGGGCGCGGCGTCAGCCAGGAAGCCGGGCTCGCGCACCTGCGCCGCAGCGGTTACCAGGGCCAGTACACCTCGGTCGCCAGCCAGTTCTTCCTCATCCGCTTTCTCTCGCCGCATGACGATGAGTTGCGCCGCGAGAAGAGCGAGATCTTCCGGTCGTTGCGCACCACCTTCCCGCTCGCACCGCTGGTTCCCTTCCTCCAGAACCACGAAGCACTCGTTTTTCATCCCGACAGTTTCCACCGGCCGCGCGCGCGCATGGCACTGGCGCGCACGATCCGCACCGTGGAAGCCCGCGATTACGCCAACCGGCGTTACCTGCAACTGCTCAAGCACCAGTATGCCTTGCTTGCCGACGCGCCCGAAGCGCGCTATCGCCCGGACAGCACGTTCGACCTTGGAGGCTATGCCTTTTATCCCGGGTTCATGGAGGCGTTGCGGCTTCGCCGGGTGTTGTTGCTGGACACCGCGGCCTTCACTCCCGACGAACGGCTCCTCGCGCTCAAGCGGATCGCCTCCCTGCGGAAGGAGTTCGTCACGCGGCTTCGTAAAACCGACAAGACGTTGTTGAATCCGCAAACCCGCGGTTTGCTCGAGTGGCACGTGAGCCACGCCTTGCGTGCCGAACAGTTCGAGCGCACGAAGCCGGGCGTCGATGAGACCGGCATGAGCCCGGATGGCGATCGGGACTCAGGAGGACGGTGAGGCGGCCACCATGTCGAAGGCCGCGGGAAAATCGCGCAAACCTCCCGACAGGTAGGACGAGACCGCTCCCACGCATGCGATCCAGACCTCATCCTCCACGCGGGTGCGCACGGGCGCGAGCACACCGCCCGCGGCGGAGGCGCGCGTCAGCCACTCGCGCGCCTGCGTCGGCGTGAGACGGCGCTTGTCCTCATAGCGATGAACCGCGCGCTGCACGCGCGCGAAGCCCGCCGTACGGAACGCCTCCTCCCAGATGTCGCCCGGCGTGGCCGCAAAGGTGTCGGAAGTTTCGGAAGTTTGGGAGGCGTCATTGGCTTCCCGCACGGCCGCCAGCACCGCGTCGCGCACGGCGACCGAAGCATCGGCCAGCCAGACCTTCCAGGGGATGTCCGGCGCGGGGCGCCGGGAGGCGAGCGCCCACGTCGCCGCCGGTGCGGCCGCGTCGCGCAGTGCCGTGATCCAGGCCGCCGCATCCGCCACTTCGGCAACCGCGACATTGAGCCCCAGGATCACGTCGAAACGCGGGACCCCGCCTTCGCCTGTGTCTGTGCCCGTGCCCGCAGCCAGCACGTCCGGCAGTTCTTCCAGCGCGGCGACGCGCAGCACCGGACGATGCAGGGGATCCACGCGACGGATCCAGGCTTCAAGTTCGGTCCGTTCCTCGGGCGTGCCGCAACGCGTCCACACGCCCCCTTCCACCGCGCGCCGCAACGCCTCCCAGGTCAGGAACCCGTGATGACCGCCCAGATCGAGGACGAGGCTTTCCCGCCTCAGCCCCGCGACGGCCATCAGGTCGTCGCGCACGCGGCGCAACGCGCCGCTCCCCACCCCTGCGGCGCGTTCCAGCCAGCCGGACTTGAGCGAAGCCTGCACGGCGCGGGGCGCGGCGTCCTCGAGCGCGGCCCACTGGGCCTCGCGCCGTCTGAGCACCTCGGCGCGCAGTCCGGCTTCATACCCCAATCCTCCGGGTTCATAAAACACGCGTCCCCGCAATCCCGCAGGCAGATACTGCTGCTCCACCCAGTGATCGCGAAAGGCGTGGGGGTAGAGATACCCCTGGCCGTGACCGAGCTCCTTGTCGCGGTTCCCGTCGCGCAGCGGGTCGGGCACTTCGCCAATCCGCTCGGTGCGCACCGACTCCAAGGCGTCGAAATAGGCCATGGTACTGTTGCTTTTGGGCGCGGTCGCGAGATACAGGCACGCCTGGGCCATGTGGAACTGGCCTTCGGGCAAACCCACGTAATCGAAGGCCTGCGCCGCGCTCATCACCACGTTCAGGGCGTTCGGGTCGCCCAGGCCGACATCCTCGGAGGCGAGAATGATCATGCGCCGGAAGATGAAACGCGAGTCTTCTCCCGCCTCCACCATTTTCGAGAGCCAGTACAGCGAGGCGTCGGGGTCGGAGCCGCGCACCGACTTGATGAACGCGGAGATGGTGTCGTAATGCGCATCGCCGTCCTTGTCGTACAATACGGCCTTGCGCTGGATGCTTTCCTCCGCGACCGTCACGGTGATGCGGACGGCGTCCTCGTCAGCGGGATCGGGAGGCGTCGTCTCGATGGCGAGCTCCAGGGCGTTGAGCGCACTGCGGGCGTCGCCTTGCGCCATGCGCACGATGTGCGCCAGCGCCTCATCTTCGGCCTTCACGTTCAGGCGGCCGTACCCGCGTTCGGGATCGGCGATGGCGGCCTTGAGGGCCGCCAACAGGTCGGCGTCGTCCAGCGCGCGCAACTGGAACACCCGCGAGCGGGACACCAGCGCCTTGTTCACTTCGAAGAACGGATTTTCGGTCGTCGCGCCGATCAACGTCAACGTGCCATTCTCGACATGCGGCAGCAAGGCGTCCTGTTGCGCCTTGTTGAAACGGTGAACCTCGTCCACGAACAGGATGGTGCCTTGGGCGCGCAAGGCCCGCGCCTCGCGTGCGGTTTCGATCGCCTCGCGGATTTCCTTGACCCCCGCCAGCACGGCGTTGATGGCTAGGAACTGCGACCGCGTGGTGTTCGCGATGATGCGCGCCAGCGTGGTCTTGCCCGTCCCCGGCGGGCCGGCGAAGATCACCGAACTGATGCGGTCGGCCTGGATGGCGCGGCGCAGCAGCCGCCCCGGGCCCAGGATGTGCGACTGGCCGATGAACTCGTCGAGCGTGCGCGGGCGCATGCGGTCCGCCAAAGGCGGCTTCACGTTCTTTTCCGCGGCGGCGGCGAAAAGGTCGCTGGATCGGGAGTCGGGAGCGCTGCGGCGCGGCATACGGGGTGTCACAGGGGGAAAGTTACACTTCGCGGGCGTGACGGAGTCTTGACACCTCTTTGAAGGCATGGCACGCGGGCATCTTGCGGGCATCATCCCGACGACAGGGATGAATCGGTGAACACGGAGGGCCGGCGACCCCGCAAGGCCCTAAAGACGTAACTTTCCTCCATGATCAAACTGGGTTGCGGCGCGCTCTCGTTCTTCTGCCTCCTGGCGGCCGCCTTCCTCTTGTGGCAAGCCCCGGGGCTTTTCGAGGCGCTCCCTGCGGCGTCGGCCGACTGGGCGACGGCATGGTTCAACCTGTTCCGGAATCCCGTCGCGGCCCTGACGCTGTTCGGTTTATGCGTCGCATTCGCCGTGGTCGCTTCCAGCGTCACCGAACTTTTGCTCGGCCTCATCTTTTCGCTGGTGACGGCCTTTCTTTCGATTTCATGTCTCGTCGGGGCCTTGGGCGCGACCTATCAGCCCTTCGCCGAGGCGGTGGAGAACTTTCTCAGATGAACATCCAGATCTTTGGGCGGCGCGACTGTTCCGACACCCGCAAAGCCGAACGGTGGTTCAAGGAACGCAAGATCCCCTTCCAGTTCGTCGATCTCAAGATCAAGGGACTTGCTCCCCGTGAATTCGAAACCATCGCGGCCGCCGTGGGCATATCCAACCTCGCGGACACGACCTCGAAACGTTTTCTGGAGAAAGGCCTCGCCGCCGCGCCGCCCTCACGCATCCGCTCGGCATTGGCGGAAGACTCCCTTTTGCTCAGGACGCCGATGGTCCGCAACGGACGGGAAGCCACATTGGGTGTCCATCCCGACGTCTGGAGCGTGTGGAAGTAGGGGGGGACGGGCCACAGGGCCATGCCCGCACCCATCCGGCATTCCGGCCGGGCCATGGCCGGCCATGGCCCGGCGGCGGCGGAAAGACGGTGGTTTTCAGTCCCCCGGGATCATGTTGCCGCGGTTCAACAACCCCTTGGGATCGAACACGTGTTTGACCGCGGCGATGGCACGGTACGCTTCGCCGTATTGATACCAGAGATACGGATGCACCGTTTCCCCTTCGTCCGCCAGCGTCTTCTTCCCCACCCCGTGCTCCGCGCTGATGGTACCGCCCAAAGCCACCGCCTTGCGCACGAGCTTCAGGTAAATCGCGCGGGCACGCGCCTGATCCTCGTTGGTCTCGCACAGGTAATTGCAGTGGATGTGGTAATCCCCGACATGACCCCACTTGGCCGAACGCGGAAGGTCGCCCGCGGCCGCGAGCCCGAACTCCCGATCCATCTCGCGGTAGTACGAGAACAATTCCGGAAAGGCGGCGGACGGGACGGCGAAGTCGGTCCCGAACTTCGGCTGGCCCCGTTGCTTGAGAAGGTCCGCCACACGGCGCGGCACCGCATAGCGGAAGGCTCCGGAAAGATCCGGAGGCAACGTTCCCGAACATCCATGGGATGCCGCGCGTCGCGACACCTCTGCACGCGTGGGCTCGTCATCCGCAAAGGTCTCCACCTCGAGGGCCGCGGCGGCGCGGGGCGGAACATGGGCCGCAAAGCGCGCCTCATCGCGGACCAGCGCCAGTGAACCTTCATCAAAGAATTCCAGCGCGATCAGGCCCGCCCCGGGGTGCGCGGGCATGGTTTTCGGGGGAGCCTTCAAGGGCCGCAACGTGTCCGCGCACGCGAGTGCCGCGTCCGCATCGGTGAAAAAATGAATGTCCGTGCGGATCGGGCGGCGCGGTAGAAAGCGCAATCCGATTTCCGTGAACACGCCCAGAATCCCTTCGCTCCCGATGAACAGGTCGATCAGATCCATGCCGGGTTCGACGTAAAGCCCGGCCGCGTTCTTGACCGGCGGCTGCGTGTAACCAGGCAACCTTCCCTGCAATAGGCGCCCGGCATCGGTCTTCAAGGCGAAGTCGAGGCCGTGGGCGAAGGCCGTACCGCGCCGTAAGGTCAGGATGTCGCCATCCGCCAGCACGATGCGCAGGGATTCGACATAACGCCGCGTCGCCCCGAAGGCGAACGTGCGCGGGCCGGACGCATTGGTCGAGACGTTGCCCCCGATGGTGGCCCGCACCTCGCCCGGCGGTGGCGGATACCAGAGATCAAGTGTGTCGAGCGCCGCCTGCAGGGCCGCCAGGGAAACCCCGGGGGCCACCAGTCCCTGCAATGGATCCGCCAGCGAACGCAGGAGAAACGGGGTTTCGCGCCGCCAGCCCGGCCGTTCCCCGATGGTATCCAATCCGGTGAGGTCGACACGCAAACCGGAGGTGCGCGGCACCGCGCTGCCGGTCAGACCCGTGAGGGCGCCGGCGACGGTAACGGGCACGTCGCCGGCATACGCCGCCCGGAGGTCGTCACGCAACGCGGCTTCGTCGCGGGGACGTACGGTTTCAATCCGCGCATCGCCCTGCGGAAAGACCGCGTTGCCCGCGTCGGAGAAGGAAGGGAGCATGGGACAAAATTAGGAATGAGGAGTGAGGAATGAAGAGGCCGCGTCAGAACCGGTTTTCAACGGCCGCGTGCAGATATCCGTTCCCCACCGTGCGCTGGGGATTCAGCGCATACGTCAAGGCCACGCTCCAGTCCCCTTGCGCGACTTCAAACCCGGCCCCATATCCCACCACCCGTTGCGGATCATAATGGCCGACAGGCCGGTTCACCACGCCGGGAGAGATGAACCCGAACAAGCGCGCCCGCCTGCCCACCGAGAACTGCAACTCGATGTCGGCCAGCGCATACGCATTGGTGCGGAATTGCCGTTCGCGATAACCGCGCAGGGAACGTGCACCGCCGACATGATGCAGTTCGCCATGATCGAGACGATTCAAGGGCAGGTTGGTGGCGGCCGCTCCCCCGAGCCTGAACCCGAGTCGCTCCGTGAGCGGCACCCATCGTTCAAGCGCCATCCTGACCTGTGCGAGATAGTACACGCTGTCCGCATCACGTGCCGGGGTCGTGCGTTCCAGGGTGCGCCTCAACCCGGTCACCCCGGCCAGACCGCGCGTCCCGGCGCGCGTGAAGGGCGCACGGTCACGACTGTCGTACAGAACCCGGACTCCGGAAAGCAGCGCCGAACTCCCTCGTGCCAGCGTAAGGTCGCGGTTGGCCTGGGTCCCGAATTCCGCTTCCACCCGGCTGGTGAAGTCCAGATCACGAAAGACGTACAATGCCTGTTGCCACTCCCAGAACAACGTGTCCTGTTGCAGGTAGCGCCCTTCCCAGCGGGCACCGACCGCCAGGCCCAGGATCCAGGGTTCCGTGTAGGCGGCACGCGCCTCCCGCTCACGACTCGTGCGGCCGTCGAAGGCGAACAGGAAATCGCGGGCCGTACCCCGGATGTTGACGAGGTTGACGTCCAGGAAACCGGTCAGGCGTCCGTCATCCTCCGCTTCGGTATCATATCCCAGCAATCCTCCCAGCGTGCTGGCGCGCGCATCGCGAAGGTCGAGCACGGGATAGAGGACATGACGCGTGGAGTCGCGCAGGAAGCCCGGGTACCCGACGCTTTCGTAATACCCCAGACGTCCCAGCCGTTCGACCCCGCGTTCAATGCGCGCGGGCGCGAAGTTCTCTCCTTCCTCCCACAAGGCGAGGCGGCGCACCACATCGGGGTAGGTCCGTGTCCCGCGCACCACCGGGGTTCCCAGCTTGAACGCCGCGCCCCGATGCGCGTGCAGAACGACATCCACCTCGGGAAGTCCCGATGAATCGGGGTGCAACCGCGCGCGGACGGCCACGAAGACGAAGCCGTCGCGGGCGAAGTGTCGTTGCAGCGCCGCCTGCAATGCCGCCAGCCGTTCACCGGCGGCGCCCTCCCCCGCCCATTCCCGGGCGGAGAATCCCGCGACGGGCAGGCCGCGTTCGTCAAAGGCCTCTACGCGGCGCAAGCGGTAGAGTGGGCCGCGCGTCCATCCTTCCGGAGTTGCCGGATCGGGACGCGCGGCCCAGTACCCGGCGGACACCGCCGTCTTCACCCGTGCGGCCACGAGGGTCTCCGTGGTATCGTCCCCCGACACCGCCGGGGCGGATGGGGACTCAAGGGCCGCCCCTTCCGGAGCGGCGACGGTGTCGGGCATGGCCGCACCTGCCCCCGGGCCGTGCACGATCATCAACAGGGCGGCGAGCAGGCCCGCATCCCCCCCCATCCATCGCTGCATGAAAGTCGCGCCCATCAGAACACCGCCCGGACTTCCGCAGTGAAGCGTTGCGACCATGAGGAAGCGCCCGGTTCGAGGCGCGCGAGGTAACTGGCGTTGACATGCAGGTAGGTGCGCAATGCCGATTGCGCGACGGTCTCGAAACGATGCGTCACACCGCGCCGAAAACCTTCGGTCACGAAATACCCGCCTTCTCCGGTGCCCGTCAGCCAGTGCAGGCCGTATTCGGCCGAGGCCCGACCGCCGAAAAATCCGCCTTTCTCGAGGCGCGCGCGCGGCACCAGGCCGTGAAGGTCGAGGGGGAAGCCCGCATCCACGCCTTCGACGTGACGATACTCGAAGGAAGGAATCAAGGTCACCGCATACGGCAAGCGGCGGTACACCAGCATTTGCCCGCGGCGCGCGCGCGTGTCGCTGGACGCGGCATCCGATGCGATGCTGCGGCGCTGGCGGGACTCCAGCGCACCGATCCAGGCCCCTTCCCATTCCCGCGACCACTCGCGCCGGTACTCGACGCGCGTCTCCATCGAACGATCCCGAAAGGCGTACAGGCCCGCACCTTTCGCGTACTCGCGCCGGTAATGCAGGCTGCCGCTTTCACGCGCGCCCTCGGGCGCGAGCGGCGTCCAGCGGAGGGACGGTTCGTAGCGCGTGCGGCCGGACCGCACCGCATCGATTTGCGCGTCGGTGAAGCGCGGAACCGGCAGCGCGCCGGCGGAACTGTCCTGATGGTCCGTTTGCAGGTCGAGAGTGAGATCGATGTCGGCGAGGACACCACCCGCCACGAGGAAGGGCGCAGGCCATTTCCCGGGCGACAGGTCCAGCCGCAGGCTCCACTGCAGATCCTGATACGGTTGCTGTCCGAGCGTGCTGTCCCGCACCAGCCCGGCAAGCACGAAGTCGCCGCCGGTTTCCACCGGATAGTACACGCGCACGGAGTCCAGCGCATACAGCGCGGAGTCCAGCGCATAATCGCCGCGCCCCGGGGCCACCTGTTCGTAGGCTTCCACCAAAGGGGTTTCCGCCGTGCGCGCGGCGCGGTAGTGGAGGTGCAGGCCGTAGCCCTTCAGGTAGTCCGATACGGAGACGTTGGCTTCGGCCTGGTCGTACACCGCGGTTTCCGCATCCCGCGAACGGTCTCCCCCGGCGTCCGGATGCCAGAGCCGCTGATGACGACGCGCGGCGTACAGTTCCCCCGTGACGGGCCCCCACCCCAGCAGACGCAGCCGTTGGGCCACACCGATGTCGATCAGGGAATCCTCAAGGCCGTCGCGCCGCCCTTCGTAGTTCGAGCGGCCGTACAGGGCGTCGGTTTCAGGGGTCCATACCCAGCGATCGGCGAGCGCCGGACTTTCCACGGAGAGGCGTGGTTGCCACAGTTCCGCGCGCGCGAGCGTGTCGCCGCCCGTATCACCGGAACCGCGGCCGTTGATCCAGCCGTCGCGCAGCAGCTCCGCGCGCGGGAGCCAGCCGCGGAGGGAGGACTCCAGCGCGAAGCGCTCTCGGTCGTTGTCGCGACGGAGCGGATCGCGCGCATGTTTCAACTCGGCGGAGGCTTCCGCGCGCGTGGTGCCGACGGCCGCGCGTCCGAAGACTTCGCCGCGCGTGGACGTCATGCGCGTGACCGCGCTCTCCGTGGTGGTGTCCGTCAGCGGGTCGCGCACGCGGGCGATCGCGCGGCCGGCGCCGGCGCCGAGGGCCCACCCCGTGTAGGGCTCCAGGGAAACGCGGACACGGTTGGCATCGAAGTCGCGTTCGCCGGCGCGGGCCTCAAGGTTCCAGGCGTCGCGGAAGGCGCGCGTTTCGATCAACTGGCGGAAGGAGGCGTAGTCGCGCGAGCGGTGCTCGTGCTCGGGTTCAATCACGAGACGACCAGCGCCGCCCTGGTCCACAGGCGCACCCAGACGATGAACCCCCGTGTACCGGGTGGAGTACCCGAGATTGTCGTCGTCGTCGATGCCCGAGTACAGGTTCAGATCCTGCAGGCTGCCCAACACGGCGGCGTGCGCCCGTCCCGCCTCACCGCCGTCCCACTCT
>CAZKRC010000014.1:0-23808 GCA_964555105.1 uncultured Bifidobacterium sp. | reverse complement strand
GGCACGGGCAACATGAAGTTCGCGCTCAACGGCGCGCTCACCATCGGCACGCTCGACGGCGCCAACATCGAGATCCGCGAGGAAGTCGGTGCGGAGAACTTTTTCCTGTTCGGCCTGACGGCCGAGGAGGTGCACGCGCGCAAGGCCGCGGGCTACGATCCCGCGGAAGCGGTGGCGGCCGAGCCGGCGTTGGCGAAAGTGCTGGACCTCATCCGTTCCGGGCATTTCTCGCCGGAGGACCCCGGACTGTTCCGCGGTTTCCTGGACGGGCTGACGCACCATGACGAGTACTTCCTGTTCGCGGACTTCGCGGACTATGCCGCGTGCCAGCGGCAGGTCGCGGAGCGCTACCGCGACGAGGCGTGGTGGACGCGCGCCGCGATCCTGAACGTCGCGCGCATGGGAAAATTCTCTTCGGACCGGACCATCGCGGAGTACAATCGCGACGTCTGGAAGACGACGCCGGTGAGGATCGGCGCCGTGAGGTGAGGCCCGACCGAAGCGTGAACCGGGCCGCCGCGACGGCGGAGAGAGCGTGACGCGGGCGTCCGCGTGAGAGTGAGAGCGAGAACCCACAAACAGTGCCCCAAGGACACCGAATGTACAATCCCGGCGATACTTTGATCATTTCCAACGTCTCGGACGACCCGTTCGCGATCGACCTTGCCCACATGTGCGGTCAACGCAGCGAAATCGCCGACCTGATCTCGCTCAAGATCTATGCGAACACGGAGTTCTGTCCGCGCTACATCAGCGATGAAGGCGATATGGAACGCATCGGCCGCTCGCTTGAGGGCAAGACTGTGGTGATCTGTTCGGCGGCCACCAGCAATTCGCGCGGCTCCCTGGCGATGCGGACCATGATGCTGGCGCGCGGCGCGAAGGACAACGGCGCGCAGCGCGTGGTGCTGGTGGAACCCGACCTTTTCTTTTCGGCGCAGGATCGCGGCCCGCACCGCGGCGAAGGCGAGGAAAACCGTGCGCTGGAGGATCTCAAGAAGTTCGACGGCCAACCCTTCACCGCCAGCCTGTACGCCGACCTGCTGAAGCTGTCGGGCGTGGATGCGGTCATCACCGTGCACAACCACAGCTCGAAGGTCCAGCGCCTGTTCGGGCGCGCCTTCAACGGCGAGTTCTACAACCTGATCCCCAACGAGCTGTATTCGGACTACGTGAAGTATTCCGACATGGTGGCGACGGGGCGCGACGGCGACAACCTCGTGCTGTGCGCTCCGGACGCGGGCGCGCTGCCCTTCGTACGCAGCGTGCGCGAGTCGCTGGGGCTTCCGGCCGCGTCGTGCATCGTGATGGAAAAGTCGCGCACGGGCGAACGCCAGGTGCGCATGTCGGTGAGCGCGCAATCCGAAGTGCAGCTCGATCAAGTCGACGGCAAGGACGTGATCATTCTCGACGACATGGTGCGCACCGGTTCCACCGTGATCGAGTGCGCCCGCCTGTTGCGCGAGGGAAACCCGCGCAAGATCGTTTTCGGCGTCACCCACTTCTATTCATCCCCGGAAGGACGCGAGAAT
Organism: uncultured Bifidobacterium sp.; assembly: GCA_964555105.1. Taxonomy (GTDB): domain Bacteria; phylum Fibrobacterota; class Fibrobacteria; order UBA11236; family UBA11236; genus UBA11236. The sequence continues at coordinate 22,276 of CAZKRC010000014.1, read as the reverse complement.
CTCAACGCCGACGCGCTCGACGAGATCCTGTCGTTGAACACCATCCCCTCGATCCTCAACCGCGACAGCCAGGGGCGCCTGCGCAAGAAAATGGTCGTGCTCAAGATCGAGAAATGGATCGCGCGCTTCCTGTTGGGCTATCTCGGCAAGGACGCCAGCAAGTTCGAGCGCGACTTCTACTCCGTGGACATGTCGAGCAAGAATCCGCGCTGGCGGCCGAGTCTGACCTCGGGCCGTTGATCCCATCTTGTTCCAATATCGTACATGCGGGCATTTGGTGCGTCCGGCGTCTTTGATCGCCGCGTTTTCTAGTTTCCACTCATGAACTTTTCCGCCTTGCATGCTGAACAGAAAAAGGGAGATCCCGGGCATTTGCGGGGCCGTCTGGTGGCGTACGTACGTTACGAACGTCCCGACGATGAACCCCGCCTCCCCGGCGAGGACGCTTCGCCCCTCGAAGCCCTGGTGACCAACGGCTTTCTCGCCGTCACCGCCAACTACGTCGACCAGCGCAACATCCGCGACTTCTTCCGGAAGGAGTTCGGGATTTCGCTCGAAAAGGGAATCGAAGAGGTGATCGACCAGGCGCGGGAAACCGGCGGTCTCGAAGGCGCGCTCGATCCGGAAGCGGTGAAGGAGCGTCTGGACTCGATGAAGAACGCCGACTTCATTCCGATTCCGGCCAAGGTCGCCCATTTCTCGTCCGAAGCCGACATGCTGGCGCAGGACGCCGACGTGTTTTATCTCGGGGCCTTCACCGTGCTGTCGCACGCGCATCTGTGCGTGAATTCGTTTCCCATCCTTTACCAGGCGTACTACCGTGAGCAGGAGCACCGCGCCGTCGAGCGCGACATCGCGGCGCTCTTGCGCACCATCGAAGCGCCCCAACCCGACGCCGAACCGCTCCAGGCCCCTCCGGAAAACTGGAAACAACATCTGTTGACGGTACTGATCCCGCGCATGATCTATACCCGGGACGCCGCGGGGACGGAACACGAGAAATCGGTGACCGACTTCCGCGCCTTCATGGAGTATTTCGGGTATCCCGAGGACACCGAGACCGTGCTGTCGCTGATCGAGGAGACCGCGGACTTCAATGCCGCGACCCTGCGCAAGCTCGAGTTGATGGTTTCCAAAGTCGAGGCGCTTCAGAACGAGGATTACGAGCGTCTGGAGGAGATCAAGAAGGAACTGGCGGGGCTGTGAACAATGTTGCCAATGTTACAAGAGAACAGTGCAACAATGCACCTGCCAAAGACACGAGCTCACCGCGGATGACCGGGTCGTAGTAACAGCGCATCTGCAAAAGGCGTGTGAGGTTGCTGCAGCCAAATGCAGTACGCTTTTCGTCTGTACGGACCGTATTGTTCTATTGCTGCATTGTTCTATTGCGTTTCTGAGACCCCGTACGTCTTCAACGCGAAGGTTCCGTTTTCCATCTCGACGTACTCGAGCCTTTTCAGCCATTCGCCGGTATTGATGTGAAGGCCTTCGGACAGCGCGTTCACGAAACCGACGTGGATGTGTCCGTGGATGACGGCGTGGTGCCCGCCCGCGCGCAACAGGCGGCGCGCTTCGCCGTCGTACAGGTCCTGGTCCCGCACCACGTCGCCATGTCGTGAGCGCGAGGCCTTGCCGACGCCCAGCGCGATGCGGATGCCGAGATCCGGGTGGATGAGTTTCCACAGGAAGTTGGCCCAGCGGCTGTGCAGGATCTTGCGGACGAGGCGGTAGGCTTTGTCCCGGGGGTTCATGCCGTCACCGTGGAGCAGCAGCAACTTGCGGCCCTGCAGCGTCATCGTGAACGGCCCCGCATGCGTGGCGATTCCCAGGTGATCCCGGAAGAACGTGCCCAGGTTGAAGTCGTGGTTGCCGCACACGTAGTGGATCTCCACGCCGCTGCGGCGCAACCGGTGCAGTGCCGCCAGCACGCCGAAATGGTGCTTGGGAATCACGTGACGATATTCCATCCAGAACTCGAACACGTCGCCCAGCAGGAAAAGGTGACTGATGCGTCCCTCCTGCTCGTGGAGGAAGCGTTCGAAAAGGCGTTCGCGGTCTTCGCGCGCATCCTCATAACGCGTGCCGAAATGCAGGTCGGAGACGAAGACGGCGCGATCGGGAGAGGAAGGCATGCGGGGAATCTAGATTATGAATGCCGGCCGTTCGCGATGACGCGCGTGAATCCGCACCCGGGCCCGATATCCCGGGCGCGTCGCCGTGCCGCTTTACGGTCGCTCCCTGAAAGGTCCTGCATGCTTGAATCCACCACTCCCCACAAACTTCATGTCCTCGTCTGCACCAATGCGCGGCACGACGGCACGCCCTCATGCGGCGACTCGGGCGAGGCGCAGCGGATTTTCGAAACCCTGAAGGTGCGCCTCAAGGAAGCGAAGCTTCCCGTGCGCGTGTCCCGGACCGGCTGCCTCGGGCCGTGCGCGCAAGGCCCGAACGTGATGTGCTACGGCAACACGTTGTCGGCGGGCGGAAAGGCCGGCGTGTGGTTCCAGGCGGTGGGGGAGGGCGATGTGGAGGAACTGGAGACCCGCGTCAGAGCGCTGCTCACCCCGCCGGGCACGGCGTCATAGCCCGGTCAGGGGTCCCGCTCCACGAGCAATTTCAACCCCTCGAGCATGCTCTGCCAGCTTCTTCCGGCTTGCTCCCTCTCCTCTTCGTTGTCGTTGCCGTCCTGCACGAGGGTGACGCGGGTCGTGCCGTCATGCTCTCCGAGTCCGATCGTCACCGTATGCACGTGGTCCGGCGAGGCGCCACCGGCATGGGTGAACTGCAACGTGTGCTCGGGCTCGAAGCGCAACACGATGCCGTTGTCTTCATACGCGCGGCCGTCCCACTCGCCCTTCCAGGAAATCGAACCGCCGATCGACCAGTCGGTCTCGATGGTGGCGCCGAACATGTATAACGTGGCGACTTCGGGTTCCACCAATGCCCGCCAAACCCGCGTGCGCGGGGCGTGAATGAAAACTTCCGATTTGGCGATGAAGTCGGTCTGCATGGAAGGATCCCCACAAAAAAGGTTTTCAGCAACCTACGAAGGCAGGCATGAAAAAGGTGGGGGTGGAACGAAAAGGGCGGCTTCATATTACACCGCAGCCTCCGCGCCCTTTTCGGGTGGGATCACGTTATCACGATGGTCGCCACGGGGTGGATGGGCGTGGGCGTATGGACGTCCGTGAAAAAAAGAAGGCCGGGATCACTACGATCCCGGCCTTCACGACTCACGAATCGCTCCGGAGCTCAGAAGTGGTAAAAGACCGAGACCGAAGCCTCTGCGGGGTTCAGGCTCCCCGAAATATCGGATTCATCCGCGACCTCACTACCATCCACATCAATTGTGGTATTCAAGAACAAAAAGTTGGCCAGTGTCAGCTCTATGGAAAAACGCTGCGAAACCCAGTAATAGAGGCCGACATCCGCACCGATGCCGAAAGCGTTTGCTGTGACTTCCTCTCCAAACGACTCACCCAAATCTACCTGCATGAACATCGGGAGTGCACGTGCGAAAAGACCCGCACGGTCGTTGACGGGCATGTTGCCGCGTACGAATGGTGCAACACCGAACATGCGGAATTCACCTTCCCCGGTAAAGATTAACTCGGCACCAATCGCCAGTTTTTCGTTCAGGGAATAACCGTAGCTGGGGGCGATCGTGAGGGTTTTGGGTCCGCTATCCGGGAGAGAGAAATCGAAGGTGCCGCCGACGCTGCTCGTGCCGGCGCGGTACTGCGCCGAGGCGGCGGAGACCCCAAGAACAAGGCTCAGGGCGAAAAGTGACAAGCGTTTCATGAGGACTCCTGTTGAGTGGTCCGCTGACAATAGCAATATGGCCAGGTGATTCGTGTCAACCGGATAAAAAAAACATCTCGGGCTTTATTCAGGATCACGCAGGCGATTCTGATCCCGGCGCGCTGAAAAAATCAACGAAGTGCCGCATGAAACCTTCGGGTAAATCCGTGTCTTCGCCGGTGATTTCATGGCCTTGGGTGCCGTGGATCGTCAGGCTCACGGCGTGCAACAGTTGGTGCGATGCGCCCAGCACCGCATGATCCTCCACGGTCAGTTCCTCACCGTTCAAACGTTTGAGGTAATAACGCCCCTCGTGACCGTACACCTTGTCCCCCACGATGGGCAAACCCAGGTCGGCGAGATGCGCGCGGATCTGGTGCTTGCGGCCGGTGATCGGCTTTGCGAGCACCAGCGTGCGTCCGTTGCGCACGGCCAGAGGCGTGAAGTCCGTGCGCGCGGGCTTGCCTTCGGGGTGGACGCGCATGCGGCTGCGGATGGCGTGTTCGGGCCACTCGGCCAAGGGGCCTTCATGCGTGCAAGGCTCCGTGAGGATGCCGTCCACCACGGCGAGATAGGACTTCGTCCACGTGACGCCCGGCGCGGTGGGCGCGAAGCGGCGCAGGGCGTCCTTCCCGCGTGCGAAGGCCACGATGCCGCTGGTCTCAACATCCAGCCGGTTCAAAGGCGACCACGCGTCGTCGCCTTTGAAGGTACGGTACAGGTTCGCCAGGACGTTGACGAAGATGCGGCCCGTCTTGTGGACGGGGAGACCGGCGGGTTTGTGCACCAGCGCGAGATCGCCGACGGTGACCAGTTCCCGGAAATCGATCGAGACGGCCGGCTCTTCGTAGTCGGTGATGTGCGAGGTGATCAGGTCGCCCCGATGCACGGGCGTTTCGGGTGTCGCGACGACGGTATTGAGGGTGACGCGTCCGCCGCGAATGCGCTCCGCCCATTGCGGCGCGGCAAGGTAGGGGAAACGACGCGCCAGCACTTCCAAAAAGGAAGCGCCGCCCCCGGACCGATCGGAAAGATCATCGGGGACGACGCGATGCGTGAAGGTCATGTCGACCCGGCGGGTGCCCACCACCAAGGGCGGGAAAGCCGGGAGGGCCACGTTACTTCTTGGCGGCGGGCCAGGACGCGGCCGCGGTGCGGATCTGCGCCGGAGTCTGCCCGGCGTCGAAGCTGGTCCAGCGGATGTACTCGCCCTTTTCGTTGATGAGGTAGACCACGGGAATGGTGCCCACACCGTAATTTTCGCCGAAGGTGCGGTCGTCATCCTGCATCATGGGCATGCGCACGCCGAAATCGCGGATGAAGCCTCGGATGTCGTCTTCGGTGTTCCACTTGATGGCCACGGCCAGCGAGGTGTAACCCTTCGGACCCAGTTCGTCGGCAAGGCGCTGTACGTGCGGCGCGCTTTGCTGGCAATGGGGGCACTTGGCCGAGTAGTAGAACAGCAACATGCGCCGTCCCTTGAACTGGGAGAAGTTCAGGCTCTGGTTCGAAACCGGCTTGAGGTTGATGTTGAAGTCGATCACATCGCGCTTGCCCTTTTTGTCGAGCATGAAGCTGGGGCCCGCGGAGGGCTGCGGGCCTTGAGTGACCTGGGCATGGGCGGCGGCAAGGCCGAAGGCGACCACGGACGCGGAGATCAGGGCGGTCATACGCATGGAAAAAGTTCCTTCCGAAAAACGGTGCGAGGCATAAGATACAAGGGGGGCGCAGAGCGGGCAACGGAAAAACCGGTGCGGAAGCGGCCTTGGGACTCTGCCGGGGGCAGGTGACTGCTATATTCCATCCTTTTCCTGAGCGGGGTATTCGTGAAAGTCTGGGTCGTCGGCGGTGCCGGGTATATCGGATCGCATGTCTGCAAAGCCTTGAAGAACGCCGGTCACGAGCCGGTGGTTTTTGACAACCTCTCCACCGGTTCCCGGGACAACCTGTTGCCCGGCTGCGAACTGCAGGTGGGGGATCTTCTGGATCGGGAGGCCCTCCGGGCCGCGGCCTCGGAACATCGTTTTGACGCGGTGGTTCACCTCGCGGCACTGAAGGCCGCGGGGGAGAGCATGCTCGACCCCGTGACGTACAGCCGCCACAACATCACCGGCTCGCTCAACCTGCTGGAAGCCGTGCTCGAGGCCGGCATTCCCGCATTCGTGTTCTCGTCCACGGCGGCCGTCTACGGGGCCCCCGAATACCTGCCGCTGGATGAAAAGCATCCGACCCGTCCGGAAAACTATTACGGTCACACCAAGCGGGCCATCGAGGAGTTTCTCGCCTGGTACGGGACGCTCAAGGGACTGAAGCATGTGTCCCTGCGTTATTTCAACGCCGCCGGCTACGATCCCGAGGGCGAAGTGCGCGGACTGGAGAAAAACCCGGCCAATCTGCTGCCCATCGTGATGGAAACCGCCATGGGGTGGCGCAAGGGCATGCAGGTGTTCGGGGACGACTACGATACCCCCGACGGCACCTGCCTGCGCGACTACATCCACGTGAGCGATCTCGCCTCCGCCCACGTGGCGGCGCTGGAACACCTCCATCGCGGCGGCGAAAACCTCGCGGTCAACCTGGGCACCGGCGAGGGCGTGAGTGTCCTCGAAATGATCAAGCGGGCGCGGGAAATCACCGGCCGCGAGATTCCCGCCACCATCGCGCCGCGCCGTGCGGGCGATCCTGCCGTGGTGGTCGCCGCCGCCCATGAAGCCGCACGCGTGTTGGGCTGGCAGGCGCGCCACAGCGATCTCGACACGCTGCTCCGGTCGACCTGGGAGGTTTACCGTAACAATTAAGGATTAGGAGTGAAGGATGAAGAATTGGGAACGCAACGCCGGGGACTGAAGAATCCTGTGTTTGACGCTTCATGATTCGTCCGTTTTGCGACCTCATGCCTTCGGCACTTCATTCTTGATTCCACATTCTTAATTCCACATTCTTAATTCTTAATTTTCCCTTATGCCCCGCTACGCCATCGCATTCATCACGGCGAAGCCGTCCCTCATCCACCGCCTGGTGGAAATGGATTCGCGTGACGCGGCCCTGCGCGCCTTCTTCAATGAGCATGCCGCTTCCGAAGGGTACACCGCGGATTCCGAAGGCTTCGCCTATTTCCGCGAAGACTTCGACAATCCCGATGAACCCATGGGCAGCATCTTCGAGGTCTGAGCATGTCCGCTTCCCGTCGTCGTGTCGCCATCCTCATGGGTGGCGTTTCTCCCGAGCATCCCGTATCGCTGGCATCGGGGTGCGGTATTTTCGCGCAGCTCGATCGCACGCGCTATGAGGCTTTTCCCGTCCTCATTTCACGGGAAAACGTTTGGGTGTGGCCGCGCAATCCCGGGCAGTTTCCCGCGAGCATGACGGTCGCCCAGGCGGAAGCCTGGCTGGCGACTCCGCCCGCGGACTGGAATCGTGCGCCCTTCGTGCCCTCCGTGCCGGGAGGACAGCCCGGAGACATGCTGCTGTTTCCGCAGGCGGACGTGTTCTTCCTCGCGTTGCATGGCGTGGGAGGCGAAGACGGGACTTTGCAGGCTTTTCTGGAGTCCGTGGGACAGCCGTTCACCGGCAGCGGCAGCGCAGGCTCACGAACGGCGATGGACAAGATCCGGTCGAAGGAAAAATACCGCGAGCACGGGATTCCCACGGCTCCATGGATCGTGGTGTCCTCCACGCAACCGGTCACGGAGGCCGCGGCACGGGTGGAAACGGAACTCGGGTTGCCCGCAGTCGTGAAGCACCCGACCGGAGGCTCAAGCATCGGGGTGGTCGTCGCCAAAACCCGCGCCGATCTGGAGGAGGCCCTGGCCACGATCGGGCGCGATACCCCCCAAATCCTTGTGGAAGCCTTTATCCCGGGACGCGAGTCCTCCTGCGGCGTGCTGGAAGGTTACGCGAAAGCGCTGCCGCCCACGGAAATACGGCCGCGCAAGGATTCGTTTTTTTCCTTTGAGGAGAAGTACGCGAGCGGAGGAGCGGAAGAGATCACGCCGGCGGAGTTTCCTGCGGACGTGAATGCGGAGATCCAGCGGTTGGCGGCCCACGCGCATGCGGCACTCGGTCTGTCCGTCTATAGTCGTACCGATTTCATCTGGACGGGCGCGGAACTCAACGCGCTGGAGACCAACAATCTTCCGGGCTTCACGCCGACGTCGATGCTGCCGCAGCAGGCGGCGGTGGTCGGACTGTCGTATGCCGGTCTGGTCACGCACGTGATCGAAACGTCGCTGCGGCGCGATGAACAGGGCTTGACGTGATGGCGTACGGTCTCTTGCTCGACCTCTCGCACGCCGGTTTCGCGGCGGTCCTTGATGAATCCGGTTCCCGGGTTCTGGCGCGCTCGGCCCGCCCTGCAGGCACGCGTCATGACGATGTCGCGGACTGGACGGAGGGGTTGCTGCGCGATGCCGGGGGCACTTTCGCCGACCTCGCGTGGATCGCGGCGGGCGTGGGCCCCGGCAGCTTCACGGGCATCCGCATCGCGATGGCCTTCGCGCAAGGGCTTGCCCTGCCTCACGACATCCCGCTGCACGGGTTCACGAGTTTCGAGGCGCTGCATTTGTCCGCGGCGTCGCATGCGACGAGGCTTGCGCCTGAAGCGGACGGGCAACGTTCCGTGTTGGCGGTCGTGCCCGCCAATGCCGGACGCTTTTACGTTTCGCGTGCGCTCGCCGACGAGGGAAGGTTGGCGACGGGTGAGGAGTTGGGGGCGTTGTGTGCGGGCCCCCTGGTGATCGCGACGCCCGAGGTCACGCCGGCCCTGATCGCACGGACGTCGGCCCGTGCCGGCGGGGATGCGGTCGTGTGGGCGCCGGCCGACGACTGGGATGCCGCCGCCATCGCGCGCCACGCACGCGCATCGGGACGCGGACTGGCGCGGCCGGTGTACCTTCAGCTTTCCGCGGCGGAGGAAAAATTCGGTGCGGCCGACGCAGCAGAAAAGGCGGCCCCCGGCGCTGCGCGTACGCCGGGCGAGGAGGCTTCGTGAACGCGCCGCGCATGTTGACCGGAAGTGCCGGCGCCGCGCCGTCCCAAGGAGACCCCGCGTCATGAACATGTCGATCCGGGACGCCGCCGTTCCCCGTGCGCACCCTGCATGGACGGGAACGCTGCGCGCGATGACGCCGCAGGATCTGGATGCGGTGGCGGCGCTGGAGGCGACCTGCAACACGCAGCCGTGGAGTCGCGACGCCCTGAAATCCTTCTTCTCCTCCGCCATCGGCGTGGTGGCCGTCGCGGACGATGTGGTGGTGGGCTATGTCCTCGCCAGTGCCGTGCGCGATGAAGGCGAGGTCCTCATTCTCGGCGTGTCTCCCTCCGCACGCCGCCAGGGCATTGCCGCGGCGCTCCTCAAGGACGCCCTCGCGCGCCTGCGGGCCCTCGGCGTGAAGGCTGTCTTCCTCGAGGTGCGGCAGGGAAACAAACCCGCCATCGGGCTGTACCGCAACTTCGGTTTCGGCGAAGCGGGAATCCGCAAGGGATACTACACCGACACCGGAGAGGATGCGTTGTTGCTGCATGTGTTCCTGAAAGGCTAGGGGAGATCGCGAGTGCGTCACGGTTCCGGCCGTGCCTCCGCGGCTCATGGCAGAGGGGACGCCTCGTGGGACCGGCAACGAATCGTACCTGCGACAAGGGACGCCCCCCTTTGTATCTTTCCGTGCATGACACAAGCCATCCTGACCACCCGCCACGGCGACATCACCCTTGAATTCCTTCCCGAAGTCGCCCCCAACCACGTCCAGAACTTTCTCGATCTGGCCCGCGCCGGATTTTATGACGGCACGAAATTCCACCGCGTCATCCCCGGTTTCATGATCCAGGGCGGCGATCCGAACAGCAAGCAGGACGATCGCCGTTTGCACGGCACGGGCGGCTCCGGAAAGAACGTCAAGGCCGAGTTCAACGCCACCAAGCACGTGCGCGGCATCGTATCCATGGCCCGCTCGTCGAACCCCGATTCGGCATCGTCGCAGTTCTTCATCATGGTGTCCGACTCCCCCCATCTCGACGGCCAGTACTCCGCCTTCGGCAAGGTCGTCAGCGGCATGGACGTCGCCGACAAGATCGTCGCCGAAGAAGCCGATCATCGTGACAACCCCGTCAACGCCGTGTCGATCACGGTGAAGGTGGTGGATTGAAGAGCTGACAGCTCACAGCGGACAGCGGGGGAGGTTCGGATTCTTTCGAATCTCCCGCCTCGATTCCCCCGAGGGAAAATGACTTATGAAAAAAGGCCTCCGCGATCGCAGAGGCCTTTTTCTTTGTTTTGTGTGTTGGCTGTCAGCTGTAAGCTGTCAGCTCTCAGCTAACGCTCAGTCCTCGTCCACCTGGTCGTATTCAGCCTTGGAGGCTTCGATCTCCTCCGCGAGGGCGGGGAAGGTGTGGGCGATGTTGCGGCCTTCGAAGGTCTCGTAAATGACACCGGTGAGGCTGCTGAACTCTTCCGTGGCGGTTTCGCGCAGCACGAGGACGTTGTTCGGACCGTACAGCCCCTGGAAGTAACCGATGGCGTGCAGGGTTTTCTCGCGATCGTCATCGGCGGTGTGCACGATGATGGCGTGCGACGCGTCCTCGGCCACCTGGTCGAGCGCGTCGATGTCGGTCACGTCGCCGTCGCGTTCCGCAGGGAGGGCGAGGACTTCGATTTCGAGTTTCCCGTTGACGAATTCGGCGACTTGCTGCCACAGCGGGTTACGGCCATGAAACACAAACACCCGGAAAGGAGGGATTTCGTCGTCGTGGTCTTCAAACAGGGGTTCTTCAAAAGACATGGCACTTCCTTGAGTTTGCCGATAATCCGGCGGGCTGGTAAAGGTAGGAAAAGAAGGGACGTGATTCCGGTGGGGAAACGCCCTTGAAAGGGCGGGTGGGAAACCGCAGGGATACGGGGGGACGAAGGGGCCGGGCCTTGCCGGAACGCACGGTGGTGTCTCCTGAGGGCGCGGTGAGCGGGGCGATGCCCGCAGGTTCCGCAGGCGGTTTCCGGGTTGCTTTGGCGGCATTTGACGTGTTTTGGCGCTTTCACGCGTGAGCTTCCTATATTTCATCGTTGGTCCGCGTTTCCCGCGTGCCGAGCCCATGGAGCCCCCACTGTGAAGGATACGCTGGTAGAGCGCGCGGATTATGCCGCCGTGTTGGATGACGCCCGGAACCACGTGGCGGCAGGCCTGGAACGTGTCCAGGCGGTCATGGAGTCCGTTGCGGACGGAGCTCCCGGTGAACTCGCGGGTCATCTGAAACAGCTGTTGAAGCGGCGCGGCAAGCGCGTGCGTTCGACGTTCCTGCTGCTTCTGGCGCAAACCGGTCGGGATTTCGACCGTGAACGCGCCGCCAATGTGTGCGCGGCCATCGAATTGATCCATTTGGGATCGCTCATCCACGACGACATCATCGACGGCAGCGACCTGCGCCGCAACGAGAAGACGGCGCACCAGCGCTGGGGAAACCGCGTCGCGGTGCTGCTGGGCGACTATACGCTGTCGAAGTCGATGGAACTGATCTGGGAGGATCCCGATCGCCGTTTGCCGCTCAGTCTCTGTCGCGCGTCGAGCGCGCTGATCCGCGCCGAGGTGCTCGAAGTCGAGCGCGCCGGCCGCATGGACCTCACCTTGAACGAGTATCGTGAAATCATCGCGGGAAAAACCGCCGCGCTGTTCGCCGCGTGTGGTGAATCCGGAGCGTTGCTCGCGGGCTTCTCGCCCGGGAATGTGGAGCGTGCGGCCGCGTTGGGCCGCGACTTCGGCCTGGCGTTCCAGATCGTGGACGACTTGCTCGACTTCGGCGTGGGCGCGGAAAACCTCGACAAACGTCCCTTCACCGACGTGCAGAACGGGTTGCTCACCTTGCCGTTGATCCTGTTCCTGGCCAATGCCGCGCCCGCGGACAAGGAGCGCGCGCTGGCCTTGCTGGCCGCCGCCGACGTCCCGGAAAACCAGCTGAGCCTGCGCGCGATGATGGACACCGCCGGCGCCTTCGACGCCGCGCGTGCGATGGCGCTGGATCATATGCGTGCCGGTCTGGGATTCCTCGAGACGTTGCCTGAATCCGAAGCCGCCCTGCACTTGCGGCGCGTGTGCATGCTGATGGCCGACCGCTCCGTCTGAGACGGAGCGGTTTTCTTCCCATAATCACGGACCCAAGTCGGGTCTTCGAGGGTATAATAAGGCTTCGCATCCAGCTTCGGAGCCTTCATGTCCCAGAACATCGACAGCATTCTTCACGAGAACCGCGTCTTTCCGCCCCCGGCCGCCTTCACCGACCGGGCACTGCTGCGCACGCGCGAGGACTACGAAGCCCGGCACAAGTTGTCGGTGGAGCAGCCTGACGCCTACTGGGCCGCACAGGCGGAAGACCTGGCATGGTTCAAAAAGTGGGACCGCGTCCGCAACTGGGACAACCCGCCTTTCGCCCGGTGGTTCGAGGGCGGGTTGTTGAACGCGTCGTTCAATTGTCTCGATCGTCACCTGGCGACGCGTGGCGACAAGGTCGCCTTGTTGTGGGAAGGCGAGCCCGGGACGGATAACGACAGGCGGGCGTTGACATACCGTGACCTGCACCGCGAAGTGTGCGTGTTCGCGAACGTGCTGAAGGCCCAGGGCGTGCGGGCGGGGGATACCGTCGCCCTCTACATGCCGCTGGTTCCGGAACTCGCCATCGCCATGCTGGCGTGCGCCCGCATCGGGGCGGTGCATTCGATCATCTTCGGGGGCTTCAGCGCTCCCGCGCTGGTGGACCGCATCACCGACGCCTCCTGCAAGGTGGTCATCACCGCGGACGGGGGCTGGCGACGCGGCGCGATCGTTCCGCTCAAGGACATCGTCGATGAAGCCCTCAAGGCGACTCCCGTGGTGACGCGCTGCATCGTGCTGCGCCGCACGGGGCAGGAGATCGGCATGACGCCGGGCCGCGATGCGTGGTGGCACGAAGCCGTCGCCGGCGTGTCCCCCGAATGCCCCCCGGCCGAACTGGACGCGGAACACCCCCTGTTCATCCTCTACACGTCCGGGAGCACGGGAAAGCCGAAGGGAATCCTGCACACCACGGCGGGATACCTGTTGGGGGTGCAGCAGACGTCGAAGCACGTCTTCGACTTGCGCGAGGACGACGTGTATTGGTGTACGGCCGACATCGGCTGGGTCACGGGCCACAGCTACGTGGTGTACGGCCCCCTGGCCAACGGAGCGACCGTGCTGATGTATGAAGGTGCGCCGAATCATCCGGGGCCGGACCGCTTCTGGGAAATCATCGCGCGTTACAAGGTGAGCATTTTCTACACCGCGCCCACGGCCATTCGGGCTTTCATGAAGTGGGGCGAAGCCGAGCCGGCCCGTCACGACCTCTCGTCGTTGCGGCTGCTCGGCTCGGTGGGTGAGCCGATCAATCCCGAAGCGTGGATATGGTACCGGCGCGTGATCGGCGGAGGGCGTTGCCCGATCGTGGACACCTGGTGGCAGACCGAGACGGGCGGCATCGCCATTTCCCCTTTGCCGGGCGTCACGCCGACCAAGCCCGGGTCGGCGACGTTCCCCTTGTTCGGGATCGACGCGGCCGTCGTGAACGAGAACGGGGAGGAGCTTCCGCACGGACAGGGGGGCTTCCTCGTGATCCGGCAGCCGTGGCCTTCGATGCTGCGAACGCTCTGGGGCGACGACGAGCGTTTCCGCGAGGTTTACTGGAAGCGCTTTGCGGACAAGGGCTACTACCTCGCCGGAGACGGAGCGGTGCGCGACCAGGATGGCTACTTCTGGATCCTCGGGCGCATCGACGACGTGCTCAACGTGTCGGGACACCGCCTGTCGACGATGGAGGTCGAGAGCGCCCTGGTCGCGCACAAAGCGGTGGTCGAGGCCGCCGTGGTGGGCTTCAGCCACGAGATCAAGGGCGAAGGCGTGGCGGCGTTCGTCACGCTGGGCGGTGGCCATGAAGCGTCGACCGTCCTGCAGGAGAAACTCAAGCGGCACGTGCGCGATACCATCGGCGCCATCGCCGTGCCGGACCAGGTTCACGTCACCGATGTTTTGCCCAAAACGCGTTCGGGGAAAATCATGCGGCGTTTATTGCGCGATGTTGCCAACGGTGTGGAATCGAAAGGCGACCTGAGCGGGCTGGAGGACTTGAGCGTGCTCGCGAAGTTGCGGGAAGACGAGGAATAGGAAACCGGTCATAACGGTCTGGAGATGCTGAAGACTCAGGATCTCCTTGCTACTTTCGCAGGACGTTTCCGTCCGAGGAGGTTTTTGATGCTTTGTTTCTCCCTTCGTTCCCGCTTGTTCGCAGGCGTGATGCTGGCCGCCGCCTTGTCCTCCGCGCAAGAGGACGCGGGTGTCGTGCCCGTCGAGACCCCGGAACCGGAATACGGCTGGAAAAATTCGGCGAGTGGGACGATGAACATCAACCAGTCCTACTTCAGCAACTGGACCAAGGGTGGCACCAACGCGTTGTCGTGGGAAGGCCGGCTGGAAGGCCTGTCGCAGCGCAAGGAAGAGGATTGGGAATGGGAAAACAAGGGGCGCGTGGTGTACGGGCAAAGCCATCTCGACGGCCTGGGTACACGCAAGGCCTCGGATGAGCTGATGGCGGAGACCATTTATACGCGCAAGGTGATGGAGTGGATCAATCCCTTCGCCTCCGCGCGGCTGCAGTCCCAATTCGCCGGCGGGTATGAATACAACGACTCCGCCGGAACCCGCGCGCGCGTGTCCGGGCCGTTCGATCCCACTTACGTGACCCAGACGGTGGGTTTGGGGAAATCCTGGAGGGATGCCTACACGGTCCGGGTGGGTGGAACGTTGAAGGAAACCTTCAGCGCGGCCCGTTATGGCTACGCGGATGATCCGGAAACCGTCGAAATCGAAACCTGGAAGGTGGAACCCGGTGCGAGCTTCACCGCGTCCCTCCGCCGCGACCTGATGGAAAACATCCTGCTGGTGAGCGAGCTCAACCTGTTCGCAAATTTCAAGGGCATGGATGCGATCGATGTGCGTTGGGAGAACCAGCTTACCGCCAAGGTGAACTCCTTCGTGTCGCTGAACGGCGGCCTGGAGGTGTGGTACGACAAGGATGTGTCGACCAAGCGGCAGATCCGCCAGACCTTGGCGATCGGCATTTCCTTCCTCACGATCTGAGAACGCGGGAGTGATGTCATGGGCATGATCAAGGAATTTCGCGAATTCGCCCTGCGGGGCAATGTCATAGACATGGGTGTGGGCATCATCATCGGTGCGGCATTCGGCAAGATCGTCACGTCGTTCGTGGGGGACATCCTCACGCCGCCGCTGGGGTTGCTGCTGGGACGCATGGATTTTTCCAACCTGTACGTGAGCCTGAACGGCACTTCGTACGCCAGCCGTGCGGCGGCGGAGGCGGCGGGCGCGCCGACGTTGAACTACGGACTGTTCATCAACAACGTGATCGACTTCGGTTTCGTGGCCTTCGCGTTGTTCCTGTTGATCCGGTGGGTGAACAAGCTCAAAGGTCCGGCACCTGCTCCGGCGCCCGCAGGTCCCTCCCCGAAGGAATGTCCGGAGTGCCTGTCGCAAATCCCGGCCGCCGCCCGCCGGTGCATGTATTGCACCAGCACCGTGGACTAGGAGGAAGGCCGGGAGCGAGCCGTACGCCATCCGCTCGCGTCAGTCCTTTTCTATCGTTTCCCGCATGAAATTCGAAGAAATCGTGGAACTGGTGCGCAAGCGCAAGGTGGAAATGCCCGAAGGCCGCTCGACCACCGAGCTTTTCCGCAAGGGGGCGGATGGCATCGGCAAAAAGCTGGTCGAAGAGGCGGCGGAAAGCTGGATGGCGGCCCGTTTCGAAAGCCGTGAAGCCCAAGCCCTGGAGTTGTCCCAGGTGCTCTACTATGTCGCCTGCATGATGGCCGAGAAGGGCCTGACGCTGGAAGAAATCGAAGCCAGGCTGTGAGGCAGCGTGCGGCGGAATCATTTGTCATCATAAAAACAGGCTCTCCCTCATGATCAAAGTTGCGTTGCCCAACAAGGGCCAGTTGTTCGACCCCACCATGGATATCCTGGCGTCCTGCGGCTATCGCGTCAGCAAATCGTTACGGAGCCTCTCCACGCTGGATACCGAAAACGGCATCGAGTTTTACTTCCTGCGTCCCGGTGACATTCCCATGTACGTGGCGGAGGGGATTCTGGACGCAGGCGTGACGGGCATGGACTTCGTGGCGGAGAAGGGTGTTCAACCCACTAAGTTACTCGACCTTGGATTCGGATCCTCGAAGTTATGCGCGGCAGTTCCGGTCACTAGTGGGATAGATGATCTGAGAAAAAACCCTGGACTCCGGATAGCTACGTCATTCCCGAACATTGTCAACGACTATCTCCAGAGTTCTGCTGAGCGGCCTATCGACGCATATATGCACAGGAAGACCCCGCTGGTCGAACTCGAGGGTGCGGTGGAAATTTCGATCAAGCTCGGGATCGCCGATGCCATCGTGGACATCGTGGAAACCGGAACCACATTGAAGCAGGCGGGGCTGAAGATCATCGGCGAGCCTCTTTTCCGCTCCAACGCCGCGCTGTATGCGCATCCGGGACGTGAGATCCAGGATGAAATCCTCACCCTCAAGAAGCGTATCGAAGGCAAATTGCTGGCGATGGACTATATGATGGTCGAGTACGACGCGCCGGAAGCCGTGCTGGATGCCGCGTGCGCCCTGACGCCCGGACTGGAGTCGCCCACCATCACGAGTTTGCAGAAGGAAGGCTGGTTCGCGGTGAAGGCCATGAT
Organism: uncultured Bifidobacterium sp.; assembly: GCA_964555105.1. Classification (GTDB taxonomy): domain Bacteria; phylum Fibrobacterota; class Fibrobacteria; order UBA11236; family UBA11236; genus UBA11236. Next base: position 5,722 of record CAZKRC010000014.1, on the reverse strand, counting down.
CAAGCGCCGTGAATCCCAGAAGGTGATGGACGATCTCTCGAAGCTCGGGTGCAAGGGCATTCTGCTGACGTCCATCGACAGCGCGCGGATCTAGAACACTCCGCGCCCTCCGGCCCCGGCGCGGGACTTTTCCCGCGCCCTCCTGCCCCCTCTGCCCTCCCGTCTAATGGAAGCCGTAGGTGAGGAGCAGGCGGCCTTCCTGGGTGAACTCCGCACGCGTCCCGTGGTCGCGCGTGCGGGCGAGCCGATCGTAGGCTCCCAGGCTGAGTGCGGCCCCCAAGGACTCCCACAGGGTATGCGCGACTTCGAAGCGGAAGTGACCGATGAACTCGTCGCCCTTCGCGCCCGATCGCGCGTGCAACCAGTAGCGGTCACTGACGAAGGCCGTATGCCAGCGCGTCCGTTGCCCCAGAAGCAGACGGGTATGGGTGAAAGCTCCGGCGCCGAGATTGTAATCGCGGCTTGAGGCCCGGAAATACTCCGTGCTGACGCCACCGAGGGGAATGACGCCCGCCTGGGCATGCAGGGTGTGGAACCAGTCGGTGCCCCAGCTGCGGATGTGGGCATAACCCACGCCGACGCCGCTCACGCCCAGTTTGTAGACGCCGTTGTCGAGGTAGTCGAAGTTCTGTCCGAGGAGCAGTTGTCCCTTCTGGTGCGGCGTGCGATAAAGCTCCCACGCGGAAATCTGCGCGCGCGCCGTCACCGTCGACACGGGCTGCCTCAGCACGTTGATGCCCAGGTTCAGGATGAAATGGTCGTACGGTTTCGTGACGTTGAATTCGTCGCCGTACATGATGAGCAGTTCCGAGTTGGCACGTGGCAGGCGGATGCGGTCGGTGCGTTCATCGCCTTCCGCCGTCGAGAAAAACGGAACCACACCGCCCGTACTGGCGCGCACCAGCAGGTTGTCGCGCCTCAGGCGCGGATACGTGCGGCGCGAATAGCCCCGAAAGGTTTCCCCTGAGATCAGGCGGTTCAGGCCGTTCACGGGGTTCACGGCCGTCGCACCCAACTCCCGCGCGACGCGTTCGATGCCGTGCGCCTTGGGGTCGAGCAGGGCGTTGGACAAACGGAAGGTGATTTCGCCGAGCATCGCGCCACCCAACGTCGTGGTCAGCAGATCGTTGTAGGAAGGCGCTTCATTCTCCATGAAGTACTCCCACTGCAGGCTACCGAGCGCTGTGTAGGCGGTCGATGTGTAGAATCCATGCCCGTGGTAACGGGCGGACGAGTAGTAAAAGCTGCCTTGGTAAGGATGTCCGAACTGGTTGATGGAAAACTGGTCTTCGTCCCACACCCAGCCTCCGCCGAGGTTGTCGACCATCGTGGAAAGGTCGATGCGCGCAAAGCCGTAGTTCTTGTAATAGCGGTTGTACGCCCACAGGCCGATGTTGAAGGCAAGCATTTCGCCCGCAGGCATGAACCAGGCGGGAGACGGTTCGATGGGGGGCGTGGCGGGAACCGCAGGGACGACAGGATGGGGGGTGAGGGCCGTTCCGGCCGGTATCGCGGTGTCGATCGATGCGGTGGTCGTGGGGTGCGCCGGGAGGGAGTCCGTGGCGGAAAACGCCGGCGCGGGGGCAAGGCCGGACGGCGGGTCGAGTGAATCCGCCGCCGCGAAGGGAGGCGGGGAGGACACCGGCGCTGCGGGCGGCAGCGCGAATGCCGCCGCGCATGACAACGCAAAAGCGAACGTCAGTGAGCAGGCGGTCCGGGAAAAGGGTCGACGCGAAGCGGGGGTGAGGTCGGCCATGTTTCAAAAGTACTCGCAGACCTCCGTTGCGGGGTGGTGTTCGCGCGGTGTTCGACCGTGTTCACCCCGCGCCGGGACATACCCGGAGGCGGCCCGGTGGCTTCCGGGACTCCGCCTCCGCTTACCCCCCGCCATCGCAACGCTTTTTTATCGTTGGCCTTATGAAAATCCAGAAAACCACCTTCGACAACTTCGACGCCGTAGAAATCAAGACCGCCAAGGCCCGCATGGTGATCGTCACCGGCATCGGCCCGCGCATCGCGCATCTTTCCTTCATCAAGGGCAAGCGTGAATCCCGCAACCTTCTGTTCTGGGATTCGCCCCGCAAGTACCAACGCGGGGAATGGCTGCTGCGCGGCGGTCATCGGGTCTGGGGCACGCGTCCCCTGGCCGATGAAAGCGAGGAGTGCTACGCCGCCGACAACGAGCCCTGCAAGGTGCGCGTGACCGCGCGCGGCGTCACGGTGACGGCCCCGAAGATGGATGCATACGGCGTGCGACGCAGCATTGCGGTGAAGGTTCTGGAAGACGCCACCTTCGCGGTGGAAAGCGCCATCACCAGCATGACGGACATGGTATGGTCGGGCGGTGCATGGTCGTTGACCGCGACCTTGCCGAAGAAGGGATGCACGTACGGTGTTCCGCTGGGCGACAATAGCGAATGGGACCTGTTCGCCATCGTGATCCCCAAGGCCTGGGGCGGGCATGGTGCCCCCGTGAACGACCCGGCGATCACCTTCACCGAACACAACATGATCTTCACGCCCGGCGGTTATGAAACCAAACGCATGATCCAGGCCCCGCAAGGGTTGATGGGTATGACCGACGCGGTGGAGAAGGTCAGCTTCCTCAAGCATTCTCCCTATGAGCGTGACGGCCGTTATCCCATGAACTGCAACCTCGCGTTCTACAATGGTCCCGGCAACTTCATGACCGAAATGGAAAGCATGGGCGTGGAACGGATGTTGAAGCCGGGTGAAGTCGCCCGCAACGCCGAGGTCTGGGCGCTGCGCGATCCCATCGACTGGAAAAAGGCGAAAACGGTCAAGATCTGATGTGAAGCCGGCTTCCGCCCGCGCCGCAGGGCGGGAGCGTCGGCACGGAGTCGTGAAACAGCAAGGCGGCGCGGTGGAGGATGCGGGCCAGACGGCGCCTGACCACGGCGCGGGGAAGGCCCGTGATGCGTGCGATGCCCTGCTGGGGAAGGCCTACATCGAAGCGCAGGTAAACGATGTGCCGCTCCGGGCCCTGCAACGTGCCGCGAAGCGCCTCAAGGACCTCCGCGGCGACGTCGCGGGCGTCGTCCCCGGCGCCCCCGGCGCCTTCGCCGGAAACGACTGCGCCGCAGGGCCATGTCCCCGCGCCGGGGACCAAGCCGGCGCGCTCCCGTGCGTCCGCGTGCAGGCGGTTCTTGCGGAGATGATCGCAACAGTGGTTGACGGCCACACGGTAGAGCCATGACGTGACGGCGCATTCGCCCGTAAACCGCGTCCAGCCCCGGGCGGCCTTGACGAGGACGTCGTGCGCGAGGTCATCCGCGTCGGCACGGTTTTGTACATATCGCCAACAGACCCGCCATACGAATCCGTGGTGGCGCGCGTAGAGTTCCTGGAGGCCGTTCCGTATCATGTCCGCTCCGCCGTCATCCGCACGTAATCCCCTGGCTTTGTCCGTCTCGCGTCGTGATTCCAGTCGCTGCGTGAGTGTGGTCATGCCCGCCGGACATTGCAACGGTCGTGCCGTCGTGCCGTCCTTGCGGAATGTGGCGAAATTTCCTCACCGGGGGCACCATACGGAGTTCGACACGCGGCAGCCTTGCGGGTGCCATGAAAGAGGGCGCAGGTGATTTCACCCCGCATGCGTCCGGAGTCTCCTCCGCTTGCATCGCGTCGCGGCATGCGCCGTGCCCGAAGTTTCCTGCGCGGGGGGCGGGTCATCATGGCCGCGGCGCTGGCGCTGGCGCTCGGGGCGGGTTGCTCCGCACCTGGACCCCGGCCTGACATGGCGACCCCGCCCGGAGGAGGTGTCGGGATCGATGCGGTGTTGCCGGCCGCGGAAGGGTGGCGTCTTTTCCAGCTCGGGACGCGACGACAGGCCGTCGTGGCCGCGAGTCCGGACGCATGGGAGCACGGTGTGCCGCGCGCACCCGTCTGGAAGGCCCTGGCCGCGCCTTCCGGGATGTTCCGCCCCGTGCAGGCGGTTCCCGGACAGCGTGGCTACTTCTATCTGGTGGACGCGGCATCGGCGCGCCTGTGCCTCTACGATGCGGAGGCGTCGTTGTTGTCGACCTATCCCTTGCCCCCTGATTTCACGCCTTTTCCCGCGGGCCGCGCGGCGGTGTTCCGCGGCGCGGACGGGGCCTTCACCTTCGTGGACTACGGATCCGGGGAGGCCCGGCAGTATGCCGACCGGCAGACCTTCGATGCCGGCGCGACGCGTTGGGTACCGCGGGGGCGGGTCAAGCTTCCCTCGGGCGTGCGCGCCTGCGTACAACCTCCGGGGACGACGGACCTGTTCTGTCGCGATGCCGGGGGCGCGCCGTTGCGCTTCGACGGTGCGCTGAACCGCGTCGCGCCGCGTCCTGCGGGAGGCCCCGCGGGCGCCGCCTCCGGGACCGCCGGGGAGGACGGCGTCGGCGGGCTGGTCGCGCCGCGCTGGAACGGAGAGGAATGGATCCTCGAGGGACGTCTGCCCGCGGCGCACGCAGGCGGGCCGGGAGGCGTGTTGTTCCGCTACCATGGGCTGGAAAGAACCTGGGAACGCCTTGATGCGCCGCGGTCCGTTCCCGACTCCGCGGCGACCCGCTGACGTTCACGCGTGGCATCCTTCATGCGTCTTCTTCCGCTGCTGTTGGCTCTCTGCCCGTTCGCATGGCCGGCGGGAGAGGGCATCGCCGGGCCTTGTCCCGGACATGAGGATCCGGATTCGGTGGTGGTGATTCTTCCGCTCCCGCCGGAAACCCGCGCCGGGGGCGTCCCGGGGGAGTCCGGCACACCCGGGTGCCTGATACGCCCTGTGGCCGACATACTGCCCACCCCCGTATTCCGCCTTTATGATCGTGAGGCCGTTCCGGTGCTGCGCGCGGATGCACGGGCCGATACGGCCATGTTGATGCCGCGGCCGTCGGACGGGATCGGGGGCCCAGACACGGGGGGGTACGAGCTCGCCCTCTCCGGCAGCAAATCGTTGGCGGTGACCACGGGCGAGGGGGGGGCGGTGGGGGTGGATGCGGCGTTGTTCGTGAACGTGAAAGGCCAGGTCGCGGACAACGTGTGGATCGAAGGCACGCTGTCGGACCAGAACACGCCGGTACAGCCGGAAGGCAACACGACGACATTGCGCGAGGTCGACGAGAAATACCTGCGCATGTACGGGCGGCAATACGACTACCTGCTGGGCGATTACCTCCTGCGGCATGGCCGCGACGGCGAGGACCGCTATGCGATCCAGGCGGAAGGCGCGCGCTTGCGGTACCATGAAAACGGACGATCGGTCACCTTTCTGTTTGCCCGCAGCAAAGGGTTGCACCATAGCGACACGCTGCGCGGCGTCGACGGCAAGCAGCACGGCTACTATCTGCGCGGGCGTGACGGTCGAACCTTCATCACCGTGCTTGCGGGCACCGAACGTTTGTGGCGCAACGGCGTGGCCCTCACGCGCGGAGTGGATTACACCATCGATTACGCGCAGGGCCGCATCGACTTTCTCACCCCGGTCTGGGTGACGGGGGAAAACCTTTTCTCCGCCGAATTCCAGTACATGGACGCGGCCTATCCGCGCATCGTGCTGGGCGGGGAGTACGCGGACACCGTGGGCGCGTTCCGTCTCAGCGTGCGTGCGATCCAGGAAGCGGAGGACGAGCGGAATCCCGCCTCGGGTTACCCGGATGCCGCGACGCTGGCTGGCTACCGCCAGGCGGGAGACCGACCCGTCCGGGACAGCCTCGGCAGGGTGGAGATGCCGGCG
>CAZKRC010000013.1:15454-24279 GCA_964555105.1 uncultured Bifidobacterium sp. | reverse complement strand
GGCCTGAAAATGACGGTGTTCAACTGGCTGCTGGACGGACAGAAGTTCCCCATCGGCTGGTCGCTGGGCATCATCGCCGGCACCATCGCGGGCTCCATCTTCCTCTCGCTGGCCTTCCCCAAGAAGGAAACGGCATCCGAAGACACGAAGGACTGACGGCAACCGAACCCTCCCGACCCATGCATTGATGTTTTTTTGGGGGGGGGGAGGTCTGCGGTCCTCCGGGTATTCCCGCGCCGCCACGTGCAACGACGGCGCGGGTTCCCTGTCGGCCTGACTCCGTGCGGGCCTACGGCCCACGGGGTTGGCCGGCGGGTTGATCGGCGGCATGCGTGATCATCACGACCGCACAGTCATGTGCACACCATGCCTGATGCGCACGGTTCGTGATATGCACTGTTATTATTCGAAGATGCGCGCTTTTCCCATCCGGCCGTTCCGGCACGCGAGCCGGTTCCCGATCGCTTTTTTCCTGGGCCTCCTGGCCCTGCTGGCCACCACCGGATGCGCGGGTACCACCCGCATGCCCGCCGCGGATCGTTCCGGCGACCCGGTGGTTCTCATCCATGGCCTCGGCCTCGGCGCGACGTCGATGAAGAAGATCCACGACGCGCTGGAGGAAGACGGATACCGCGTGTGCGCGCTCGACTACCCGTCACGGGATTACCCGATCGACACGCTGGTCGCACGCTTCATCGCTCCGGACATTCACGCCTGTTTCCCCGATGATGCCGACCCGATCCGTTTCGTGACCCACTCGATGGGGGGCATCCTCGTGCGGGTGCTGGCACGCACCACCGATGCACCCCGCATCGGGACGGTGGTGATGATCGCTCCGCCCAACCGGGGAAGCGAAGTGGTCGACACCTTGACCACCACGGACTCAAGGCTGTATCGCGAGCTGTTCGATGCATGGGGCGGCCCCGCCGGATACGAGCTGGGCACGGATTCGAATTCCGTTCCCAACCGTCTGGCGCGACAGGGACCGCCTCCTTTCACCTTCGGCGTCATCGCCGCGACGCGCTCCCTCGACCCCCTGTTTGCGAACTGGTTCACAGGCCGGAACGACGGCAAGGTTGCCGTGGAACGGACCAAGCTCGAAGGCATGAAGGATTTCATCGAGGTGCGGGCCTCGCATACGCTGGTGCTGTGGAACGACGAGACCGTACGACAGGTGCGGGCGTTTTTAAGGACGGAGCGGTTCGAGCACGAGCCGTGACGCAACAACCTTCAGTCGCAAGTTCCCATGCTCCCCGTGCCGGGTTGCTTTTACCCCAAGTCAATCGTTGCGCGACAACGTCGCCGCAGCGAGCACCACGGTGGCCATCCACACGAAGTCGGCCAACAGCAAGTGGGTCATCTGCATCCACACCGGGGCCAAAAGCAACAGGTTCACGAACCCCGCAATCACCTGGAGTCCCACCAGACCGCCCACCACCACCGCCCAGTACCGCACGCGGGCGTGTACATGGGAGGCGAGCGGCACGGCCGTCCACAAAAGCCACAGCGCGGTCGCGATCGCGATCACGGGGTGCCAGACGCGCAGGCGTACCAGGATGTGGGAGTCGGGATCGAAGTCCATCGCGAAACCGCCCGCCAAGGTTTCGGCAGGGAACAGCGTATTGCCCAAGGCCGCGACCGCTCCCGATGAACCGGAAAGGATCAGCAGCAAAAGCGCCGCGACGAATTTCACGATCACGAGGCGGCGCGTCCGCGTCGCGCGTGGAGGATGCGCATCATGCCGCCACCCGAACCACACCGTCAGCACCATCCAGCCGAGCAGAATGAAGGTGTTGGCCAGATGCGCGGCCATCCACCACCCGCGCGCCACCGACGGATTGTCCGCCACCATTTCGAAGATCACCAGTCCCGCGCCGAGCAAGGCTTCGATGACCAGGAAGATGGCGGACCACACCACGGTGGTGCGCGCGGGATGAGCTTTGACGAACGTGCGGAACACGGAGAACACCCACGCGACCATGAGCAGCAACAAAATGCCGCTGGTGAAACGGTGGGTGAACTCGATGACGGTTTCCAGCGTGGGGGAGCGCGGGATCACCTCACCGTTGCATAACGGCCAGTGGTCGCCGCACCCGGCACCCGACCCGGTGATGCGCACGAACGCGCCCCACAGGATGACGGCCAACGTGTACAACAACGTCGTGACGGAGAGGATGCGGTGGGAACGGATCGTTTTCAACATAGGGTCATCCCCGGATGGTTGGGCGGAAATCCAACGTCGGCGTGATGGAGGGGCGAATCACATTCGCCCCTCCAATGGATTTTTTCCCCGACGTTGGATTTCCGCGATTTTCACCAGCGCCTCCAGAGGCGTGAGGCCGTTGGCATCGACGCCCATGATCGCGTCGTACACGGCGCGGTGAACGGGATTTTCGACCATGATTTTTTCGGGGGCCGAGGGGGTGGAAGGTGCGGCGAACAGATCGACCTGGGGAACACGATTCTTCCCGTCCGACTCCCGACTTCCGGCTCCCGACCTTTTCGTCCGGTCCGCCGGGACACCCAAGCCCACCGTCCCGGTTTGTTCCAGCTCCGCGAGGATCTCGCCCGCGCGGCCGATGACCGCGTCGGGAACCCCCGCCATGCGCGCCACCTGGATGCCGTAGCTCGAGTCGCACGCGCCGTCCACCACCTTGCGGAGGAAGATCACTTCTCCGTCGGCTTCATGCACGGTGACCTGTGCGTTGCGCAGGCGCGGCAGCTTGTCGGCGAGGCGCGTAAGCTCGTGGTAATGGGTGGCGAACAGCGTGCGCGCGGCGATAGCGGCGTTCTCGTGCAGCGCCTCGGTGATGGCCCAGGCGAGCGAGAGACCATCGTAGGTGCTCGTGCCCCGGCCGATTTCGTCGAGCAGCACGAGGCTGCGCGGCGTGGCGTGACGCAGGATGGAGGCGGTCTCGATCATCTCGACCATGAAGGTCGACTGCCCGCGCGCAAGCCGGTCGGACGCGCCCACGCGCGTGAAGATGCGATCGACCAGACCCACGCGCGCGAAATCGGCCGGCACGAAGGATCCCACCTGCGCGAGCAACACGATCAGGCCGGTTTGGCGCAGGTAGGTCGACTTACCGGCCATGTTGGGACCGGTCACGAGCACCACCTGACGGTCGCGCGTATCGAGCTCGACGTCGTTGGCGATGAAGGTCCCTTCCTCGGAGAGCGCCTCCACCACGGGATGGCGGCCGCCCAGGATGCGCAAGCCGGTATCGTCGGCGATCTCCGGTCGCGTGAAACGAAGGTCGACGGCGGCGACGGCGAGCGCCTGCAGCACGTCGATCACGGCCAGTGCGCGGGCGGCGGCCAACAGGCGCGGCGCCTCGGCGGTCACCTCGTCGCGGATGCCGCAGAACAACTTGTATTCGAGCGCATTGATGCCCGTCTCGGCACTGAGGATGCGGTTCTCCCACTCCTTCATCTCGGGAGTGATGTACCGCTCCGCGGTGGTCAGGCTTTGCTTGCGCAGGTAATGCGCGGGCACCTTGTCCTCGTGGGTCTTGGTCACTTCGATGTAGTAGCCGAAGACCTTGTTGTAGCCCACCTTCAGGCTGGGAATCCCCGTCGCCTCCTTCTCGCGCTGCTGCAGGTTGTTCAACCATTCGCGCCCGTCGCGGATTCCCGCGTTGAGCTCGTCGAGCTCGGGGAAGGCGCCGGGCCGGATCATGCCGCCCTCGCGCACGGTCAGCGGGGGGCGCTCGGTGAAGTGCGATGCCAGCGCGAGGCCGCGCTCCGTCAATCCTTCGAGCGCGCCCCGGTGTTCCGCGAACAGGGGGGACGCAAGCTCGCGCAGAAGCTCGCCCGCGCGCCCGGCTTCGGCCAGCGAGTTGCCCAGCCCCAGCAGGTCGCGCGCGTGCACGCGGCCCGAACCGCACTTCGCCACGATGCGCTCAAGATCGTTGATCCCCTGCAGATGCGTGCGCAACGCGCGCAACGCTTCGGGCCGCTTCATCAGTTCCTGCACCGCGTCGTGGCGTGCCTCGATGGCGGCCTTGTCGAGCAGCGGGTGCGTCAACCATTGTTTCAGCGCGCGGCCGCCCATCGCGGTCACGGTGCGGTCGATCAGGTGGCACAGCGTGCCCGCCTCATCCTCGCCATGGATCGGCCGGATCAGTTCGAGGTTGCGCACCGTGGCCGCGTCCAGCGTCATGTGGCCCGCGAAGCGCGCCGCAGTCAGGCTCGTGAGGTGCGACAGCTCGGACTTCTTGCTGTCCTTCGCGTACGCCAGCGCCGCGGCTGCGGCCCGCAACGCGTGCGGCAGATGACCGCAGTCGAAGGCGTCCAGCGAGGCGACCTTGAATTGCCGCTGCAACGCGGCGACGCCTTCCTCCAGATGGAAGTAACCCTTGGGCAAGGTGGTCAGCGGCACGCGTTCGTGATCGTGAAACTCGCGCAACGCGGCCGGCAATTCCATCGCCTCGGGATACAGGATCTCCTGCGCGTTGAGACGATAGATCTCGCCCGCGACTTCTTCAGCCGTCCCTTCCGCCACGCGGAAGTCACCCGTGCTCAGGTCCAGCCAGGACAGCCCGTAGGGCTCGTCCTCATGAACCCCCGGCCACACCGATACCAGATAGTTGTTCGACTTCGCCTCGAGATAATTCTCCGACAGCGCCGTCCCGCGCGTGACGATCTCCGTCACTGCGCGCTTCACCAGCCCCTTCGCCGTCGCCGGATCCTCCACCTGCTCGCACACGGCCACGCGCAAACCCGACGCGATCAGCTTGGGCATGTAGCGTTCGAGCGCATGATGGGGAAATCCCGCCAGAGGCGTGGGATCCTTGCCGCCGTGATTGCGGGCCGTCAGCGTGATGCCGAGCAGCTTCGACGCCGTGATCGCGTCATCGCCGAAGGTCTCGTAAAAATCCCCCATGCGATACAGCAACAAGGTGTCGGGGTTCGCGGACTTGATGTCCATGAACTGCTTCATCATGGGGGTAAGGGACATGGGAGGGAAAGATAGCTGTCAGCCGGGGAAGTTGCCGCGCACGGAAGGACTCAAAACGGCGCAATTTCCGAATTTGGGGCGGAATTTGGTCAGCGAGTTTGGTGAGGTGCGGGGGTGATGGTGGCCCCTGCGGCGCCGCGGTTGGTACGGGTTTGGGCCACACGTGGTTAAGGTGGTGTGGGACGCATGGTCTGCCTGCGGCGCCCCATCCTCACCCTTAATCCCTCCTCTAGGCAAGCTGGAGAGGGGGACACGATGCCGTGTAGTTTGCCTTGACCCTTAGTGATGTCCTTACGGAGCGGGCGAGAAGCCGAGGCCTGAGGACGATCCGCCTCCGACACCGTCATTCCCGCGCAGGCGGGAATCCAGTCAACACGGTTTTTTGTCTGCTCCCAAAATCGGTTGGAGCAAAAACAGATAGGCAATTAAAACAGCGAATGAATATTCGTACTCCTTCATTGTTTTCATGGGCAAAAGCCCATGACAAAAGTCATTTCGAAGATTCCAACCAAGACCTTGCTCGGTTGAAAATATTTTTCGCCAGTATCTAACCGTCCTCTCTTCATAGTGATTGCCAGCTCTGTTAAGTAACCCGTCGAACCCTACAAAATCCTCTATTCCAGGTTTTTCCTTGGGGCTTATTATGTCCTCACCTAAGTCAGCAAGACGCAGACGAAGTGCTGACTCGAAATAGGGTAGCCAGAATGAAAGAGCTATTTCTGGGAATCCGTTCAGCCACCCAGCCAGTCCAGCATTGAAGTGCTGTATGGAATTGTCATCCCATGACAATTGAGTTCGTAACGAACTAATTAGCTTGCCATGCACAGGCTGTCCCTCATCTTGGCTTGTTAGCCACTTACTAAACTCGGCAACAAATGCCGACAAAAACAGCCTAAAGCAAAACTCCCACGAGGAGTCTTCATCTCGTTCAAATGGTTTCGCCATAGTCCCTGAGTTCGTCCTTCCATCCGACGATACACCAAAACCCTGTATCACGCCTAGATCATGGAGCAACCCCGAGGGAAAAATATCTCGGCTTGGACTCATATCTCTTGGAGGTGATGGACGTATTCCATAATGATCTATAACCAATGAAATCCATCGGACTTCATTGGTTTGGCGCCCCCACTCTTCCAGTATCTTCCGAATCTCTTCTTGAGTCGAATTACAAAACCCTTCTGGTAAGGGCATTGGCGCAAAGTGCTTGAAGGACCTGACCTTTTCCGAAAGGATTGCCTGTATTCTTTCCACTTCCTTTGGGAGGTGAGCCTTGCGGTAAAACAGTCTTGCCTTCTGCAATTCGAAAATTTCTCCGCCTTGCGAAAATCGAGCCATGTTTTCGGCTATATACCCTTTTTTGCGGTTTACTTCTCCAAGCGAGTCGAACCAGGAAAAGTATTGGAGCCGATTCAAAATAGTGATGACCTCAAAACTTTCCGGAAGATCCAAAAGCCTCTCAGAAAATGCCACGAAAGCATTTTTAACAATGCCTAAATCGGAAGCGTTTTCCTGAAATACTTCTTGAAATTCGTGAAAGAATGTTTCCGCAGATATCCAGTCCGAACGATCTAATAGCGAGCCGATAGCACTCTGAACCTTTGCAACGGCATCGCCTCGTGAAGACGTCTTAAGGTTGTCTTTTAGGAATCGAATTTCAGGAAACATGCTCTCCCCTTCTTCGGTCAAGGAGTCTTCAGCCTTTACTTCGATCAATGGTAGTGGATCAGTTTTCCGGGAAGGAGAAGATCGGCTGAAACCATGACGCCTTGAACCAACCCCAAGAAATCTAAGGCTCCCCATGCAGAAATTTTTGAGTCGGCTTATAATTTCCCGCATAAACCCCCTACTACACCCCCACCCGATTGATGTCCGCGCTCTCCAGGATGTAAACATCCGCCTTACCCTGCACGACCCGCAACATCGCCCGGCCCAATCGCTCCGAGGTCGTCGCGTACTTGGGGAACAACGCCAAGATCAACGGAAACAACGGCCGCGCGACGACGAGTCCGAACTGGTACAGCTTCGTCGCGCTGCGGATCCCCGGCCCGGGCCGGATGAACCCCGGGCGCACGCAGCCGCTGTGTCGGAACGGCATCGCCCGGAGGCCTTCCTCCACCCGCCGACGCACGCGCGGCCACATACCCGGGCCGTCGGCGCCCATCGCCGAACAATAACAGAATGAGAACACGGGGTTGAGTCTCAGCAACGTGCGCGCCCACAACAGGGTCAACTCTTCGGTCACTTTCGCGTAGGCCGCCTCGTCCTTCCCCAGCGACGTCACGCCGATGGCCCACACGCACGCGTCGTAACCCGTGAGCTGCGACTCGATGGCGGAAAGATTGAAGAGATCAGGCATCAGCAGTTCACGCAGTTTCGGGTGCGTCTCGCCACAGGCTCGACGCCCCACCACGAGAACCTCCGTCACCTCCACGTCGGCCAAGGCCTCGCGGAGCGCACCTTTGCCGACCATACCCGAAGCGCCGAGAAGAATGAGTTTCATGAACGAAAACTAATCGACGCGCGATGTGACGGCCATCACGAGGATCGGTTGAACTCCCGAGGCGCGGAGCTATGCTCTTCCACATCCCGAAAAGGAGAGTATCATGGCGGAAATCAATCCCCCCGACTTCGACATTGAATCCCGTATCCTCTTCCTGAGAGGACGACGCGTCATCATCGACAGCGACTTGGCCGCACTGTATGGTGTTCCGACCTATCGTCTGAATGAACAAGTCAAACGCAACCTCGAACGCTTTCCCGCTGAGTTCATGTTTACCCTCGATTTTCGCGAAAAATCAGAGGTGATCGCAAAATGCGAGCACCTCAAAAATTTGCGATTTTCGGCCACCCTCCCCTTTGTTTTCACAGAATATGGCGCATTAATGGCCGCCAGCATCCTCAAAAGTTCTCGTGCCATCCAGGTGAGTATCGAGGTCATCAAGGCCTTCGTCCGCATGCGCGAAATGCTGGCCTCGCACCGCGAACTTGCCGAAAAGCTGGCGGCCATGGAAGAGAAGTACGACGTCCAGTTCCTGGAGGTGTTCGAGGCGATCGAACTACTGGCCGAAGTGAAGGAGGAAAAGCAGGGCCGACGACTCGGGTTCGTGAAAGACAACGAGAACGTTCCCAACGATCACGGACACGAAAACGAGGATTCCTGATATCCCTGTTAAAAGAACTTCCCTGCAATTTCAAAGGCCGCCGCAAAATGCGACCACCTCAAAAATTCACGCGATTTCGGGAAAATCCTCCCCGTCGACCTCCGCCAGAAACCGCGCGCGGAAGTCCACGGTGAAGGCATGGCGCGCCTCCGCCCACACCTTCGCCGTAGGCGTGTTCATGCGGTCCTTCAACAGGAACAGCTTCTCCGCAAAGTGATTCAGCGATGAGGACTTTTCCGCGCGATAACCCTGCGCGTCGAGCGCCGTGCGTTCGGGGATCGCCGGATCGTACAACGCCTGGTTGATGCTGCCGCCGTACGCAAAGCACCGCGCAATGCCGATCGCCCCGATGGCCTCCAACCGGTCCGCGTCCTGCACGATCCTGAACTCCATCGTCTTGTCCGCGGCCACGCCCGACAACTCCTTGCCGAAGGACATGCCCGCGAGGATGGCGAGCACATGATCGGCATCGCGCGCGGACACACCCGGAAGTCCCCGCAAGAACACCACCAAATCCTCCTGCGCCTGTTCCGGATCGTTCACCAGTTTCGGATCGGCCACATCGTGAAGCAGCGCCGCGAGTTCGATCACGAACGCGTCCCCGCCCTCCACCGCCTGCAGCTTGAGCGCATTGCGCCGCACACGGTCGGTGTGGAAGAAATCGTGGCCGCAGGAACGGCCTTCGAGACGCGCACGCGCGTAGG
>CAZKRC010000013.1:0-15354 GCA_964555105.1 uncultured Bifidobacterium sp. | reverse complement strand
TCCCGAATCAATCACGAAACGCGCTCAACCCGCAGCAAGTCTCATTCCTCATTCCGGATGATGATTCAGCCTTCGGCCTCATTTAGGGGCACGTTCGCTTCACGGCCTCATGCCTTCGGCGCTTAATTCTTAATTCCTAATTTTAACCCATGGGCTACCGCGGATCCAACAACTTCGATGAACGCGACAAACTGTTCGGGGCATCGTCCGGCAAGCCCGGCGCCAACCGCGAGGTGAAGAAAAACCTCGACGCCCTGTTCGCGCCCAAGCCCGCATCCGGCGACGCCTGCAAGGACGGTCACGCCTGGATCCGTGACTGGGACCGCGTGTTCAAGTGCGTACGCTGCAAAACGCTCAAGCCCAACCAGTCCGCCCGCCTCTGAAACAGGCTGAAAACCGCATAAAAAGGCGAATGTGCCGAAAAGCCAGCGCCTTGCGGACACGGCCCTTGGGGACTAAATTAGGGGTTTTGGTTTACCGGATCGCATCCGATCACGGTTCAACGCACCGCTCCGGAGTTACTCATGCCCCGCAATACCATTCTCGTTCTCATGCTCATTTACGTGATCGGCGGAGTCGTCTGCGCCTTCTGGGGCACGTCCTGGCATAGCGCGGAAAGCGTGTGGAGCGCCGCCGGCCTGTTGGGTCTCGTGATCTGGAGCTTCGCCTTCGGCATCCTCAACGCGATCGGGTGGGTCACCTACTGGAGCCGCGAACACTGGATGAGCTGATGGGAACGGAGAGCTGACGGCGAACGCCGACAGCACGTAGCCCGACCCCGCCACTCTCCTTCTTCATTCTTTCTTCAGGCTGTTGGCTGTAAGCTCACAGCTAAATTCACTCCAGCGCCACCACGCGCAGCTGGATCTTCTTCTGTCCGCGGAACACGTTCCACTCCGGGTGGAACACCACCTTGTCAAGCCGGTCGCGCCCCTCGAAACGGTCGATCATGTGCCCGAGATTGAACCCGATCGCATCAAGCGGCGCGCCGGCGCCGACGCCGTGCGCCTGTACGGCGAACTTGAGATGTTTCTCCCCCACCGTGCGCGGACGCCCGTACAGCGGCACGTTCTCGACGTAGAACAACGGCGCCTCGTTGCGCGGCCCGAACGGTTCGAAACGCCGCAGCCACAACAGCCCTTCATCGGTGATCTCACGCAGATCCACGCCCAGCGTGGCCGCAACCTCCGGAGGAGGCGGGCCATCGGCGAAGATGCCGCGCGCGCGCGTCCCCATCGCCTCGCGGAACGCGGGGATGTTCTCCTCGCGAATCGAGAACCCGCAGGCGAACGCGTGTCCGCCCCATTTTTCAAACAGGTGCGCGTGCGCGGCCAACGCTTCGTGCAGATTGAATCCGCGTACCGTGCGGCCGCTCCCTTTGGCCATGCCGTTTTCATCCACGGACAGTACGAAGGAGGGGCGACGATAATTGTCCACAAGACGCGCGGCCACGATGCCGATCACGCCTTCATGCCACGCGCGTGAGTGCACGACGAGACAGGCGTCCTCGCGATGCGCCCCCTCAACCATGGCCAAGGCGTCGGCGGTGTTCGCCTGGTCGAGCGCGCGCCGCTTGCCGTTGGCCGCTTCCATTTGGTCGACATGCCGGTGCGCCTCACGCTCGTCCGCGGAGAGGAACAGCTTGAGGCTCGTCCCCGGGCTGCCCATGCGGCCGGTCGCGTTCAGAAGGGGCGTCACCCGGAACAGGAGGTCGGTGGTGGTCAGTGCGGCCGCATCGACACCCGTGCGTTCCAGCAGCACGCGCAGGCCCACGTTCTGCGACGACGCCATACGGCGGAGTCCCGCGCGCACAAGGCCGCGGTTCTCGCCATGGAGCGGCACGTTGTCCGCGAGACTGCCGAGGGCCACAAGGTCGAGGTACTTCGCCGCGTCCACGAAGGGCGCGGGAGGTACACCCGGGCGCGCCGGCTCGCGGCGCAACGATTCCGCGAGCGCCTCCAGCAGGCGCCACGCCACGCCGCAACCCGAAATCCCCTTGTTGGGATACGGGCAACCCGGTTGATTGGGATTCAGGATCACTTCCGCGGCGGGTAGTTCGGGCGGCGCCTGGTGGTGGTCGGTGATGATCACGCGCAGGCCGAGCGAACGCGCATATTCGGTTTCCGCCACGGCCGACACGCCGGTGTCCACGGACACCACCCACACCGCGCCGCGCTCCTTGAGTTGGTCGAGAGTCCGCGGCGTCATGCCGTAACCGCCGTCGAAGCGGTTGGGCAGGATCCAGTCGGCATCGAAACCGAGTTCGCGCAGGCCGAGATACAGCGCCGCCGTGCCGGTCACGCCGTCCACGTCGTAGTCGCCGTGCACGGCCACGCGCTCGCCGCGCGCGCGCGCCTCGGTCAACAAGGCGACGGCATGCGGCAAGCCGCGCAATGCACCCGCCTCGTCCATCGCCGGCGCGGGTTCAGGGAGGAAAAACGCGCGCGCGCCTTCCTTGTCGCGAATGCCGCGCGCCAACAGAAGGTCCGCGACGAACAGCGGCCCGTTGATGTCCTTCGCGAGCGCTGCGCGCGCGGCGGGGGACGCGGTGGGCGGCGGGGGCACGATGCGCGGCACGGCGGGCGCGGCGGGTGCGGCGGGAGCCGGAGACGCGGCCGACAGGGGGTTCGTTCCCGGGGCGATCATGAGGCCACCGCCGCGCGGGGGGCCGACACGGGGGCGCGTGCGGCCTTCGCTTCATACTCCAGGAAAAGGCCGGTCAATGCGATCGACGGCTTCGCATAATCCCGGATCGCGCGATACGCCTCTTCCAGAAAATGCGCGAAGGCCTGCAGGTCCGCGATATCCTCCAGCGCGCCCAAGGGCGCCACCAGTCCTTCGTCCCACCCTGCGCGCGCCAGCGCCGCCGCCGTCCAGCGGTAGCCATCGCCTACGCCCCGCATCTCCGCTCCTTCCTCGCCCTGGAGGCCGGGTGCGCCCGCGCGCAGCACCTGATGGGCCCGCAGCATGCGCAACACGAACGACAAGAGACGCGCCGCATGCTCCATCCCTTCACCGCCGGACGGCCAGTCGGAGACGTGGTCGACGAACACGCGCCAGTCCGACACCGCCGCCACCAGAAAGCGTTGCGCATCCTCCAGCAGCCGCTCACCGTCCTGCTCGAGCAAAGAGAAGTACGCTCCCGGGGAACCTTCCGCGAACGGCAGCAAAAGCGGAGAGGGGGCAAGGCCCGCGCGGCGCGCCAGCGTCGTCGCCGCTTCGTGAAACTCCTCCGCGGGCAAGGGCGAAAGCCCCAGATGCAGGCAACGCGAGAGCAGCGTCTGCATCAGTCCCGAGCGATGATCGCTCGCGATCAGGAAGTACACGTTCTCGGGCGGTTCCTCAAGCGTCTTGAGCAATGCGTTGCCCGTCTCCTCGTTCAACGATTCAAGCCAAGGCACCAGTACGAGACGCGCGCGCGCGCCACTCTCGGCGTAGCGCAGGCGCCCGAGCAGATCGCGGACCTGCGACATGCGCACCATCGCTTTTTGCGAAACGCCGTACGCATACGGATTCGCATGCCACGACGCGATACTCTCGCCCAATTCCTCAAGCTGGCCCGCTTCCGGACCGTCCTCATCGTCCGGGCCCTCACCCACGACCTCGGTCTCGCGTTTGGCCTTGTCACGTTTGACCACCGGAATCAGGTACTGAAGCGTCTCCAGGGACGAGGCGGAAAATCCCCGGCACGGAAAACACGTGCCGCAGGGCTTGTGCGCCGCGCCTTCGCAGGAAAGGATCTGGGCGATGTCGAGCAACAAGGCGTGCTGGCCCAGGCCCGGCTCGCCGTGCACCAGCAGGGCGTGCGGGAAACGGCCCGACGCGAACGCCTGCGCCAGACGCGTTTTGGCGTCTTCCTGACCGAATGTGCGTGCAAATTCAAAGTTCATCACGACCAAAGTTAGGAAGGGGTTTCCGGAACGGCGACACGCGGAGCGTGACGGCGGTCACGGGAGAGAGGGGATTTGAAATCTGAAATATGAAATCTGAAGTATGAAAGGAGCGAGGAGACCAAACCACGGCACTCGATCACAGCATTACAGCAATCGGGAAAACGGTCAGAGCTTGTGTTCTGCTGCTGTGATGTTGTATTGCTGTGATGCCCAACGCGGTGATCCCCCCTATTTCCCACTCTTCAGCCATGCCTCCGGATCCTGGGTCTTCGTGCCGCGACGCACTTCGAAGTAAAGCGTGCCGGGTTGCGCGGCGAGGGTCGCCATCTCCTGGCACGTGTTGACCACATCGCCCACACCCACCTTGATGCCGGCGAGGTTGGCGTAAATCGTGAAGTACCCCGATCCGTTGTCCAGGATGATGCCGTTTCCATAGCCGGGGATGGCGGTCACCATGGCCACCTCGCCGGTCACCGCGGCGCGGACGGCGGTGCCGGCCGTACCCTGGATCTCGATGCCCAGATTGCGCGTCGACGTCCCGAGCGTCGCATGATTCTGCAGGCCGTAACGGGACACGACCCTGCCCTGTACCGGCGCGCAATACTTCGTGCCGGTCTCGAGCTCACGCTCCTTGCGGCCGCGCGCGATGGCATCGCGCCGGCGCTTCTCCAGCGTGCGGATGATGGCATCCAGTTTCCTGGCGTTCTCCTCAAGCTGCTTAAGCGCGCGCGCCTTGGCCGCCTCGTCGCGCTGCAGCGTCTTCAGGGTCTTTTCCTGGTCCTGGCGCGCACTGGTGAACGACGCCATTTCGCGTTGCTTCCGCTTCTGGAATTCGTCCAGCTCGGCCGACTGGACCAGAAGTTTTTTCAATCCGTCCTGCTTGCGACCCATGTCGGTGCGGTTTTCCGCGATCAGGCGGCGGTCGTACTCGATCAGGCGGCGCGCCATGTGCGCGCGCTGGAGAAAGTCGGATTCTCCCGCCGCCGGAAGGAACAACAAGTCCTCGGGTCGGCCCGCCATGTACAGCAGGCGTGCGCGTTTGGCGAGCAGTTCCGAGCGCGACTTGAGGCGACCCTCAATGGCGACGAGATCCTTGCGCGTGTCGCGCACGGAGACGTTCAGACTGCGTTCGGTGGCTTCCAGTTTTTTGAGGTACCGGTTGGTCTCTTCGATGTTCTTGCGCAGCTTGTTCAATTCGCCCTGCGTGGCACTGCGCTTGTTCTTCAGGTTCGCCAATTCGCGCTGTTCGCGCTTGAGGCGTTCGCGCACCGCGTTCAGCTCCTTGCGCTGTTCCGCCAGCTCGCGCTCCACTTCGGCGGCGGACTGGGCGGCAGCGGGCGCGAAGGCCCCCGCCGCGAACACCGCCAGCAGGCATGCGGACAGCAGCGCCCGCAGGACGCGGCGGCGCGGAATCATGAAGGATGAATGACGAGTGATGAAGCCAAGAGCGCGACCGACTCCAGGCGTTTTCGGATGCTTCGCATCCTCATTCCTCATTCCCCGGTCCCGATTCCTCATTACCCGAGTTTGCCCCGCAAAAACGCCCGCACCGTACTGACGCTCGAAAGCAGCGCGATGCCCATGGTGCCGCCGACGAGGTACAGACACAAACGTGCCACGGGAATCCAGTCGGGCAAGGTGGGAATCAACAGGGCGCCCAGCCGCACCTGGCCCAGAAGGGCGAGCGCGGCGAGGCCTCCCCCGAGGAAACCGAGCAGCAGCGCCTCGAGCGCGAAGGGGGCCATGATGAAAAATCCGGATGCGCCGCAATATTTCATGTTCTCGACCAGGTTGCGGCGCGCGTACAGACTGAGCTTGATGGCGTTGTGCACCACGAGCGCGAGCGCAGCGACCAGCACGGCAAGCAGGATGACGGATCCGGTCTGCAAGGGCGCGCGCCAACGATCAAGCCACGCGAGCTGGGCGAAGTTTCCGGCCACTTCCTCCACCTGGGGCAGCCGCATCAGATCATCGCGTAATTCTTTCAGGGCCTTGCCCGAAAGCGGCACGCCCGTCTCATCCACCTTGGGGTAGAGGCGGTAGGAATGGGGAAGGGGATTGACGTCCAGCGAGCGCGTCATCTCCTCGCCGAAGTCGCGACGGAATTCCTGCAGCGCTTCGGCCTTGTCCACGAAAACCATGGAGTCGAACGCATCGAGCGCCTTCAGACTTTCCTCAAGGTCGCGCAACTGCGCCGGCCGTTCATGGCTGGGCAGGACGAACAACCGCAGCGGACCCGCCGAGCGCGTATAGCGCTCATCCACCGCTTTCATCAACGACAAGGCGATCAGGAGGAACGACAGCACCACCCCGCACACGCCGAGGGTGATCACCGAAGACACGGAAAGGGTGCGGTCCGCCCCCAGATTCCGGAAACCTTCCTGAACGAGGAATTTCCACTGATTACGCATGATTCAAAAGTACCCTTCGACAGGGGCAGGCAGGGTTGCGAAGGCAACAAAACCCCGGCGAAAATACCATCTTCCGCCGCCGGGGGCTCCCTGCGGATCGCCCCCGGCCCATCCCCCCGAAAACCTTCCCGTAACAAAGGTGAAAAAGGCGAAAACAAGCCAACACAGCTGACACGAAAACCCTTGACACGACGCCGCTTATTGTTTATACTTAAACCGTATGGAACACAACCAATGCACCGAACGAAACCGCCGGTACATGGAAGCGTGGCTGCAGGTCATCCGCAGCTATGAGTTTTTCCAGAGCCAGGTCGCGGCCCTCTTGCAGGAGCATGGGATTACCGTGCCCCAGTTCGAGGTGATGTCCACCTTGGTGTCCGCCGAATGCGAAAACCAGCAGGAATTGGCCGACCGTTTACGCATGACCAAGGGCAATATCGTCGGTTTGATCGACCGCCTGAGCGACCGCGGGTGGGTGGAGCGCGAACAGGTGCCGGGCGACCGGCGTGTGAACCGGGTGAAAATCACCGACGCGGGACTGACGTTCATCTCCTCCGTCTTGCCCGAACAGGCCCAGGTGGTGGAAAAAATGCTGTCCGGTTTGAGCGAAGCCGAAATCGAGACGGTCAGAACGCTGCTGAAAAAAGCCGTGGCCCACAGTCCGCAAACCGGATCCTGATTTTTTTGCCCTGATGGTTTAATAGGAAACAGTAAATACCGAGACAAACCTGTACACAAGAAAACGAGCCCTTTCCCAGGCATCCGGCCGTCGGTCGCCTCGGGCATCGACCTCCCGGGTCAGGCTCACAGACAAAGGTCGGGCGCCGGTTCAGGTGCCTCCTTCAACCCCACAACCAAGGAACCCTCGATGACAACCATCACTCTTTCCCAGCCTTCGCGTGCGACGAAACTTTCGAACGCGGCGCGCGCGTCCTTCGCGACGAATACGTCCGTCTCGCTGTTCATGCTGCGTCTCGCGCTGGCTGCGACCATCTTCCCACACGGCGCGCAAAAGCTGCTGGGTTGGTGGGGCGGATACGGCTTCGGGGCCACCATGGGGGCCTTCACGCAGATGATGGGCATCCCGGCGCCGCTCGCGCTGGCCGCGATCCTCGCCGAGTTCTTCGCGCCCATCCTGCTGGCGCTCGGTTTGTTCACGCGCCTGTCGGCCCTGTCCATCGGCATCACCATGGCCGTCGCCGCGTTGATGGTTCACCTTCAGCACGGCTTCTTCATGCCCGACGGCATCGAGTTCTTCATCCCCGTGGTGGCGATCTCCGTGGCGCTGCTCGTCAAGGGTGGCGGCCGCTGGTCGCTGGACACGCTGGTCTCCCGCAAGCTGCAGGGATAGTCCCAGATCGTGTACGGGCGACCCGCCCCCCGCCTCGCGGGGGCAGACTTGTCGCCCGAGGGGCACTTCGGCGGCCCCACCCAATGTAAGGGCGACTCATTGAGTCGCCCACAACCACTCAGGTCCCACGATACCGCGACTCGCCGGGTCGCCCACCCCCCACCTCGACCGACCACCAACACACCCGGAGGACCCATCATGATCGCCCCCAATCCCGAAACCGTACTGTCCGAAACCAACACCGTGAACGGACGTCCGGGGTCTACGCTGCTCTCGCCCGATGGCTGGCTGTCCGCCCTGAACCGGCGCTATGCCGTCAAACAATACGACCCCACCCGCCGCATCGACGACGCGACGTGGAACGCCCTCGAAGAGAGCCTCGTGCTCGCGCCTTCCAGCATCGGCCTGCAGCCGTACACCTTCCTCGTGATCGACGACAAGGATGTGCGCGCGCGCCTGTGGGAGGCCTCCTGGGGTCAAACGCCCGTCACCGAAGCCGACCGGTTCGTGGTGTTCGCCGCGCGCGTCGGATTCTCCGAGGCCGACATCGACCGTTACGTCGCCCGCGTCGCGGAAGTCCGGGGCTTGCCCGTCGCATCGCTCGCGGGCCTCAAGCAGTCGGCCATGAGCGTGTTGTCCCGTCCTGAGGCCGTCCGCGATGAATGGACGGCACGACAGGCCTACATCGCGCTGGGCACCTTCGTCAGCGCGGCCGCCGCACTCGGCGTG
This sequence comes from uncultured Bifidobacterium sp., assembly GCA_964555105.1. Taxonomy (GTDB): domain Bacteria; phylum Fibrobacterota; class Fibrobacteria; order UBA11236; family UBA11236; genus UBA11236. The sequence continues at coordinate 6,970 of CAZKRC010000013.1, read as the reverse complement.
GACACCACGCCGATGGAAGGGTTCGATCCCGCGCAGTACGACGCCATCCTCGGCCTCGGCGCACAGGGCTACCGCGCGGTGGCCGCCGCCGCCGCGGGATTCCGCTCGCCCGACGACAAGTACGGCCACCTGCCCAAGGTCCGCTTCCCGCGCCCGGAACTCGTCCGACACATCTAGGCCCGGCGCGGCCCCCCATGTCCGCTCCGTCCGCTCCGACCCGACGTCCGGCATCGTGACCGCTCCTTGCGGTGCCGGCGTCGATCCTCCGCGTTCCCCGTCGGACCCTTGCCTGGCAGGGGGACAAGGGGGCCGGAGGATTCCGGATTTGGGGAGGAGGATTTTTTATGGGGGGGGGGAACCGAGGGCGAGGCCCTCGGGGCGGGTTCCCTGCGGGCCGCTCGTACGGGCGGGAAGGCGGGACGCAGCCCCTCCAAACAGCTACCTTTCCTTTCCCATGATCGTTCTCGGTATTGAAACCTCGTGCGACGAAACCGGCTGCGGAATCGTCGACGCGGGCTATCGCGTGCTCGGCGAATCCCTGTACACCCAGGCGGCGACGCATGCCAAATTCGGCGGCGTGGTGCCCGAAGTGGCGGCGCGCGCGCATCTCGAAAAGATCCAGCCGGTGGTGTCCGCAGCCCTGGAAGATGCGCGCACGCAAACCGGAATCACGCTCGCCGACGTCGACGTGATCGCGCACACGCGCGGCCCGGGCCTGTTGGGCCCGCTGCTGGTGGGCACGTCCTTCGCGCAAGGTCTCGGCCGCGCGCTGGGCAAGCCCGTGATGGGACTCAATCATCTGGAAGGCCATCTCGCGTCGGCCTATCTCACCGACCCGACTTTCGAACCTCCCTTTCTCGCGCTGCTCGTTTCGGGCGGTCACACCGAACTGGTCCACGTGGGGCCGCGCCTGGAGTTCCGCGTGCTCGGAAGCACGCGCGACGACGCCGCCGGCGAGGCCTTCGACAAATCGGGGAAGCTTCTCGGCCTCGGCTACCCCGCGGGCGCGGAGGTGTCGCAGCTGGCCGCGGGGGGGCGCCGCGACGCACTCCAATTACCGCGCGCGCTGATGGAGAAGGGCAACCTGGAGTTCTCCTTCAGCGGCCTGAAATCGGCCGTCGCGCGCGAAGCCGCCAAATGCGTCGCGGACGGCGGCGAGGATGCCCTGCGGGCCGCCCGCGCGGACTTCTGCGCGAGCCTGGAGACCGCCATCGCCGACGTCCTGGTGAAAAAAACCGTGTGGGCCATGCGCGACCTGGATGAAACCAGGCTCGTGGTCGCGGGCGGCGTGGCGGCCAACTCGTGGCTGCGCGAACGCATGACGGAGACCGCGCGGCGCGAAGGATGGCGGCTGGTTTTGCCCGAGCGCCGCTTCTGCGGCGACAACGGCACGATGATGGCCGCCGCGGCACAGAAGCGGCTGCAGCTGGATCTGTGGCCGCGCCCGGACGCAACGACAACAGGGAAAAGCGCCACCTTCGGCGTCAAGGCGGGACTGCGCTGGGAATGAATTCGTGAAAAAACGTTTGCGGCGTACCTATCGTGTCGCCAAATATGTGGTCTATCGTCAAACGCTGCTGGAACCCGAAGATCATTTCTGGACCTTCATCGGGGCGTTTCTGGGAATCGCGCTGATCGGCCTCGTGCAAAAAGCGCATGTGGCGGAACTGGACCAGGTTTTCCTGATCGGATCCTTCGGCGCGTCGGCCGTTCTTGTGTTCGGCGCCGCCAACAGCCCGCTCGCCCAGCCGCGCAACCTGATCCTCGGGCACTTTCTGTCCGCGTTGATCGGCGTCACGGCCTACAAGCTCTTCCCGTCGGAACTGTGGTTGTCTTCGGCGCTGGCCGTATCGCTTTCGATCGTCGCCATGCAGATCACACGCAGCATGCATCCGCCGGGCGGCGCGACCGCGCTGATCGCCAGCGTGGGATCCGACAAGGTCAAAAGCCTGGGATACGGATACGTGATCTCACCCGTGATGTCGGGCGTGGCCATTCTGTTCGTCATCGCGCTGGTCATCAACAACCTGCCACGGCATCGCCATTATCCCGCCCACCGGCAGGCGCGCGCGCACGTCCGTCGGAAACCCTCCGCGGCCGGGCACGAGGTCGTCCCCCACCCCCGGGGGCACCTGCCTGAACCCGTGGCGGGAAGCCCCGACGAGACGTCGCCCCGCACCACCTTCCCTCACCGTGCGCGCCCTGCCCACATTCATCCCCACACGCACACGCTTCCCCACACACATCACGCCGCCCGCCCCCATGAACACGGTGCGGATCACCGCCGGCATCACCGGCATGATCACGACATCCGCACCGCCGAGCCCGGTCCTGGCGAAGCCCGGGACGCGCACGGCGCACGCCCCTTGACCTCCCTCCCGTCACCGCGAGCGCCGGGTGCAGGCCTCCCGGACCGCGCGGACCAAGAAGCGGCTTAGGGAGCCACCGGTAAAGACCCGCGCGATCGCGAGCAGGTCGCGCGGCCCGAAGGCGCGGCCGGGCGCGACGGCATACAACGGTACCCACGCGTCGGGCGAGAACTTCGCCTTGAAGGCCTCCAGCCCGGCGCAGGAATAGAACGGGTCGGCCCACCGCCGGGCACACCCGGCGACCACGCCCCGCCACCCTCCGGATTTGATACCCGATCGCCGGGACAAGGGTGCCAGGCCCAAGGTGGCATGCGCCCGACCGCGCCGGGCCGCGGCACGGAACGCTTCGTAAACCAGCATCTCCGCCGTTCCATTGGGAGAGGCGGAGAGGCGCGCCACCACGTCGATCCGGAGCATGTCGCCGAACAACACACGCGAGCCCACGAGGAATCCGACGATGCGGCCGCGGGCTTCGGCGACGAACACGCCCTCCGCCGGCCACGGCTCGAACAGATACGGCGTGGTCATGAACGAAAGCGGCGGCAGGGGTTTGAGTCGCAACCACTCGTCACGGACGGCGCGGAGCGCGTCCAGCGCGAGATCTCCCGGCGGAGCGGCCCAGTGCCGCACGGTCACGTCCCGGCGACGGGCGCGTCGTACCTGGGCGCGGATGGGCGCGGGGATCGTCGTCTCCTCGCGCCAGCGGGCGAGACCAAAAACGGGGAGGTCGCCAATGTGCCAGCATGAGCGCGCCCGATCCCGCGCATGAACGTCCGCTGCGCGATCCGCATCCGCGCCCGTTGCTTCATCCGGGGGATCGACCGTCACGGCGAAGTGGATCGTCTTCAGCCCCGCGCGCCGGCTGTCGGCGACGAAGGCGGCATGCAGCGCGCCCCGTTGCGACACGGGCGCGCACGGAAGGCCCGCGGTGACGCGATAGCCCTTGACCTCACCATAAAAAACCGCGCCGTCCTCCGGCGGGAGAGAAGGTGAGGATGAGGGGGGGCGCCAGCAACGGAGACCCAGGTGCGCGGCGGCGAGCATACCCGGGCCACCCCTGCGGTCCGGTGGGGGGAAAGGAACGCGGGACCGGACAGGGGAGTTCTGCGGGCCGCCCTGCTTCCAAGAGGGGACGGCACGGGCCTCCGGCGCAGTCGGAGCAGGCGGCGCGGGCGCGGGCGCAGCGGACAGGAACATGCCGCCGCGCCCTCCGTCCATGCGCTAGCGCTCCGCCGGGCCGCGCGCCGAAGCATCCGCCCCGGCCCGCACTTCGGTGAGCAACTGCTCCATGCGGCCCGCGGCGCGCAGGACGTCGAGGCGCGCCCGGAAGGCCTCATAGCGCGCGTTCTCCGCGCGGGTGAATGCATCGAGGTACTTCACCTGGGCCAAGCGCGCCTCCAGATAGGAAATCGTCCCGGACTTCCAGCGCGTCATGGTGAGGTCGAGGTTTTCGCGCGCGTAGCCCAGGCCTTCGACTTCGAGGGCGGAGGCGGAATCGGTGGCGCGCCAGGCGGTATAGGCGCGCTCCACCTCCGCCTCGGCAGCGGACTCCGCCTCGCGCAGGCGGAGGTCGGCGGCGCGCACGAGGATGCGGCCGCGCTGGACCACACGCCAGGGCAGTTCGCCATCGAACAGGTTCACCGTCAGCTGCACGCCCGCCGTGGGCCCGATGGTGCGGTTCTCCGAAGCGAACCCGACTTCGCTGGTGGTCATGTTGTAGTTGTAGCCGACATTGGCCTGCAGGCGCGGGTACCACGGCGCGACGGCCTGACGGAGGGACGTGCGCGCCAGGTCACGCTGCGCTTCGGCGAGTTGCAGCGAAGGCTGATGTTCCTGAAGGTCGGCGGTCAGGGCCCGTAAATCCAGCGCCGAGGACGGCAGGCCGGTGGGACGCGCGTCTTCGGTCACGGCGGCCGGGCGGCCCATGGCCTGCGCCAGCGCGAGGCGCGAGGCGTGCAGGACCGCATCCTGCTGCAGCAGCGCGGCGCGGTCGGCATTGTGGTCGACCCGGCTTTCCAGCCATTCGGGTCGTCCGGCCGAACCCGAGCGGAGCCGGCTGTCGAGAATGCGCGTGCGTTCTTCCGACACCGCCAGCACGGTATCACGCGCGCTGCGGATGCGGGATTGGCGCGCGAGATCGGCATAGGCCAACGCGGCGCGACGCAGCAGTTCCTCGCGCGTCAGCCGCTCGACCGCACCGGCCTGCTCGCGCTGGAGGCGCAGCCGCTTCTGCTGAAGCGGCGCGGAGAAACCTTCGAACAGCGTCCAGTTGGCGTTCACGCCCGCCGTCGTCGTCGTGGACAACGCCGCGGGATCGCTGGTCACCAGCGTATCGCGTTCCTGGCGGGTGTCGAGCGCACTGCGCGAATGACGCGCGGAGGCTTCGACCGTCGGCAGGTAGCCTGCGAGCCCGGCGGAAGAATGGGCATTGCGCGCCGCGCCATGGTCGGCACGGGCGGCGAGGTATCCGGGGTTGTATTCCAGCGCTTCGGTCAGCGCGGCATGCAACGTCAGCGTGTCGGCGGAAGACAAGGAAGCGAGCATGGCCAGCGCGACGAGGGGACGGGAGCCGGATGTCGGCAGGCGGGTGAAACGCATAACCTTCGAGCATCCTTTTCTCGTGATCCGTATGAAGGCCATGGCGGCTTCCCCTCCCGACACCCGGTTCCCGGTTCCCGACGGGCCCCTAAACATGCGCGCCCTCCCGCTGCTTTTTGTTTGCGAACAACAGGATCATGGCCGGAATCACGTAAAGGGTCAGAACCATGCCGAACAAAAGTCCCCCCGCCACGGCGATACCCATGGGCCGGCGGCTTTCCGCGCCGGCGCCCCAGGCCATGGCGATCGGCACCATGCCGAACGCGGCCGTGAAGGTGGTCATGAGGATCGGCCGCAGGCGCGCCTGCGACGCATTCAACACGGCGTCGTACAGCGAAAGTCCTTTCGCCATTTGCTGATGGGTGAACTCCACGATCAGGATGCCGTTCTTGGTGATGAGACCCACGAGCATGACCAGGCCGATCTGGCTGAAGATGTTGAGGGTCTGGCCGAACACCTGCAGCGAGACCAGCGCACCGAACACGGACAGCGGAACCGTAAGCAGGATCACGAAGGGGTCGCGGAAGCTTTCGAATTGCGCCGCCAGCACGAGGTAGATCAGCAGCAGCGCGAGCACGAAGACGAACAGAAGGCTGGAGCCGCTTTCCTCGAAGTCGCGTGCCTCGCCCACCAGATCGGTGGAGAAGGAGGGGTCGAGCACCTCGTCCGCGATCGCGCGCATCGCCGCGATGCCGTCGCCCATGGAGACGCCCGGTGCCAGCGCCGCGGACACCGTGGCCGACACCCAGCGATTGTAGCGGAAGCGCTGCGGCGGCCCCGCCTGTTCCTTGATCTCGATGAGGTTGCCGAGCGGGATCAACTCTCCCGACGTACTGCGCACCTGCACCGCCTGCAAGTCGGAAGGCCGTTCGCGATAAACGCCCTCAAGTTGTCCGATCACCTCGTACTGGCGGTTGTCCTTCTGGAAGTAACCCAGACGGCTCTCGCCGAAGGCCAGCTGCAAGGCGCCCGCGACCTCCGAGAACGGTACACCCAGCACGCGGAGACGGTCGCGATCCACCGACACCAACACCTCGGGACGGGTGAACTTCAGGTTCTCGTCCACGATGGGGAAGGCGGGGTGGGCGCGCGCGGCCTCCAGAAAACGGGGCAGCGCTTCGGCCAGCTGCTCGAAGCCCGGCGCCTGGATCACGAACTGCAGCGGCAAACCGCCGCCACCGCCACCACCCTGGATGGTGGGGTCCTGCACGACCACCGCCCGCACGTCGGTGACGTCGCGCATGGCGGTGACGAGTTCGCCGGCGATCTGCTGCTGGGAGCGGTCACGCTCGCCGGGCTCGACGAGGAACACGCGCAGGAAGCCGCTGTTCGCGGACGCCGCGCCGAACCCCGGTGCCGTCACCGCCAGAATGTTGTAGGCCTCGGGAACGGTTTCCGCGCCGATGGTTTCGATCCGGTCCATCACGTTCTGCATCGCGCGATACGAAAAGCCTTCCGGCGCGGTCGCGAACACGCTCATCTGGCTGCGATCCTCGCGCGGCGCGAGTTCGGCGGGAATGGTGTAGAACAGGTACAACGCGCCGGCGCCGCACAGCACCAGCAAGGCGACGCCGGCACCGCGGATCCGCAGAAAACCGCGCAGGCTGCGCAGGTAAAGGTCGTAGAATTTCTGGAACGCGGGTTCCGTCCGCGTGTACAGCTTCGACGGCTTGCCGCTGAGCAGGCGCGTGCACATCATCGGCGTCAACGTCAGCGACACCACCGCGGACAGGATCACCGAGCCCGCCACCACGAGACCGAACTCGCGGAACAACTTGCCGGTGAAGCCCTCCAGGAAGAACAACGGCAGGAACACCACCGCGAGCACCGCGGTGGTGGAAATCACCGCGGAAAAGATTTCGGACAGGCCGGCGTATCCCGCCTCGCGGGGCTCCACGCCCTCCTCCATCTTGCGATAGATGTTCTCCAGCACGATGATGGCGTCGTCCACCACCAGGCCGATGGCCAGCACCAGCGCCAGCAGCGTGAGCACGTTGATGGTG
>CAZKRC010000012.1:0-24963 GCA_964555105.1 uncultured Bifidobacterium sp. | reverse complement strand
CTGAACACCACGGCGTCGGGCGCGAACATCCCCGGGAACGTGACGAACTTCCCCGTACTGATCCGCCTGGGTGAAAACGAGGCGAACATTCTCTCCGAAGCCAAGGCCAACGGTGAAGACATCCGCTTCTCCAAGATGGACAACGCCACGGCTCTCCCCTACGAAATCGAGTCCTGGTCGGCGACGTCCGCCGCCATCTGGGTGAAGGTCGACACCGTGTACGGCAACAACAACTCCCAGGGCATCCGCATGCACTGGAACAACAACGCCGCCACCAGCGAATCCAATGGCGCGAACGTGTTCCCCACGGCGAATGGCTACCGTGCCGTGTTCCACATGAGCCAGCCGAACGACGACGACATCGTCGACGCCACCGCCAATGCCATCGTGGGCGAGAACGTGGGAACGACCAGCACGCCCGGCCTGATCGGCGCGGCCCGCACGTTCGCCGGCACCAACGCCGCCAACACCAACAGCACCACCGATCGCCAGTACATCAACGTGGGCAATCCCGCGGGCCTCGACTTTCAGGGCCTCATCACCATGTCGGCCTGGGTGCGCTGGACGCACGTGGTGGGCACGGAGAACGAGAACAGCTACTACCGTACCTTCATCAACCGTGACGGTTCCTCCCCCTCCGCCGAAGTGTTCCTGCGTATCGGCCACAATTCGGGAAGCGCCGATTTCGCCCAGTACACCACGGGCAAGTACACCGGCTCCAGCGACATTCAGGCCGAGTCGCCGCAAATGGCGCACGCCTACCCTGACAGCGCCGTGTGGACGCACGTCGCGGGCGTGTTCGACAGCGTCAATGCCACCACCCGCCTGTGGCGCCTGTACCGCAACGGCGTGCAAATCGCCGTCAGCGCGGATGCCGACGAGGCCGGCGTGACCGGTTCCCCCTCGCTGTGGCGTATCGGTCGTGGCCCGGGTACCCAGAACGCACGCTGGTTCGTGGGCGACATGGATGAAGTCCGCATCGACAACGCGACGCGCGACTCCAACTATATCAAGCTGAGCTACGAGAACCAGAAGGAACTCAACTCCTTGGTGAGCATCGGCAACCCCAACTTCACCGCTCCCGCCGCCCCCACAAGCGTGACGGCAACAGCCGATACCGCCCGCGCCCTCGTGTCGTGGACCGCCCCGGGCGACAATGGTGGCAGCCCGATCATCGACTACATCGTGACGGCTGTGGGTGACACCCTTCTCACCTGCACGACCACATCCCTGAGCTGCACCGTCCCCGGTCTGACGGCGGGAGAGTCCTACAACTTCGTGGTGCGCGCCCGCAACATCATCGGTCGCGGCCCGAGCTCGAACGGCTCGAACCCCGTTACACCGCTGGCCCCCATCGTTCCCACCAAGCCCCTGACCGCGACCGCAACCACGGTCAGCTCCAGCGCGGTGACGGTCAGCTGGACCGCGTCCGCCTACAACGGGGGGTCGCCGATCACCGGTTACACCGTCACGGCCGCGCCGGGTGGTGCCACCTGCATGACGGCCGGTGAACTGACGTGTCAGGTGACCGGCCTGACGCAGGGAACGCGCTACGCCTTCACGGTGATCGCCAGCAACGTGGCGGGCAACAGCCCGGCCTCCGACTCGGCCACCGCGACGACCACCAGCCTCCTTCCGGGAGCCTTCGTGATCGCGATGGACGGGGCCCGTAATCCGTATACGTACCGCCTGCCCGCCAGCCTGGCGGCCTCCACCCAGAAACTGTCCATGACCATCACCAATGTTCAGGGTCAGCGCATCTGGTCGCGGACCGTCACTCCGGTGTCGGGTCGCGTCTCCGAAATCACCTGGAACGGCGTGACGTCCAAGGGGCAGCCTGTGGCTCCGGGACTTTACATCGTGAAGATTTCGAGCGTGATGGACGGCCAGTCCATCGAGGCGATCCGCAAGTCGGTCAAGCAGTAAGGCCTGATCCTGGTTCCCGACTTCCGGAAAAACCCGGAGGTCGGCGCATCCAGCCCGAAAAACCCCGTCCCCCGCTTTCGCGGAGGGCGGGGTTTTTCGTTTCCCCCCCCGAAACCCTTCCTGAAAATGAGATCCGGATGATCCCGGGTCAGTTCTTGCGGAGAGGCTTACACCACAATCCCCCAGCCGCACACAAGCGGCACGGGTTGCTACCTTGAAGGGATTGACCGGATCCGGGCACAGGCTCCGTGAATCGGCGGAAACGGGCAAAAAATGACCGTTATTTTTCGGTCCTGATTGTCAGTTTCGCTATTTTTTCCTATCATTTCGCGCCAATCTTGCCGGCTCCACGGATTCCCGATCTTTGCATCGCGGAGAATGCGCGCGGACCGAATGAATTCAGAAAAGGAATCCTGCCATGCATCCCAAAGTCGCCCAAGTCCACACCAGCGCCAGCCGCACCGACCTGCCTGAATTCCATGCCGGTGACACGGTCTCCGTGGACTTCAAGGTCATCGAGGGCAACAAGGAACGCGTCCAGACCTTCACGGGCGTGGTGATCCAGCGTCGCGGCAGCGGTGTGTCGGCGACCTTCACCGTCCGCAAAATCTCCAACGGCATCTCCGTCGAGCGCATTTTCCCGCTCGAGTCGCCCCGTCTGACCGGCATCAAGGTGAGCCGCCTCGGCAAGGTGCGTCGCGCCCGCCTGTTCTACATGCGGGGACGCTCGGGCAAGGCCGCCCGTATCAAGGAACGCCGCGTGGAGCGCACCGCACCCACCGCCGCCGCCGCCAAATAAGTCATCATAAAGTCGTCATAAGCAGTCAAGGCGCTCGGCCACCAGGCCGCGCCCTGACATGATGTCCGACATCAAGCCCGACATCAAGAAAAGCCCGCCGGTTCCCCCGGGGGGCTTTTTCGTTTCCGCCATGAACAACCTGTTTTACCGGTGGGTTTTGTATGCGGTTTACTGGTGGATTGTTTTGTTTGGTGAAACCGCTTCCTGACGGGGTTTGACGGTGACGGGGATCAGAAAGCCGAAGGAAGCCCCGCCCTCGCGCGTGCGACGCGCATGATGGATCCTGTGGGAGCGTAGCACCGCGCGCAGGTAGCCGTTGCGCGGCTTGATGCGGATGCCGAAGCGCTTGTGCGTCAGGATGTCGTGCAGGAACAGGTACGCGAGGCCGTAGCCCGTGACTCCCGTGCCCAACGCGGTGAATACCGGGGACACGAAAAATCCGGCCGCGAAAAAGCCCATGGCCACGACACTGAAGAATACGCCGAACCAGTCGTTCCTTTCGAAGGCGCCGCGCCGGGGCAGATGATGGGATTCGTGCAGGTTCCACAGGAACCCGTGCATCACGTATTTGTGCGTGGCCCAGGCCACGCCTTCCATGGCCACGAACGCGGCAAGGGCGATCATGAGAAAAGGAACGGGCGCGAGGGCAGGGACGGAAGGGAGAGATGTCATGTCGGGTCAGGGGGACGGTTGTTTTTCGAGGGCGGTTGGTGGCGTCCGGATGGATTTTGTGTTCCCTGCGGGGCGTGTTGTTTCGTGGCGGGGAAAGCGGAAGAACGGGGAGAGCGGGGAGAGCGGGGTGAGTGACGAGGAGCGGAATGCGGGCGCGCTTCCCGCTCCAGCCAGAAGATCGTCCCGAAGAGCAGGATCAGGGAATAGACCGCATCCTCGACCGGGATGGTCCCCAGGCGGATGCCGAGATTTTCGGCATCGTTGTACATCACCACGGGCAGGCCGGTCAAGAGACCGTTGACGAGGAAAAACGGAATGAGGTGGAAGAGATACGTGCTTGCGATGAAACCCGCGCGCTGCCGGAAGGCCCCTGCCGCCAGGGCCAGCGCGAAGGGGGACGCGAGGAGGAAACACCAGAAGGTGTAGGCGCGGTCGTGGTGGTACAGCGCAAGCGCAAGCAGCCCCACCCCGACGACGCCCGCGACGACACGTACCGGCCGTTCGGGAAGGGCGAGACGGGGAAATTTTTTCACGGTGTCGTAAATGAAGAGGCATGCGAAGGGAATGCACAGGAAGAAGAGGATTTCCTCAACGGGAAGCCCGAACCATTTCACGCCCAGATGATAGGCGGGATTAAAGCTCCAGATGCCGCGCGCGGTGAACCAGGCATCCCAGGCGATCATGGGAACGGCCACCAGAAGGATCCCGCTCCACGCCCGCGCGAAGCGACGGCTGAAGCCCGAGTGCGCCGTGAAGCTGTACGCGAAGGGAACCGCGATCGACAGCAGATTGATGAGGAGATAGGTGTACATGGTCAATCAGGCCTCGCGCGCCGGAAAAGGAACCTGTGGGGGCGTCGGGTTCACCGCCGGGCCCGCGGGAGTTTGGCCCCGCGCCTCGTCTTCCACGATGCATTGTTCCGCCGCTTCGGCCGAGAGCATCACGCCCGGCACGCCGGCACCGGGGTGCGTGCCCGCTCCCACGAAGTATAAACCCTGCACGTCCTCGCTGCGGTTGTGCGGACGGAAATACCCGGTCTGCGACAGGCGCGGTTCGATGCCGAAGGCGTTCCCCCGCCAGGCGGACAACTCCGTTTCGAAATCGTCCGGCGTGAACAGGCGGAAGACTTCCAGATTTTCACGCAGCCCCTCGAGCCCCCACTGCTCCAGAAAATCGATGATCCGCGCGGCGTACGGCCGGGCCTGCGTCTTCCAGTCGATGCCGGAGAGCTGGTTGGCCACCGGCACCAGCACCATCAGGCTGTCGCATCCCGGCGGCGCCATGCTTTCGTCGGTGCGCACCGGCGCATGCACGTACATGCTGAAGTCGTCGGGCAAAACCTTGTCCCGGAAAATGTCGCGCAGCAGTTCCTTGTAACGCTCGGCCAGGATCAGGGTGTGATGCGCCAGCTCGGGGTAACGCTTGCGCACGCCGAGGAACATGAGGAAACAACTCATGGTGTATTCCTGCCGGTTCACGCGCGCATCGGTCCACTTGCGGCGATGCTCCGGATCGATCAGCTTCGCGTAGGTGAACCCCACGTCGGCGTTGCTCACCACGATGTCCGCGGGGATGAAGCCCGATGCCGTTTCCACCCCGCGCACGACGCCCTTCCCCGACTTCCGTCCCGCTCCCTCCCCCACCCCTTTCTCCATCCCGCGCTCCACCCGGATCCTGGTCACGGGCGTGGAGGTTTTCACCGTTCCCCCCATGGCCACGAACGCCTTCTCCAACGCCTGCGTCAACGAGTACATGCCGCCGGGCGTGTACCAAACCCCCTGCGTGCGCTCGAGATACGGGATCATCTGGTAGATCGCGGGACAATGAAACGGATTGCCGCCGATGTACAGCGCATGAAAACTGAACACGAAGCGATGACGCCAGTCCTTGAAGTACCTGTTCGCGAACTGCGTGGCCGTGCGCCATGCCCCCAGACGGAGTGCGGTCGGCGCGAACTTCAGCATGGTCAACGGATCCCCGAACGGACGGCTTCCCAACCCCTTCTCGATCACCTCTTCATAGATCGGCGCGATGGCCCGCATGAAATCGTCGTAGCGCGCGGCATCCTGCGCATCGTATTGCCGCATCTGCGCCTTCATGCCTTCGGGCGAACCGTTGTACTCGAAACGCGTGCGGTCGTGGAAAAACACGCGGTAGTACGGATCGAGCGGCACCAGCGTCAACGCCTTCTCCAGCGTCGTGCCCGCACGCACGAACACCTCGTTCAGGATCGACGGTGCCGTGATCAGCGACGGGCCCATGTCGAAGGTGTACCCCGCTTCCCGCAACTGGTACGCCCGTCCTCCGACGCGCGCGCGTTGCTCCACGATGGTCACCGCGAAACCCCGTGCCTGCAGGCGGATGGCCGCGGCCAGCCCGCCGAAGCCGGATCCGATCACCACGGCAGTTTTTAAATACTCTTGTGACGTACGAGACATTATGATTTGTTTCCGGGTTCTTTTTTTGGGGGGGAACGATCGGCCCCGGGACGGGCCGATCGGGTCGGGGTGGCCGGGGGTGTGCGCTCAACCGCGCGCGGGAAGGCGTTGAGAGGCCGCCTGCGCGCGTGCATGACGGAGCCGGTCGCGTTCGCCCGCCGTGAGCGGGGCGTTGCCGAGCACGAAATCGGTGAGCGGGACGTACCATCCCGAAGGATACGCGCCGCTGACGGCGGGCAGCAGCTCCGCGAGCGCCTTGAAGTCCTCCCGGACACTGTCTCCGCGGCCGAACAATGCGGGCAGGTAGTAGGTGCTGGTCAAGCGCAGGTAACGGACCTCCACATCGTCAGGTGCGCGGCGCACGGCTTCATCGAGCCGGTCAAGGCCGCGTCTCAACGCCCTCAGGCGCGCGGGAGGCCACACGGCGTGGCGCGCCTCCACCACATCGAAGGCGCCTTGGTAACCGAGCCACACCGCCGACGCTTCCGGCCGGCCGGCCGGTGCGGCGGCGGTGAGCGCCATGGCGAGGGTCAAAGCGCGGCGCGCGGCCGGGAGCGTGTCTTCGTCTTCGACGCTCAGGGTATGCAGTGCGCGCACCCTGCGGAGATGCAGGGCCGTGTTATCAGCAGCGGCCCGCAGGGCCGCGTCATCACCTGCGGCCCGCAGGGCCGCGTCACCACCTGCGGCCCGCAGGGCCGCGTCACCACCTGCGGCCCGCAGGGCCGCGTCCACAAGGCTGATCTCCGCACGGGCGGCGGCGGTGGCTTTCCCGATGTCGGGAATCCCGGCCGCCGTCGCCGCACCCGCCACCTCACCGGTGGCGAGCCCCGAGAACCCGGTGATCACCAGGGCGAGGGCCAGCCCCGCGGAGGGGCGCGGGGCGTAGGCAGCGGGTCGCGGGGCGGCGCGCGCGCGCGAGAGCCACAGGCGGGCTTTCGCGCCCAGCCACAGTTTGCGGGGCGCGGAGGTGCGCGCGCGCCGCGTGAAGTTGTCATAACCGTTGCGGCGGATGGCTGTATGGATGTCGCGGTAGACCATGCCCGACACGGCCACCGGAGACCGGAAGAACACGGGCAGCTCGGGGATGGCCTCAAAGGCGCGTTCATAGCGCGCTTCCGCGCCTTTCATCAACTCCTCCATCAGGTCCGGCCAGCCCTGCGGAAGATGCGGTCCCGCCTCCCCGCCGGGCGATGCGTTCCCGGGGACATGCGTGGCGGCGCGCGCGATGTCCGCTTCCGTGATGCCGTGTCGCTCCAGCGCGTCGAGGGGAAGGTAGAGGCGGCCGTTGCGCCAGTCCTCGCCCACATCCCGGAGGATGTTCGTCAATTGCATGGCCTGCCCCAGTTCCGCGGCACGCGCCAACACCCGTTCGTCATGCACACCCACCAGGCGTGTCAACCACAACCCGACCACGGAAGCGACACGGTATCCGTACACATCGAGCGTGGCGAGGTTCCCGTACCGGCGCCCCGTCGCAGGCGTGGCCGCCCCGCCCCCCCCCGCAAGATGAAGATACCTTTGCATGGCCGCGATCAGTTGCCCGGCAGAGGGAAAGGGGATCCCGCGCCGCCCCATTTCCAGCAGGGGCTTGTCCAGCAGTTTGATGCCGCAGGGAATGCCCGCATGGGCCTGCGCGGCAAGGCGCTTCCAGTCCTGAAGGCGCACGCGCAATTCGTCGGGAGGCGTGTCGGTGTCTCCATCGACCAGGTCGTCGGTGAAGCGGCAGAAGGCGTACACATCCGCGACCAGCTCGTCGTAGGGCGGCGGCAGAAAGCGCGCGGCGTACCGAAAGGAGTGGCTGTGACGCGCGAGATAATCCATGGAGGATTCGGGGGTAATGTCCGCGCGCCGGGCCAGCCAAGCGGGAATGGTCGCAGCGCGTGTCTCCGTGGTCGGCGACGCTGTCTTCGCGGTTCTCGTCGTGATCCTCGTGGTCATGCTGAGGCCTCCATGCGCGCTGCAAGCGGCGTACCGGGGGTGTTTTCGGGAGAGGGGAACTCACGGTCGAGCCACTGCGCGAAGCGCTCCATGGTGGTCGCGAAGGTCACCGGGATCGTCGATTCGCAGGGAAGCTCCGTTCCCGCGGCCGACGGGATGCCGCCGACGACGAGGTGATAGGACGACGAAGGCCGCCTCATGGCGTTGAGGACCTTGAGGCAGCGGCGCGCATCGACGCTACCGAGCGGCGGCGCGAAGCCGATGCAGACCAGTTGCGCACGCTCGAGCTCCTGGATGCCCGCAATCTCTTCGTACGGCACGTTGGCGCCGAGGTAGGTCACGGTCCATCCCGCCCGTAACAGCAGAAGACGCGCCATGAAGGAGCCGATTTCGTGATGGCAGGCTTCGGCGCAGCCGACGATGGCATGCGGCTTCCTCACGGCGTCCGGGGATGCGGCGGGGGCGATGGTCTCGGCCGCGTCCTCGTGGGCGTTCAGCAGGCCATGCAGGGCGTCAAGCACCTTCTGCGTGAAGCGGTGCTCCAGCGCGATGGTGCGCGCGCCGGTTTGCCACTGGCGCCCCACTTCGCCGAGTGCGCCCCCGAGCGCCGCGTCGAACAGCCTGGAGAGGGGGAGGTCGACGGCCTCATTGAGATAGCGGATGAGTTTCACCAGCCAGCGCGGCGCTTCGGTGTCGCAGAAACGAAGCACGAGTTCCTGCACGCCGGCGAAATCTCCCTGCTCGCGGGCGGCGAGCGCGGCGCGCGCGACTTCCTCTTCGTGCGGCTTGAAGAACAGGAGGTCGGCGTCAAACGCCTGGCGCTCGCAGAAGGCCATCAGGTCGCTGAAGCGGATGCGGCGGTGTCCGCCCGCGGTCTTTTCGGACCGCAGCTCCCCACCGTTGCTCCACCGCTTCACGGACGATTCGTGAACCCGGAGCAAAAGAGCGGCCTGTGACGATGTCAGGGTGATGTCAGTTGTTTCATTCATCTCGGCCATAATATCGGTAAATACCGGCCGGATGAGGAAACCCACACCCTTGTTTCCGATCAATAGCGGAAATAAATCGTTTTAAGTCTGAACGGAAAAGCGGAACGCCGGTTCCCCCAAGCGTTCAAGACCTCATCGAGGTCGAAACCGCGCCATGATCCGGGGAACGTAACCGGGCCGTACCCGGTACTGTGGCCGGCCGCGTGCTGAATGTAACAGAGCCGCACCCGGCCCCGTGCTCTTAGCCGGCGCGCGTGCCGCGTTTCTTGCGGGGAGTGATCAGGTTTTGTTCCGCGTCGGTGAGCGGGTGGCCGACGAGCAGATCGGGACGCCGTTCCTGCGTGAGGCGCAGGCTTTCCCGCGCGCGCCACGCCTCGATGTTGGCGTGATGCCCCGACACCAACACGTCGGGAACCCCGCGTCCATCGAACTCCGCCGGGCGCGTATACACCGGCCAGCCGAGACGGCCGGGCAGCGCGTGCGAATCGGTGTCGGCCGAATCGATGTCTCCCAGCACGCCCGGCAGCAGGCGCGCGATGGAGTCGATCAACACCAGGGCGGGAAACTCTCCGCCCGAAAGCACGTAGTCACCGATGCTGATTTCCTCGTCGACATGCGCGTCGAGGAAGCGCTGGTCCACGCCCTTGTAGTGGCCGCACACGATCACCACGTGCGGCAGCAAGGCCAACTCCGCCGCACGGCGCTGCGTGAGCAGCGCGCCTTGCGCGCTCATGTACACCACGTGCGGCCGGCCCGCTGCGGCCCGCTCGCCGACATCATGCCCGTCGGCGTGCACCTCGGCGCGCACCTCGGTACGCAAGACGGCATGCAAGGCGTCACGCAACGGTTCGGGACGCAGCACCATGCCCGCCTCGCCGCCGTAGGGTGCGTCATCGACCTGGCCGTGTTTGTTCACCGCGTGCTGCCGGAGTTGATGCGTCCCGAACGTGAGCGCGCCCGAGGCTTGGGCACGACCGGGAATACTGGCCTTGAGGGCGTCGAACACCTCGGGAAACAATGTGATGACGTCGATGCGCATGGGTTTACGAAAGCGGGAGGAACGGAAGAAGGAGAGGCAGGGCGTGTCGCGATCGCCGCGGCGTCACAACACCACGCCCCGCAGGCCGGAGAGGTCCATATGGACGATACGCGCGGCCTTGTCGATCTTCCGGACGAAGTGATCCGTCCAGGGGACGAGGATCTCGCCCTTGGGGGTTTTCACGGCCAGATATTCGGTGGATCCGGTTTCGCGCACCTCGATGATTTCGCCGGCGTCCTCATCGCGCTCGTCGCGCACGCGCATGCCGGGGAGTTCGGAGAAGTACACCATGCCCTCGGGGAGTTCGAGGCGCTCGGCGGAATCGATGAGAAGTTCCTGGCCGCACAGCGGGTTCAACGCTTCAGGCGTGCGGTAGCCGTCGAACTTGAGGTACCAGAACTGGTTGTCCGCGCGCGTGGCCCGCACCGTGAGTGCGGTGATGTCGCCCGTGCGCCCGCGTGCGAACACGCGTTCGAGACGTTGGTGGCGGTCGAAGTCGAAGGTTTCAGGACGAACCTTCATGTCGCCGAGCAAGCCGTGCGGTTTGAGCAGGATGCCGACGAGAGTGAAGTCGGAAGGCAAGGTCATGGGGGGAAAGTTACCTCTTCGCGGACCATGCGTGGTTGACCATGCCGACGTTAAAGCGAACAAAAAAGCCCGCTCCGGCCAAGGCCGTGCGGGCTTTTGGGAGAGCGAAACGTATTAAGCCGTGGGCTCTTCGGCCGCCGGAGCTTCGGCGGCGGGAGCGTCCGCGGCAGCGGCTTCAGCGGCGGCGGCAGCCTCCGCAGCAGCGGCGGCTTCAGCAGCGGCCTTCGCCTCGGCGGCGGCTTTCTCTTCAGCAGCCTTTGCTTCGGCAGCGGCCTTGGCGGCAGCGGCAGCCTTCTCCTTGGCCTTCTTGTGAACCTTGGGCTTCTTGGCCTGGTACGACTCGCGGGCCTTGAGTTCGGCGTCTTCGGACGACTTGCCCTTGGCGACGAGGACGGACTTCTCGAGGATGCCCTGACGGTAGAACAGCGAGCGCACGGTGTCGCTCGGCTGGGCGCCGTTCTTGAGCCACTTGAGCGCGCTCGCTTCGTTCACCTTGATTTCGGGCGGGTTCAAGTTCGGATCGTAGTGACCGATTTGCTCGAGGAACTTGCCCGTGGCGGCGGCGCGCGAATCAGCGACCGTGATGCGGTAGAAAGGCTTGTGCGTTTTGCCCATGCGGGCGAGTCGAATAACAACGGCCAAAAGATGTCTCCCGGAACAGGGGGGAAAATGGAGGCACAATCTTAGAAAAGATGCACGGATTTGCAAGGTTTTTACCGGCTTTTTTAGCCGAAAAAACGGGATTTGGCCGGGGACAACCCCGCAGGAAAGTCCGTGCGCTCCCCCCTGCCCCGTTTTTACGTCTGAATGCCCCTGACACCTCGCCATCCCGCATCAGCCTGAAGACCTGCAGCCCGCAGACTGCGGCGCGGAACCGGTGGCTCAGCCCAACGCTTCCGTCGGGATCCAGGATTTGACGGTGTCCCGGATATACACACCATCCTTCAAGGTCACGCCGTCCGGGTCGTCGATTGCTTCGTCACACTCGTCCTCGAACACCACCCAGCCGTTGAAACCGGTTTTGACGAGGTCGTCGATGATGGTCCTGAAGTCGAGGCTGCCCTCGCCCGTCTGGGCCCAGCTGCCGTCCGGATGCATGTCCTTGAAATGGATGTGGTTGACCAACTCGCGGTATTCACGGATGAGGACGACCGGATCCATCCCGCCCTTCGCGAGATGACCCACATCGGGCGTCCAGCCGATCGCCTGCCGGTCGAGCAGCGGCAACAGCTTGTCGTAATCCTCGCGCGTGCGGAAGATCGAACCGTCCGGTGAATTCGGATGATAGGAAGACGTGATGCCGCGATCCGCCGCGCGACGCGCCAACCCGTTCACGCATGTGATGAAGTTCTTCTGGCGAAGCTCGAGGTTCGAACGATCGTTTTGCGGCATCTGCACCGGCATGAACAAAACCTCGTACGGGAACGACTGGATCAAATCCATCATCTTGTCGGCTTCCCGCTTCTCATCCTCGCTTTCGCCATCACCCAACCAGTCGCGCACGAAGGCGACCGAGGACAACTTGATGCCGCGGGCATCGAGCGCATCCTTCAGCTTCACATGATCCCAGAAGGGACCGAGCTGCAGGTTCATCGGTTCCAGCCCCTGGAACCCGGCTTGCGCCGCGATGTCGGCCATGTGGTCGATTTTGCCGATGTACTTGTCACCGCACATGATCCAGGCATAGGTTTCGCACGTGAAGCGGATGTTGGCCATGATGATTCCGGGATAAGGTGAATGTCTGGCGTGATTGCCGTTTCGATTTTTGCCGGGGGGGTGAACGGCGGTCGCACGCCGTGCGACGCCGGGTGCGGCTGCGCCAACCCCCATGAATCAGTTCCCGGTATCGATCGGACACTTGCCCGCAGACCATCGAGCATGGAGTCCGTGAATCTTGCGAGTCTGAACCGTGGCGCGGCGCCTTGTGAGGAGGCGTCGCGCCCACGGGGTGTCAGCGTACTGACACCGTAAGCGGAAGCCTGTGTATCAGAACAACGGAACCGGGCGCGCGAAGGTTCCCTTGTCGGTGGTGACACGCACGGTGTACACGCCGGTGGCCGCACCGCGCAGGGCCTTCAGGTCGTACGACGCACCCGCTTCACCGGAAGCGCGGAACACTTCG
The DNA here is from genome assembly GCA_964555105.1 of uncultured Bifidobacterium sp. Classification (GTDB taxonomy): domain Bacteria; phylum Fibrobacterota; class Fibrobacteria; order UBA11236; family UBA11236; genus UBA11236. The sequence continues at coordinate 12,452 of CAZKRC010000012.1, read as the reverse complement.
CGACCCGACGCCGCATACAGGGCGATGGTGTGACGTCCGGGTTCGAGCACGCGCAAGCGACCGGCGTGGAAGGTGGTCCGCAGTTCGGACAACGGCTTGTGGGCCGAAATGGAGACGGGATCAAGGACGCAATCTCCCGTGTAGGTCACGCGCAGCACGCCGGAGTTGGCGGTCGCGGCGTAGTCTCCCCCGCCGTAGTTCAGGAAGTACAGCGCGCCATCGGGGCCGTAGGACGCCTGCACGGGACGACGGACGTTGCCGGGCGCCGTGTTGAGGGCCAGCACGGCGTTGTCGAGGCGGGCAGGCGTGCCGGTCACCTTCACGGTCGTACTGTCAATGTTGATGCCGTAAACCGACACCGAGTTGTTGATGCTTTGCATCATCAGCCATACGTGATGGAAGTGCGGCGGAAACTTCACGCCCGACTTCAGGTTGCGGTCATAGAGGTACACGTCACCGCCGATGGCCACGTTGGTGGGCAGGGTCGTAGGGGTCGGCGAGCCCGAGGCGTACCACAACGTCGCCGACTCCGCGGGCGGGAGCTGCTTCACGCCGCTGTTCAGGGGCGAGTTGTTGATGGGGGTGGCGGCGCTGTGACCCACCGGTGCCGTCCACGAACCCGCGGGGGTGGCCACGTTGTTCTTGTGGAAGTACGGGAAACCCGTGAATGCAGGCGTGGTCAATAAATGATATTCGTCGTTGTTTCCCTGATAATTCACCTCGCCCCACGCCAGCCAGCGCTTGGTCGGGTGCACCCAGATGGAGAAGTTGCTGCGCGTGCCCTTCACGTACACTTCGGGCAACACCTTGGTCGGGTCGCGGTATTCCGCCGCCAGAGTCGCGTTGCCGTTCTTCTCGAAATGATCGGCCCAGTAGTCGCCGAAGTTTCCTTCGGGGATGGAGTATCCCTTCTCCGAACTGTCGGGCGTGATGCGGATGACGCCGCCACGCATGCTGGCGGTGCTCGAAGAGCCCCATTCCTGGCTGCTGGTGCTGTCGGTCGTCGAATACTGGGAACCGCTGCCGCTCAAGTCGCTGCCGTTGTTGCCGATGGTCACCCACAGGTCACCGTGCGCGTCGAAGCGCATGGGGCCGCCCGCATGCCACTGATGGGTTTTGCTGAGCAGGATGTCGATCAGGATTTGTTCCGAAGCCGCCAGCAAAGTGTCCTGCGGTCCCAGCGTGAAGCGGGACAGGCGGCCGCGGTAGTTGTTCTGGCCCACGCGCGGCGGGCTGTACCACAGGTAGATCCAGCGGTTGGTGGCGAAATTCGGGTCGAGGGCCACGCCCATCAGACCATTATCGCCCTGACGGTGGCTGGCCGCTTCCGCGTTGTTGACGAAACCGATTTGCTTCACCGTTTTGGTGGTGAAGTCGTACTTGCGCAGCGAACCACGACGTTGCACGAAGTAGATGTCCGCTCCGACGACGGAATCACCCGTCTTGACGGCATTGAAATCCATGGCCACGGGCTCGGAAAGATCGGGAACGGCCGTGGAGCCGGTGCTGCCGTTACGGCTGAACAATTCCGTACGCTGGAAATCGGCGGGCTGCAGGTCGGTGCAGGACGGATAGCTGTACTGCGCGGCGGCAGGCGCGGCCAGCGCGAGCGCGGCCAGCGCCAGCACGGTGCCCTTGAGCGCGCCTTTGCGCGCGCCCGTGCACGGGTTCGAGTTCTTCATGTTCACAAAACCTTCCTGACCGGGCTTGCGGGTGCCCTGATCTTCCCAAGTGTGACCTTTTGAATGTAGTGAGGGTCAGTTCCAATATCGGTACTTTTTCGGCGTCTTGTGGGAATTATTGAAAATTTTACGATGTATAACGGGTGCATGCCGGTCTCAAGCGGGACTCGATGCGTCCGCTGGGTCAGAACCGTGTACCGGGCGTGGGATTACAGTACTTTATGGGGCATCCATGACGACGCAGACCAAGGCAACCTCCTCCCCCTCCTCCACCGGCCGCTGGCTGATCGGGCCGTGGCAGGATATGGCTTTTTTCATCGCCACACCCTTGGCGATCATCCCGGTGTTTCACGTGGCCTCATGGCTGTTGCCGCTGGTCTTTCTGAAAGCCTTGGTGCTCTCATTGAGCGCTACGGGTCACCATCTCCCCGGCTTCATCCGGGCGTATACGGACCCTGTCGTTTTCAAAAAATTCCGCTACCGGCTCGTCCTCGTTCCCGCCCTGATCCTCCTGCTGACGGTGGTGGCGGCGGTCTATAAACTCACCTTCATCTTCTTTCTGCTGATCGTGTGGGGTACCTGGCACGGCATCATGCAGATTCATGGCTTTCTCCGCATCTATGATGCCAAAGCCGGCATCCATTCCGCCTTCACCGCCCGCCTCGATTTCTGGATGAGCCTGACCTGGTTCGTGCAAATCATTCTATGGTCCTCGGGCAAAAAGATGTCCATTCTGGGCACATTCTACATGGCGGGAGGTCCGCTGTTCCCGTCAGGGGCGGTAAGGGCTTTCGAAACCGGGTGGCTCGCCCTGACGACCGGGGTGACCATCCTGTTCGTCGCCTCAACCGCATACGGGTTCACGCAAGGGCGCTTCAACCCCCTGAAACTCGCCACCATGACAGCCAGCTTCGCCTTCTGGGCCTACTGCATGATCAGCGTGAACAACCTGATCATCGGGCTTTTGTTGTGGGAAATCTTCCACGATCTCCAGTACAACGCCTTCGTCTGGAGCTACAACCGCAGCCGGGTGAAGCGGAACCTCTCCAGCAGCCGGGTGGAGCGCTACCTCTTTCACGGCCAGGGCACGCGCATCGCCTTGTACGCGACCTGCATCATCCTGTACGGCGCGCTGGGGATGGTGGGGCACGACCTCCTCAACGTGTATGAAAACCGCGCGGCCTATGGGAGCTTCTGGAGCCAACTGGGGACGATTTTCGCCTGTTCCGCGTTGATCCACTTCTACCTCGACGGATTCATCTGGAAAGTGAGAGACGCCAAGGTGATGGAGGATCTCGGCATGAAGACGCAGGCGTCTCCTTCCCCGCCCCGCCCCGCATGGGGAAACGTGGCCACCCTGAAACACTGGGCTTTCGTGGGCGTGATGCTCACGGGCTCGCTGGCCTTGGCCGCCTCGGAGCGTTTTCACTGGACGGAAGCCCATAAGACGGGGCTTTCCGCCAGCCTCGTGGAAGCCATCCCCCGCAACGGTTACGCGCACTTCCTCCACGGAACCGACCTTGCGACCGAAGGCGAGCTCGAGGCGGCCCGCAGCGCCTATCACAGGGCGATTGCCCTTGACACCAACTTCCGGTTTCTTGAAGCCTTGGTCGCGGAGCTTTCCTTGCGCCTCGCCGACACGAATGCCGCGATCGCGGCATTCGAAAAGGCGCGCGCGCTGGCCCCCCTCGATGCGGAGATCAACGGTGCGTTGGCGTCGCTGTACATGGCCACGAACCGGGCGGCCCGCGCGGAGCCCGCTTTCCGCGCGCTGCTGCGGGTCGACAGCACCAATGCCTCCGTGTACTACGGTCTGGCGTTTTCACTGCTGCAGCAGCGCCGCGGTCTCGACGCCAAGCCCTTCCTCGAGCGCTCCCTGGCGCTCGACTCGGCGCAGCCGGCCGCGCTCAATTACCTGGGCATGGTCGAACACGCCACGGGGGACCGCGAACGGGCGCGGCGCCTGTATGAGGCCGCGCTGCGCCTCGCTCCCGATTACGCACACGCGCGCGAGAATCACGCCCTGCTTTAGAACAACATGATTTGAAACACCATGAAAACGAAAAGCGCGCTCCCGGGGGAGCGCGCTTTTCGTTTTCATGTCTCTGCCGGACGCCTTCAGCGCGCACCGAGCATATATCGTTTCATCATGGGGCTTTTGTTCCCCGGCATGGTCACACGCATGAAGTATACGCCCGGCTGCAAGGCGGACTGGTCGAAGGCATACCGCGTGCCGTGACCGGACGTTTGCAAGACCGTTTTGCCCGAGACGTCCAGTACCTGGGCGCGGTATTCCACCGGTGCCGCGAACGAGAATTCGAGGCGGGCGTCGTGCATGTCGACACCGTTCGGCACCAGCTTGAAGTCGCCCCGAATGGACGTGCCGGTATACGTCGTGCCGGTCAGGTGGTTGTCCGCGGTGACCACGGGCAGGCCGTTGCAAGAGGCGTCGCAGGGCGACTGGTCGTAACCTGCGAGGAAGAACAATACTTGTGCGAAGTAGCGGTCCCAGTCTCCGACCTTGCCGTCGAAGGCGTAATCGCCTCCCTTGATCTCAAGGTTGTCGTGACCCGCGGGCAGATAGTGGGACATGCCCTGACCCACCTGGAAGAGGTAGGTGTACATGTTGCCGCCCTTGCGGCGGTACTGCGGGGCCAGCATCGAGTTGCTGAAATCGCGCGGATCGTACAGGGAAAGCACCGTCACCTTGTCCTTGTGTTCGGGCATGGTGCGGATGTCGTTGCCGAAGCGGTACCATTCGTTGCGGATGATGCGGACCGGCTCCTGGGTCAGGACTTCATTGCCGCCCGCGTCCACCGATGTGGGAACCTCGCGCACTTCATGCATGCCGGTTTCCAGCACGTTCGCCGTGACGATGTGTTTCTTTTCCGTGGGGTTCTTGTACACCGGCCCGTTGGTGTTGGCGCCGTGGCTGGCGTAGTTCATGGGGTGAAGCACGTTGGTGTACCAGCTCCACTGGCGCGTCTCGTCGTCACCGCTGCCGTGCAGGTGGAAGTAGCCCACGCCGCCTTCGACCGCGGTCTGGATGGCCGTGCGCCGCGCCGCGCCCAACGAGTTGCTGCCCATGGCGCTGACCTGGTTGGAAAAAATCACTTGCGCGCTGGTCAGGTCGGTCAAGGTGAAAAGAGGCGACGGAAGCCCTTGATCAGCACCACCGTTCGGTCCCACGAAACTTTGCACGGTGTAGGCCGGGGTACCCGGTTCCCCGTACATTTCCGCGACGCGCGTCAGGGTTTCGGAAATGATGGGCTTGCTCGCGCTGTGATGGAATCCGAACGTGAAGTTCAGCTCGACCACTTTCTTGAGCTTGGATGTGTGCTTCACGCCCTGGCCGTTCACGATCTTGACGTGGGTGCGGGCAGCGGGATTTTTATCCGTCGTCTGGGCCTGCGCCACGCCGAGGCCTGCGATCAGGCCGAGCGCGAGGCATCGGGTCCAAGGTTTGATGGCTGTCTTCATGAGGCGTCTCCTGATTTTCTTTTAAAACGTGCTTCGGGCGTCGCGATGATGGTCATGATGCCGGACTCAAATGGCCCACTGGATGCGCGCCAGCCAGTACCAGTGGTCTTTTTCGTTGGTCACGGGCACGAACTGGGGCGTGGTGTTCTTGTCTTTGAGGCGCATATGGTCGTTGGCCACCTGAACGTACACACTCAGATAGTCCGACAGGCTCCGCGAGGCGTGTACCGACCACTTGAGGTCATCCTTGTGGAAGGTCCGGTAACGGTAGGTTTGCTGGTCGATCAGCAGGTTGTCCTCGGGAACGAGATTGAGGCGGTCGTACGTGCTCGAGATGCTGGCGACGTTGGGGTTGTCGAGGTATTCCGTTTCGATCGACAGGTTGTTCAGCAGGCCGTAGGTCGGAATACTGATGCCCAGCATCATGGGGCGACGCTGTGACATGTCGGTGTAGAAAATGGGATAGTTCTTGAGACCGAGCTGGGCGATTTCACCGTAGAGATTGAACTTGCCCATGCGCGTCTCGTCAAGGCCGAGCACCCGGTTGAAGTCCACCTCGAAGAACGCCATCAACTTCACCGCCGCCAGATCGAACGACACGTTGTCGGCGGTGTTGGCGTTCTGGGGAAGTGCGGCCACGCTGTCGAAATCAAGACCCGCCATGACCACATAGGTCTGGAGATCCGCCTCGAGCATCGTCAAGTTTTCGGCGGGACGATCCGTGCCGGCGGGCACATAAAAGTCCTTGCGGAAGGCATGGTCCTTGGTGAGCTCGCGCTTGGTCTTGGGCGTGGGCGAAATATAACGGTGCAAGGCGCCCGCGCCGCCCACGGTCAGCCACGAAGCAGGCTTCCAGGTGGCGATGTAGGCGGGCGTAATGTCGTAAATGGGAGCGTTGAAATATTCTCCGAAGAGACCGATCTCATGACGCAACGTGCCGTTCAGCGTGTTCGCGGCGAACTTGATGCCCAAGGTGGAGTACTGGGCCTCGTTGATCCATCCCCAGCCGCCGGTATACAGGATGGTAGGGTACGCTTCCGTGCGGAAGAGGTACTCACCGAGGTTGCGCGAGGCCGCGTTGTACTTGTAGGGAAAGAATCCGAACGTCAGGTCCGTATTTTCGGTCGGGAAATACTGCATGTAGGCATTGGAAATGCCCGGTCCGAAGCGGATCACCTTGTCGTCGGGAGTCGTGCTGCTGGCGGCAAAGGCTCGCCAGAAGATGCCGCCGACGCCCACGCTCACCAGATACTTGTCGTCGAGACGCTCGGTGAAGCCCACGTTCACGTATGTGCGGTTCAGGGCCGTGCCGCCGGCATCGTAACCCATGAAACCGTTCTCGCGGGGATCCTCTCCGGATTCAATGCGTCCCACGTCGAACGCCGTGAACAACGTGAGTTTCTTTTGGGATCCCGCTTCCTGGGCGGACACCCCGAGTGCAAAAGCAAGACCCGTCGCGCAAACTGCTGAAACCGCTTTAAGCATCCATGTTCTCCTTGTTCATCCCGTTCGTGCGTGCCATGCGGCCGTCAGTTGTGGAACTCGATCCGCGCCAACACGTACCAGTCGCGGGTGCTGCGCGTCATCGGCGCGGTGATGCTGTAATCCCCGTCCCAGCTTCTGAGGCGGAGGTGATCGCTGGCCACGCGCACCTTCACGTCCAGCCATTGGTTGATGGCGCGGTGCGCCTGCACGCTCCAGCGGTGATCGTCCTTGGTGTGATTGGGCAACGCGCCGGAATAATCGTCCAGCACCGGCAGCGGCGTGGGGGCATAACGGATTTCGTAGCGATGATCGCCGTACGGATTCCGGAAGTATTCGTATTCCACGGCCAACGAGGTCAGAATGCCCGCCGTCGGCAGGGATATGCCCACCATCACCGGGATGCGCTCCGTCACGTCGGTGTAATACAGCGTGTCCTCCTTGAGGCCGAGCAGCGCGGCTTCGCCATAAACGACGAGGGCTTCGTTCCAGCGCGGCAGCGACAGCAGTTCCGCGCGGGCCCGCAGGCTGAACTTCAGCGCTTCGGTGGTCAGGCCCGAAGAGTGGATGTAATCGTACTGCGCATGGCCGATGGTCGTATTGCTGTCGGACGCGCTGAGCTTGACGAAGCGGGACCATGCCACCCCGAGCCCCACGTTCATCCGCTCGCTGCCGAAGGTGTTGATGTAGGCGAGGTTCAGGTCGTAAACCGGTTGCGAGAACATTTCGGCATACAGCAGGGCGGTGTGCCGGAAGGATGACGATTCACGCCGGGAGTATTCAAGGCCCGCGATGCGGTTGTGGGAATCGGCCAGCAGATCCTTGCCCTGGGAACTTTCCAGGATGGTGGGATAGGCTTCCGAGCGCAGGAGGTATTCACCAAGGTTGCGTGAATCGCCGTTGTACTTGTAATCGTACACGCCGAAACGGGCCAACTGCCAGGTGTCTTTGCCCATCGGGGCCGCCCATGTGAGCGACGCCTGCATGTCGGCGTCGAACTTGAGGCCCGCGATGTGGAACATGGAAATGTCCGTCGCGTGGTTGCGCCAGAGCATCCAGTGCAGCTTGCCCATCACCGACCAGTTCTCGTCGATGGCCTTGTCGATGGCCCAACGGGCCCCGACGCGACTGAGGATTTCGCCGTTGGACGCCTTGGAGTCCTCATCACTCAGCTGAAAACGGCCGAAATCGGCATAACCACTTACCGTCAAGTCATCCGCCGTGAGGAAAAACGGCTCTTGGGCCCGAAGCGGGGCAGCGGCCACCACACACAACGATAACGCGAATACTGCGCCCTTCACTCCGGATCTTTGCATGCGTCCAGATTCCTTTGTTTCACGGATGAGCTCCGGGATCCGACCCTGAAAGATCGTGCCCGACTCTTTCCAAGCGAAAAACGTGTCAAACAGAGCTCTAATCTACCACCGGGAACCGGACTGCGCACTCTGTCAAAACATCAATTCATACCTCTATTATCTCTTTCCATCCTGAATCGCCGCAAATTGCACGGCACAGGGTCGTCGCAAGAAGGCACCTCCCCGACCGCGACAGCGCTAGCCCCCTTGGTAATACTTCTCGCGATATTGCCGAGGGCTCATCCCCATACGGCGCGAAAACTGTTTGGAGAAATAGCTCTGGTCGAAAAAACCCGTGGCCCGCGCGATCCAGGCCACCGGCCTGCGTGTGTTGACCAGCAGCTTGCACGCCTCGTTCACGCGGATTTTCCCGATGAAACGCACCGGGGCCTCCTGGAATACCTGCTTGAAACGCCGCTCGAACTGGCTGATCGACAGGGACATCATGCGTGCCAGCTGTTCTATTTCAATCGATTGCTGATAGTGGCGGTTGATGTGGTCGATGACCACGGCGAATTCGGCATACACGGGATCGGGCGTCCCGTCGGTGTCCAGGGCGCGCGTCGTCCCCGCGACGCCGACGATGCCGCCATCACGGCCGTAGAGCGGCATCTTGTTCGTGGAGAACCAGCGGATGCTTCCATCCTCCTGCGTGATGGGTTCCACGCGGTCAACGATCTTGATTCCCGACTTGACGACGGAAAGGTCGTCGCGCTGAAACGCTTCGGCGTTGTGCTTGGGATAAAACTCGAAATCGTTCTTGCCGATGAGGTCGGCCTCCGTGCGACGGCCGCACATCTTGACGCAGTTCTGGTTCGCCGTGATATAACGTCCCTCACGATCCTTCACCCAGAACCAGAGGTTCGGCACGTTTTCAAACAACTGTTCCAAACCGCCAAGGCTGTCGAGCGAATCGATGAAGGCGCGTTTGAAGGCTGATTCGGGAGTCATAAAAAATACCCTTTCCGGTTGGGACCACGCCTCACGCCGCGAAGGGCGAAAAACGTGAAACCCTTGTCTACATGGGCCTTCCACGCCCCCGGAAGGGCGTATAGTACAGGATTTCCGTGACGATGCACCACATGGCAAAAAAACGTCATGCCGAAAAAGTACCCATTCTTCCACAATAAGTACAACACCCCACCCCACCCTGCTTGTAGATATGACAGACATTCCGGCAGGCGATGTTCCCTCAAGCGCCCCACCAGGTCCCGGTCACGTTCGCCCCGCTTGCAGGGGCGGAAACCAAGGAGACGACATGCACAAGATATCGATCGGCACATGGGCATATTCCGTGGGCCCCTACGCCGAAAACCCCATTCCCTTCCGCACCGTCGTCGAGGGGTTGCGGGACATGAAGTTCGACGGCCTTGAACTGGGAGCCTTCGGCCAGCATCCCAAGCCCGAAAACCACCCCACCAAGGAATCCCGCCAAACCTTGAAGGATCTGGTGGAAAGCAACGGGCTGGAGTTCTCCGGACTGGCCGGCGACATGTGGAGCGAGCACCTGATCGACGCGGAAGACGGAGGCAAGGCCTATCTCGCCACCGTGCGCAAGAATCTCGAATTCGCCCGTGACCTGGGAATCACGTTGTTCCGCGTGGACACGGTGCAACCGCCCGAGGTGATCGATACCATCGGCAAGGAGAAGGCGTTCGACCGCGTGGTGAACACCTGGCGCCAGGTATGTCGCATGGCCGCCGACATGGGCATCGACGTGACGTGGGAGTTCGAACCCGGCTTCGCGTTCAACCGGCCCAGCGACATCGTCGCGCTGGTGGACGCCGTGCAGGAACCGAACTTCGGAGCCATGTTCGACACCTGCCACGCCTACACCTGCGCGGTGGTGGGCCTGCGCCAAACCGGTGGCGACCAGGAGATTTCGGAGAACGGCGTGCTTGAGCTCGCCAAGCGCCTGCGCGGCAAGATCAATGCCATCCAGCTCATCGACTGCGACGGCTCACTCAACGAGCACGGCACCAGCACGCATACGCCCATCGGCGACGGGAACATCGACTTCATCCCCGTGCTGGAGGAATTGAATGCCCACGCCGGCGTGAAGCACGACTGGTGGACCATCGACCTGTGCTTCTGGCCGAACGCCTGGCCGGCGACCCAGCAGTGCAAAACCGCCGTGGACGCCTTCAACAAGCATTTCGGCTAGCCGGACGCTTTCACCATCAAAAGGAGACATGACAACCATGGAACCCGCAAAGCAAAAAAGTTCCGCCTTCGCCGGGGTAATGCCCGCTGTCGATATCGAGCATCCCGGCTTTTTCCCGTATGCCCGTTTTTCGCACTCCGCGAACAAGCGGAAAGCCGACATCAAACCGCTCTCACAGAATTCGGAGTTCGCCATCTGGCCGACCGTGATCGACTCCAAAACCGCCGGTGCGGGCGCGTCACGACGTAAATAGCGTTCGAACGGCATGAACGGGATCAGGACGTGCCCCGTGAGTCACCCTCACCGGGCACCGTCTATCTCCCCCCGAAGCCTCCCGGAAGCCGCGGCATGCCGCCCTTACCCCCCTGCATCATCCTCTGAAGCTGCTTCATGCCGCCCGCCTTGCCGGCCATCCCCGAGACCTGCTTCATCATTTTCTGCATCTGGTCGAACTGCTTGAGCACCTGGTTGACTTCCTGCAACGTGGTGCCGCTACCGGCCGCGATGCGGAAGCGGCGGCGGCCATCGATGATCTTCGGGTTCGCGCGTTCCTTCGCGGTCATCGAGGTGAGGATGGCCTCGGTGTACTTGAGCTTGCTTTCGTCCACGTTGGCGTTGCCGGCGAGCTTGCCCAGGCCGGGAATCATCGCCATCACATCGGCCATCGATCCCATCTTCTTCATCTGCCGCAGTTGGGACAGGAAGTCGTTGAGATCGAACTTGTTGCCGAGCATCTTCTTCTGAAGCTTCTTGGCTTCCTTCTCGTCGTAGACCTCCTGCGCCTTCTCCACCAGCGTGAGCACGTCGCCCATGCCGAGGATGCGCGAGGCCATGCGATCGGGATGGAACAGATCGAGCGCATCGAGCTTTTCACCCGTGCCCACGTAGCGCACGGGCTTGCCCGTGACGGACTTGACCGACAGCGCGGCACCGCCGCGCGCGTCACCGTCCATCTTGGTGAGGATGACACCGGTGAAGTCGAGGCGGTCATTGAAGGTCTTCGCGACGTTCACCGCCTCCTGGCCCGTCATCGCGTCGGCGACGAAGAACTTTTCAGCGGGCTTGACCGCCGCCTGGATCTTCTCCAGTTCGACCATGAGTTCATCGTCGATCTGCAGACGACCGGCCGTGTCGAAGATCACCGTATCGCAGCCTTGATCACGGGCGGCCTGAAGGCCGTTGCGCGCGATGCGCACCGGGTCGCCGAGGCCTTCGTCATACACGGGCACGCCGAGTTGCGCGCCCAGCACCTTGAGCTGGTCGATGGCCGCGGGGCGGTACACGTCGCAGGCCACGAGCATGGGCTTGCGCTTCCACTTCTCGCGCAGGTGCAGCGCGAGCTTGCCCGAGGCGGTGGTCTTACCCGAACCCTGCAGACCCATCATGAGAATGCCCACCGGCGGGCTGCCGCCGAAGCGCGGTTCTTCGGCCTGGCCACCCAGGAGCTGCACCATCTCGTCGTGCAGGATCTTGACGATCATCTGCCCCGGACTCACCGACGACAGCACCTCGGCACCCAGCGCCTTGGTCCTGACCGTGGCGATGAACTCCTTGACGGTCTGGAAATGCACGTCGGCGGCCAGCAGGGCCACACGCACTTCGCGCAGCGACTCGGAGACGTTTTCCTCCGTGATCCGGTCCTGTCCGCGCAGACGTTTGAAGACGGTATCAAGCTTGGTGGTCAGTTGTTCGAACATGGAAGGGAAAGGTACCACTTTGGGGCGTTCATGAAGTTGGGGGTTGGTGACTTCTCTGTGGGCCTGACTCCGTAGTTGGTGAGTTCCCTGTGAGCCTGTCTCCGTAGTTGGTGGTTGGTGGTTGGTGGTTGGTAGTAGGTGGAAGCCGTCTACCCTATGCGTTTCTTCCGCTCCCCCCGGGAGAGGGGCGGGGTGAGGGCTACGTCAACCATGTAGCGCTCCTCCCTCTCCCCCGGGGAGAGGGGCGGGGTGAGGGTTGCGTCAACGATAGAGCCCCCAACCCGGCGGACATCCCTCCCACCCCCGGCCCCTCGCGGGCCGGGTTCACCCCCCATCCGGCTTCATTCCGTGTTTGCTACTATTGGGCCCCTACACCCTGAAAGGTTTCGACCATGGCATTGAAGGTTTATACGAGCAAAGACAGTTCGGGCGCCGCACTCAAAGGCAAGACGGTGGCCGTGATCGGTTACGGCAGCCAGGGCCACGCCCAGGCGCAAAACCTCCGCGACAGCGGCGTCAAGGTCATCATCGGCCAGCGCAAGGGTTCGGCGAACTACAAGCTCGCCGTCAAGCACGGCTTCAAGCCCGTGTC
>CAZKRC010000011.1:0-27554 GCA_964555105.1 uncultured Bifidobacterium sp. | reverse complement strand
ACTCCGACCTCGAAGCCGAGGCCGAGAACCAGATCCGCCGCTGGCGCCTGATCGAAGCGATCGCCGCCAAGGAAAACGTGAAGGCGGATCAGGAAGCGGTCGACGCCCGCATCCGCGAACTCGCGATGCGTTACGGCACCGACTTCGAAAGCCTCAAGGCCAGCCTGCGCCAAAGCGGCAAGATCCTCGACGTCCGCGAAGAGGTGAAGGCCGAGAAGGCGCTGGACGTGGTCATCGGTTACAAGGGTTGATGAAAAGTTGGTGGTTGTGACCATGCCCGGGAGACGCGGCTTCGGCGTTGGTGGAGAGCGCGGGACTTCTCGCCCCACCACCCGGGCTTTCGTTTGTTCGCGAACCGTTGTAGACCTCTTCCCAAGGTGACGAGCCCGAAAAATCGGGAAAACCGGTTCAATCTGCAACGTTTTCGCGGTTATCACCCGCCACCTGCCGCAGACATGAGGTCGCCGCAGGCGAACGAATCACTACCAACTACCAACCCTTTCTCGTATAATTAAGGGACATCCACAAAGGTCAAAATCATGCTAGTCCCCACCGTTATTGAAACCACCGGGCGCTCCGAGCGCGTTTACGACATCTATTCCCGCTTGCTCAAGGAACGCATCATCTTCCTGGGCACGGAAATCAACGACGTGGTAGCCAACACCGTGGTGGCCCAGATGCTCTTCCTCGAATACGAGGATCCGGACAAGGACATCCTGCTCTACATCAACTCGCCGGGCGGCTCGGTGACGGCGGGCCTCGCGATCTACGACGTGATGAAATACGTGAAGCCGGACGTGCAGACCATCTGCGTGGGCTCGGCTTTCAGCATGGGCGCGTTGTTGCTCGCCGCGGGCACCAAGGGCAAGCGCTTCATCCTGCCGCACGGCAAGGTGATGTTGCACCAGCCCAGCGGAGGCGCGGGCGGTCAGTCCAGCGACATCCAGATCCATGCCCGCGAGATCGTGAAGACCAAGCGCGAGCTGAACGACATCCTCGCCGAAGCCACCGGCAAGACCTGGGACCAGGTCGAAAAGGACACCGACCGGGATCTGTACATGAGCGCCGGCGAAGCCGTGGCCTACGGCATCGTGGACGAGGTGTTCAACCCGGGTAACCGCAAGAAGCCGGGCGCCGGAGTATGAACCGTCCCGTAGGCACGTCCGGTGGTGCGTCGGGGCCCCCGGGCTCCGCGGGCGGCACGCCGCCCCGTTGTTCCTTCTGCGGGAAGGACGCCAGTCAGGTCCGCAAACTGATCACCGGACCCTCCGTGCACATCTGCGACGAATGCGTCGGCATGTGCAACGAGATCCTCGCCGAGGACGGCAAGCGTCGCGCGGGTGCGGGCGGAGCCGCCCAACCCGAGACCGCGGTCCCGCTGCCCGTCCCTTCCGAAATCAAGGAGCATCTGGACGGGCACGTCATCGGACAGGATCGCGCCAAGATCTCGTTGGCGGTGGCCGTTTACAACCACTACAAGCGCATTTCCCAGCCGAAGGATCCCGACGGCGTTGAAATCGACAAGTCGAACGTCCTCTTCCTGGGCCCCACCGGCTCCGGGAAAACCTTGTTGGCGCAAACCATCGCCAAGTACCTGAACGTCCCCTTCACCATCGTGGATGCCACCATCCTCACCGAGGCGGGGTACGTGGGCGAAGACGTCGAGAACATCATCGTGCGCCTGCTCCAGGCCGCGGATTACGATGTGGACGCGGCGCAACGCGGCATCGTGTACGTCGACGAAGTGGACAAGATCTCGCGCAAAAGCGCCAACCCGTCCATCACCCGCGACGTGTCAGGCGAGGGCGTGCAGCAAGGCCTGCTCAAGTTGCTCGAAGGGACCGTCGCGGCCATTCCCCCCAAGGGCGGACGCAAGCATCCCGAGCAGAACCTCATCCACGTCAACACGCGCAACATCCTCTTCATCTGCGGCGGCGCCTTCGAGGGCCTCGACAAGATCGTCGAACGCCGCACGCGCGAGAGCGGAATCGGCTTCACCGCCACGATCCACTCGAAGAAGGACCGCAACCTCGGTGAAATCCTGGCGATGGCCGAGCCCGACGATCTGGTGCAGTTCGGCCTCATCCCCGAGCTGGTCGGCCGCCTGCCGGTGATGACGGTGCTCGACGAACTCAAGGCCGACGCGATGCTCAAGGTGCTGACCGAGCCGCGCAACGCCATCGTCAAGCAATACCAGAAGTTGTTCGCCATGGACGACATCCGGCTGTCTTTCCAGCCCGATGCGCTGGAAGCCGTGGTGGAGCTGGCGATGAAGCGCAAGACGGGCGCCCGCGGGCTGCGGGCGGCCATGGAATACGTGCTGCAGCCGTACATGTACGCCCTGCCCTCGCGCGGTGACGTGGCGGAATGCCTGATCACGCGCGACGTGGTGGAACGGAAAGGCGAGCCGCTGCTGGTGCTGCGTAAAAAGACCCGCAAGCAAACCGCCTGACCGCGGAAGAGCCACCGGCCGGAGCTTGAACGATGTCCGTAAAGCCGCTCCCCCAGTCCTGGACGTTCTGGCCGGTTCCCGACCCCGACGTCTTCGGCGACAAGGTATACTCGTGGAAGTTCATCTTCGCCATCAACCTGCCGATGGTGGTGGCCTTCTACGCCCTGATCATCTTCACGCCGTTGCGGGAGTGGACGGGAGTCGATCCCTTCATATTCGCCGCAGGCGGCCTCATCCAGTTGGGAGCCTTCGCAGGCGTGCTGCTGTACGGGCACCGCCGGATGCATCCGGGTATCCGCGAGCTCATCACCTACAGCGGCAATCTCGCGGCCACCCTGTCCTTGCCCCTGTCGACGGAACAGCCGCTGTTCATCATCTGGGTACTCTACCTGCTGATCGTCTTTTTCGAAGCCTTCGGAAACCCCAAGGCCCTGACCGCGTTCGGCCTGACCCTGATCGCCCCGTGGTTCAGCCTGCTCGGCCACACGCATGGGCCTCACGCCCTGGAAAAGCTGATGATCGCGGCGTTGATGACCGTCATCGGCGGCATCGTCTATTTATTGGTGGCGTATGTCGCGGGATGGACCCGCGAGGGTGCGCTCGCCAAGGCCCAAAGGGCCCGGGAAACCGGCGTGCTCGAGGAGCGGCAGCGCCTGCAACACCGGCTGGACGGCACGTTGGGAGCCGCGCTCGCGGAAATCGCCTTGTGGCACGAGGTCGCGCTGGCGAGCGAGGTCGCGGGCGCGCAATCCACCCCGCTGGCGCGGGCGCGCACCAAGGCGCGGGAGGCCCTGACGGAGTTGCGGACCCTGGCCGCCGGCATCGACACGCAGCCGGCGAACATGGCCGGCCTCGCCGGCGAGATCCAGCGTCGCGCCGGGAACCTGTGTCGCGAAGCCGGCATCGCGTTCGAGTTCCAGATCGGCATGCTGGGCAAGCTCAGCCTCGCGGATGCCTACAACACGGCGATGATCGCGATCGAAGCCGTGGAGAACGCGCTCGCCCACGCGAATCCCACGCGCGTCACCGTCTTCCTCTCCGGGGCGCCCCTGGGCGTGACCGTGGAGGACGACGGGCAGGGGTTCGACCCGGCGACCACGCCGCAAGGCCGCGGCCTGCGCAACCTCGCCGCCCTGGCGGCAGCCTTGAACGCGCCGCTGGAAATCACGAGCGTACCCGGTCAGGGCACGCGCGTTCGGGTATTCACCCCCCCGACCCCCTCCTGACGACCTTCCTCCCGGAAGCCCCATCCTCCCGGAGGCCCCCGATCCACCCCGCGGGCTTTTAACTTTTGTCCCGGATGACACTTCGACTCCCAGCCCGCGTCCGCCCCCCGATTCCGGACCTCTCATGACCCGTACGCCCGGTTCGTACTGGACTTTTTGGCCCAACCCGGATCCTCATCTTTTCGGGAAGACCAGCTACGAGTGGGGCTTTCTGCTGAAGGTCGACCTGCCCGCCTTGCTGGGCCTGCTCGTGTTCTTCGCATTGCCTCCCGTCCAGGCATGGACCGGTTGCGATGTCCGTATTCTCGCGCTGGCATTCATGGCACAGTTTCTGTTTGCGGCCGCCATCAACGTCTACGGTTTCGAACGTTTCAGCCCCGCCCTGCGGGAATTCGGATCGCACCTCACCAATGTGATCGCGGTGGTGGCGATCCCGCTGTCCAGTGAAAAGGCGATGTTCGCCCTGTGGGCGCTCTATCCATTGGTCGTATGGATGGACGGATACGGCAATCCCAAAGCGGTTTCGTCCCTGCTCACGTCCGTGGCCATCCCGTGGCTGGATCCGCTGTGGCATCTGAACGGGCCCGCGTTCACGTCGAAGCTGCTGCTGGCGGGCCTTTCCGTGGGCATCGGCGTCGTGATCTATCTCGTGTCCTCGTACTTCGCCGTCTGGGCGCGGACGGGAGTCCGCCGACAGGCCGAGGCCGAACGCGTGCGCGCCTTGCAAGCCGAGCGCGAGAGGATCGGCCAAAGCCTCCATGGCACGCTGGGAGCCGCGCTCTCCGAAATCTCCTTGTGGCACGAGATCGCGCTTGCGGGAGGCACGGCGCAAGATTCGGATCCGCTCGCGCGCGCGCAGGCACGCGCCCGCTCCGCGCTCACGGACTTGCGGACGCTGGTGGCGGGACTCGATGGCGAAGACATCCCCGCCGCGCAATTGTGCGCCGGCGTGCGCCGCCAGGTCGAAGGCCTGTGCGCCGCCGCCGCTATCCGTTTCGAATTCACCGGGCAGAACGCCGGCACGCAGGACATGGCCTCCGCGTATCACACGGCCAAAATCATCGTCGAAGGCGTCACCAATGCCGTCAAGCATTCCGGCGCGAAGACCGTGCGCGTCGCCCTCGAGCTGTCGCCTATGCGCATCTCGATCGAGGATGACGGCAACGGGTTCGATAGGGAAAACACCACGCGCGGCCGCGGCCTGCGCAGCCTGCACGAGCACGCCCGGGCGCTGAACGGCTCCCTGCACATCGACACCGCTCCCGGTCGCGGCACGACCATCCGGTTTCTCGACCGCAATCCGGGCATGGCCCGGGAGGTTCCCGCATGAAGATCCTGCTGATCGAAGACGATTCCGGCCTGCGCTTCGCCCTTGAGTCCGCCTTGCGTACCTGCGGCCACAGCGTGTGCGCATCCTTCGGCGACGGCGAGTCCGCGCTGGACGGACTGGAAAAAATCGACGGGGGTTTTCACGCCGCCATCGTGGACATGCGCTTGCCCGGCATGGACGGCCCCACCGTGATCCGCCACCTGCGCGAGCGCCTGCCCGATTTGCCCGTGCTCGTGCTCACGGTGTTCGAGGATCCCGCCATCATCATCGCCGCCATCGAAGCCGGCGCCTCGGGCTATTTGCTCAAGGGCTCGCGACTCGCGGAAATCTGCCGCGCGGTGGAACAGATCACCGAAGGGTTGTCCCCGCTGTCCGAACGCGTGGCGCGCCACCTGCTCGATCACCTCCGCCCCAAGCGTTCCGCAACGCCCTCACGGCTCGAACTGCTGACGGAACGGGAACGTCAGGTCCTCGACCGCCTCGCGCGCGGCGAAAGTTACGGCGACATCGCACGGGCTCTCGACATCGGCCTGGGCACGGTGCAGACATACGTGAAACGCGTGTACAGCAAGCTCGAAGTCACGTCCAAGGCGGAAGCGGCATGGGTCATGCGCGAAGAAGGCACCGCCTCCTGAGTTCATGACGGGGATGGTTTAGATTTGGGGGGTATGATGACGACCTCCCGGCGTGCGGCCGCGCCGCGCCCTTCCTCCGCCGCCTCCTTATCCCTGCCGCAGGTGCCGGGTGCCGGTTCCCCGGGATCCCGGTCCGCCGCCCCCGGCAACGCGGGCGAGCCCCCTGTCACTCCCGGCGGCGCGGGGGTCGTTCTCGGCCTCGCCCTGACCAGCCGCAACGGACGCACCGGTGCCACGGCGGCGACGGTGGAGTGCCTGCCTCTGCCCGGGCGCGGTAAACTCATCCTGACGGGGAACCTCATCGGCTCGGCGCGTGACGCCGCGCAACTCGCCGTCAGCCTCGTACGCGCCCGGGCCGAAAGGTTCGGCCTCGACCCGGTCCTGTTCCTCCACACCGACTTCCACTTTCACGTGATGGACCCGCTGCCACCCAAGGGCGGCCCGTCCATCGGCCTGCCGATGTTCGTCGCTTTGGTCTCGGCGCTCACGCGCACCCTCGTCGCCCCGACATGCGCGTTCACGGGCGAGTTGTCGCTCACCGGCGCGGTGCTGCCGGTGGAAGGCCTGGCCGCCAAGGTCCGGGCCGCAGCGCGCGCCGGTGCCGCGACCGTGTACGCACCCGCGGAGAACGTGGAGGAGATGAAAGGAAAGAAGCTGCCGCAGGGGCTGCGGCTCGTGGCCACGGACCGGGTTGATGTGATCGATGTGATCACCACCCGCGTGCGGCCTTCACCCTGATGTACGGAAAGACATGAACACTTCGCTTACGCTCTCGCAGAATCACGCCGACATCCTCGCCCGCATCGCCGCCGCGTGCGCACGCGGCGGGCGCGATCCACAGGAGGTCGAACTCATCTGGGTGAGCAAAACCCACCCCGTCGAAACCATCGTCGCGGCCAACGACATCGGTGCGCCTGTGTTCGGCGAAAACCGCGTGCAGGAAGTGCTCGAAAAGTTCCCGCTCCCCGCCCGTGAAGACGGCAGCGCGCGCGACTATCAACTGCACCTCATCGGCAGTCTCCAGCGCAACAAGGTCCGCAAGGTTCTTCCGCTCGTCACCACCATCCACTCCGTGGACACACCTGAATTGTGGGAGACGATCAACCGCATCGCGGGAGAGTTGAACGTTCGTCGCAAGATCTTCCTTCAGGTCAACACCTCGCGCGAGCCCAACAAGGGCGGCATCGAACCTGAAAACCTCCTGCAATTCATCGCGGCGCTCCCGGCCGCGCCGCATCTCGATCTGGTCGGCCTGATGACCATGGGCCCGCTGGAAGGCGGACCCGAGGCGGCGCGGCCCTGTTTTCGCGAGCTGGCGACCTTGCTCGCGGACGCGCGGGCGCGTTTCGCGGATCGCCACCCGTTGCTCGCGAAACTGTCGATGGGAATGTCCGGCGATTTCGAAATCGCCGTGGAAGAAGGCGCGCACTCCGTGCGCGTCGGGACCGCGCTGTTTGGTGAACGCTAGCGGAGGACTTTAACGGCGCACGTTAGCGGCGCCGCGTGTGGTACGGGACGGCGGGCGTTGGCCGGAGGCTTTCAGGGAAGCCGCAGAGACGTTTTGCGCGCCAACCGGATGGCCGCGAAGGCGCCCAACGGGAAGCTGGCAAGCGCCGTCACCCAGAACCAGGCCGGGTGGGGCAGCGCCATCAGGTTCATCACCCCGAATGCGAGGAGGACTCCCTCCACCGCCACCGCCGGCCAGGTCGACACCCACGCGGTGCGCGCGATCTTCAACGCCACGTAGGCTCCCGCCAGCGTCGCCAGGAAATAGCTGAACGCCACCCAGAGCATCGCGCCCGCCGGCAGGTCGCGCACCAGCGCGGCAACCTGTTCCGCATCGCGGAAATCGATTCCCTGCGGCAGGGGCCATATCCGGTGGCCCAAGGCCTGCACGAGCACGACCACCATGACCGCCACGCACAGGCCCACGAGGGTGCCGAGAATCTTCCGCCACCACGGGGATCGTGAAAGATGCGGGGCGTGCGAAGAATGAGTGGGTGAACGGGACATGGCACCTCCGGGATGAACGGAAAAGTAGTCGGTCACACCGCCGTCGCAAGTCGCCGACGGCTCCGCCTGCCGCCATTGCCGCCTCCCCGCACTTTCGCTTTCCAGCCACAAGCGTCTTTTTCAACGAAAATCACCGCACTCGTACCCCGGAGCGCACCGGGACTTTTTCCATTTCCGATTGCCGCCTCCCTTCACGCGGCGATCATCGCCCCCTTCTCATCGCCCTGCATTCTTCATGATGATTCAGCCTGCGGCCTCATTTAGCGGCACGTCCGCTGCGCGGCCTCATGCCTTCGACGCTTCCTTCTTCATTCTTCATTCCGAATTCCGATCCCCTCCTTTGACACCCCCGCTCCGACTTTAGACCTTTCCCGTCATGCTCGATCCCCAGGATATCCGCAAACACGAATTCACACGCGTCTGGCGCGGTTACGACCGCGAGGAAGTGCATGCCCTGCTGGAAGCGTTGGCGCGTGAATTCGAAGACGTGACCCGCCGCGCCCAGACCCTTGCCACCGAGTTGCAGGATGCGCGCGAAGAGGTCGGACGTTATCTCAAATCCGAGAACACCCTGCAGGAGGCGGCGCTTGCGGTCCAGCAGGCCCTGGAGGAAAAGCGCCGCGCCGCCGAGCGGGAGGCCGAGACCCTGTTGCGGGAAACCCGCGACCGCATCGGCGCGGAAACACAGGCGGCCCGGACGGAGGTCGAAACCCTGCGCACCGAATTGCAAACGCTTGAGAACGAACGGGCCCGGTTTTACCTGCGTTTCCAGAACCTCCTCAACGAGCAGTCCACCCTGCTGGAATCCATGATGGATGCTCCGGCAGCCAGGCCGGACACAACCCCGGCAGTCAATCCCCCTCCCCCGCCGGAAGAGGATGACCTGGTCTGACAGGCGTGCCCGGCGGTGCGGGAGGCGTGTCGGGAGCGCCGCGCCGCCCTCCCCCACCCGCATATCCTTCCCTCCGGAATTAATCTACTGGAGGTCGCGATCCGTTGTCCCCTTTTGTAGTATATTCGGTGTCAGAGAGAGGCGGCGACCCGCGCACAGATCAGGATTCGTGGCAGACGGGACAAGCGCAAATCCCCGTCGCACACGAGACGTCAGGCGCGAGTTCGGCCGCGGAGACGGACACGCGTATACGGGGCGACCATCATGGAAAATACCGCAACATCTTCGAGGGGTTTCAACTGGCTCAAGCTGCTGGGCATCCTGGCGCTGGCCGGCATCATCATCGCCGTGGGACGCATCGTCCTGCGCGTGTTCCGGGAAACGCCGGCGACCGAAGAAGAGGATACCGAGCATCACGAGGCTGCCTAGGCACGACGTGCCCGTGACGAGCGCGCGGCCCGGCGCCTGCGTGTCGTCACGGGCGGATGCGGGAGCGTACGCGACGGTTCCACCCCTGCGGATTCCCGCGGCCGGCCTCTCTCCCGTTCCATGAAATTTTGTCCTCCCGATTTGTGGGAAACCCTGGTACGCGGGGACGAGACCGCGACGTTCTTTCAGACGCCGGCCTGGCACCGCCTCGCGGCCCGTCACGTCAAGGCCGAAAGCGCTCCCCTGCTGTTCGAATTTCCGGAAGGCCCGGCCTGCCTGCCCCTGTTACGCGACCGGCGCTGGGGGCGCCGACGTTACGTCAGTCCGTTCGGCACGTATACCGCGGTGGTGTGCCCGCGCGCGCTGCGGCCGGCGGAACGCGCGGACATCGAGCGCACCCTCGCGGCATTGAACGTTCATCTCGTGTCGTCTCCGTTCACACGGAATCCGGTGGGCGCGGGAAAGGCATTGGCCGCACGCACGCAGGTCATCGATCTCTCACGCGTCGACCGTGAAAACCCGGCGCGAAGCTGGAATCCCGATCCGCGGCGCAAGCTCCGCATGGCGCGCGAGGCCGGCGTCACGGTGCGTGTGGCCACTTCCGCTGCGGACTGGGACGCCTACTACGGCGTCTATGAAAAATCCCTGCAACGTTGGGGCGACCGCGCGACCTCACGTTATCCGCGCGCCTTCTTCGAAGATCTCGCCGCATTGCCCGCGGCGTCCGCCCGCTTGTGGCTTGCGGAGCACGAAGGGCGTGTGGCGGCGGGATACGTCGCGTTCTACCACAACCGCCATGCATGCGTCTGGCACGGTGCCTCCGATCCGGAGTTGTACCGCCTGGGAGCCGTGCAGGCGTTGTATGCGACGATGGTTCCGGACGCGGCCTCAAGGGGGTTCGACATTTTCGATCTCCTGGGAAGCGGCGGGACGGCTTCGCTCGAGGCTTTCAAGAAAACCCTGGGCACGGAGACGCTCGGCTATGATTCGTTTCTGAACCGGCCGGGCGCATGGGGCAAGTTGGCGGAGTGGCGGGAACGATGGCGGGATGGGTCGAAAAGCGGAACCAAGGGAAATTCGGAATCATGATGGAACCTTTACCCTTCCTGCAACAAACCCGTGCCGCATACCACGCTTACATCACACGTGTCTATCGCGAT
Organism: uncultured Bifidobacterium sp.; assembly: GCA_964555105.1. Taxonomy (GTDB): domain Bacteria; phylum Fibrobacterota; class Fibrobacteria; order UBA11236; family UBA11236; genus UBA11236. Next base: position 17,417 of record CAZKRC010000011.1, on the reverse strand, counting down.
GACTTCGGCGTGCGCGCCCCGGAACAAGTCGAAAAGGTCTGTGAAAACTGGTTTCAAATCGACGAGCGGCACGACGACCGGTTTGCGGTTCTCAGACAGCGCACGCCCCACGCCCGCCTTGTGCTTGATCTCGCGTCCGGCATGGGCACTGCGGCCTTGCGCGGGCTCGCCCTCGGGTTCGACGTGCGCGGCATCGAGCCCGACGCGGAGAAACTGGGCCTGATGCGCCGCCGCCTCACGCTCGGCGATCTGGAAACGGACCGGGGCGTTCCTCTGGACGAACGCGCGGCCGCACGCTTCATTCGCGCCGTGGGCGAACGGCTTCCCTATCGCGACCAGACCTTCGACGCCGTGCTTTCCTACCAAACCCTGGAACACGTGCAGGATGTGGAAATGGTTCTCGCGGAGATGCTGCGTATCGTCAAGCCGGGCGGAGCGTTGCATCTCCGCTGCCCGGACTATCGCGGCACGTTCGAAGGCCACTATCTCATGCCCTGGCTTCCGCTCATGCCACGACGCCTCGCGCGGGCGTACCTGCGTCTGCGCGGGCGACCGGTGACGGGCTTCTCCGGCATCGGATACACGACGCGACCCCGGCTCAAGCGATCCCTGAAGGCCGCCGCCGCACGCGCGTCCATGACGCTCTCGATCTCGGATCTGGAACACGAGAGGATTCGCGCCCGCTTGCGCGGGAAAGGCCTTCCGGCGGGAAACGTCATGGTGCGCCTGATTGAGGTCGTCCAGTATGTGCGCCGCCTGTTCCGCGCGGAGACACACATCAACTTGTGGGTTGCGCGCCTGGACTGACGCGCTCGACTCACGTGACCCACTCGCATTCACCGGAGCCGCCCGGGATTCCGTCGCAGGCCGTTGCCCACCGTTGCCGGTTCCGGCTTCCGGCATAAACCAAACCCCGGCTAGGGGCGGGCGGACGGCTTGCGCGCCACGGTCAGGTAGGCCCACGTCCACTTGCGTGACCCCGGCGCCCGGTCGATCTTGTCGAGCGCGAGCGCAAGCAACTGAATGACGATCGCCATCAGGGGGATGACCGGAACCCATCGCATCGGGCCGCGTTGCAGGCGGTAGAGCTGATAGACGAACAGCTGCCCGAACGTCACCCAGAAACCCGACAGGGGGAGGACCTCGACGTTGTCGAAACCCGCCTTGGTGAAGAGATGGGTCAGCCCATAGCGCGAGTAACGGTAAAAGTCTCGGGGCTCTTCGTGAATGTGCCAGATGAAGGGTGTCGCATAGACCGCATATCCCCCCGGGCATACCACGCGCGCGGCCGCCAAAGCGCGGTCGCCAACGTGGTAGACAAGCCAGTTACGGATCTGCATGGGTTTCCAGGAAAAGATAGCCCTCGACCTTTACGCCTGCCCCTTCGCACTCAACCACACGTTGCCCGTTCCCGCCAGTTCGCGTAAACGGTCAAAGCACTCCGCGCCGGGGTCGACCAGATAACGTTCGCTGACGACGTCCACCGCCTCGTCGCGGTGGGCGTGCTCCGACTCCAGATGGAAGACCAGGCGGCACGGCCCCGGATTCGCTTCACACACGGCGCGCAGCTCTTCCAGTTGTTCCGGTTGCAGGCCCGCCGTCCGCAAACGCATGTGCACGCTGCGGGCCAACTGGTCACGCGCGCCGGCAAGCGGCATCACGCGTGACGCCGTGAGCTTGTGGACGCGCCGTTCCTCGTCCCACGACAGCGTGCCGCGGATCAGGACCATGGAGTCGACCTCCACGTCGTGGCGCACCTCCTCGAAGACGTCCGTCCAGATGGCCACGTCGACCTTCCCGGTGAAGTCCTCCAGGTCGGCGAACGCGAAGGTTTTGTTGTCCTTGTTGCTGATGCGCTGCTTGAGACGGGTGATCATCCCGCCGAGGATGACGTTCGAACCCGAGGCGATCATCCTCAGCCGCTCGGGGTCGAGCGCCGAACTGGCGAACCCCTCGAGCTCGGCCCGGTAGGGTTCCAGCGGATGTCCGGAAAGGTAGAGCCCGAGCACTTCCTTTTCCTTTTCCAGCATCTCGTGGTACGGCCACGGGTCCACTGCGGGCAGCGGCGGCTCATCCGTCCCGAGGCCGCCCGCGCTCCCGTTGTCCTCATCGGCCGAAGCGTCGCCGCCGAACAGGCTGACTTGGCCCAACTCGCGGTCGGCCTGCAGACCCGCCGCCCACGCGAGGGCGGTTTCCACCGCCGCGAACTGCTGCGCGCGGTTCCCCGGCAGATCGTCGGGAAGCGCACCCGCAAGGATCAACGACTCCAGGGCGCGGCGGTTCAGCGCCTGACCGTCGACGCGGCGACACAGGTCGAACAGGCTGCGGAAGTGGCCGTTGGCCTCCCTCTCCTCCACCAGCTTCTCCACGGCGGCAAGGCCCACGTTCTTCACGCCCGCGAGGCCATACACGATCTTGCCGTTCTCCGCGCGGAAGTGCGCGTTGCTGCGGTTGATGTCGGGGAACTGGACTTCCACCCCGATCTGGCGGCATTCGTTGAGCAAGACCACCAGCCGCGCGGTATCCTGCATTTCGGAGTTCATGTTGGCCGCCATGAACTCGGCCGGGTAATTGGCCTTAAGCCACGCGGTCTGGTAGCCCACCAGCGCATAGGCGGCCGAGTGCGACTTGTTGAACGCGTAGCTGGAGAAGGGGATGAGGATGTCCCACAGCTTCTCGGCCATCGCCGGATCGTAACCACGCTCCTTCGCTCCGCCGACGAACTTCGGCTTGAGCTCCTTCATCTTCTTCTCGTCCTTTTTACCCATCGCGCGGCGCAAAAGGTCGGCGCCGCCGAGCGTGAAGCCGGCGAGCACCTGCGCGAGCTGCATCACCTGCTCCTGATACACGATCACGCCGTAGGTCTCGCGCAGGATCGGTTCGAGATCCTTGTGGTAATAGTCCGGCCTCTGATGCCCGCGCTTGCGCGCGATGTAGTCGGGAATGTTCGCCATCGGGCCGGGACGGTACAGGGCGTTCATGGCGATCAGGTCCTCAAGCCCGGAGGGCTGCAGCTTGCGCAGGTAATCCTGCATGCCGCCGGATTCGAACTGGAACACGCCCACCGTCTGACCACGTCCCAGCATGGCCAGCGTGACGGGATCCTCCATGTCCAGCTTGAGGGGATCGATGTCGACGCCGTGGTTGCGCTTGATCTGCGCGATCGCGTCCTGGATCACCGAAAGGTTGCGCAGGCCGAGGAAGTCCATCTTCAGCAGCCCGATGTCCTCGGAGTAGCGCATGTCGTACTGGATCATCACCTGATCCGAGGCCGGCTGACGGAACAAGGGCGCGAAGTTCACGACGGCCTTGGGCGCGATGATCACCGCCGCCGCATGCATGCCCGCCTGGCGCACCACGCCTTCAAGACTCAGCGCGTGTTCCCACAGCAGCTTGTATTGCTCGCCGCCGGATGAAATCGCCTGCATCACCTCCTGCAGGTCGGAGGCGTAGGTGTTGTCCCGGTTCTTGTCGTGGGGGGGCCTCACCAACCCTTTCGACAGGGGAGGAATGAACTTGTTGATCCGCTCCACCTCGCGGTGGTCGATCCCCAGCACGCGGGCCACGTCCTTGAGCACAGCCTTGGCCTTCAGGCGCCCGTAGGTCACGATCTGCGCCACCGACTCCGTGCCGTACTTGTCGACCACGTACTGGATCACCTCCGCGCGACCGCTGTCGGAGAAGTCCGTATCGATATCGGGCATCGACACGCGCTCGGGATTCAGGAAGCGTTCGAACAGGAGGTTGTACCGGACCGGATCCACGTCGGTGATGCCGATGGCGTAACACACCAGGGAGCCCACCGCCGAACCGCGCCCCGGTCCCACGGGAATGCCCCGCGCCTTCGCCGCATTGATGAAATCCTGGACGATGAGCATGTATCCCGCCACGCCCATGTTCTTCATCACCGTGAGCTCGTAATCGAGACGTTCGCGCAACGCGTCGTCGGGGGCGTCGTAGCGCGCCTTCAATCCCTCGTGCGCCAGGTGCGCCAGATACACGTCGGCGTCGCCGAACTCGGGCGGAATGGGAAACTGCGGCAAGTAAAGCGTCCCGAACGTGATCTCGACGTTGCAGGCCGCGGCCAGACGCGCCGTGTTCTCCAGCGCGCCGGGAAAACGACCCAACGCCGCCGCCATCTCCTCGCCGGATTTCAGGTAATACTGGTCGCTCGGGAAACGCGGATGATCGGCGTCGGCGCTACGCGCGTTCGCCTCGATGCACAGCAGGATTTCATGCGCGCGCGCATCCTTCTTTGCCACATAGTGCACGTCGTTTCCCGCCAGAAGGTTCCAGCCTTCCGCCTCGTGCAGCTGCAAAAAGAAATTGTTGACCGTGCGCTCATCCGCCACCCCGTGGTCCTGCACCACGAGAAAAACCCGGTCACGCCCCGCGTGACCCTCGCCCCCCAATGACGCCAGGAATTCCAGGTGATCGCGTCCCCGTTGCTCCTGACCTTTCAGGTAATGCCACCCGGGTTCGCTGTCCAGATTGGGAACGAGGAAGAACAAACCTTCCGCATGGCGCGCGAGCAATTCGCGGTCGACGCGCGGCTTCTGGAAAAAGCCTTCGAGGTGACCCGCCGAGCACAACTGCAGCAGGTTGCGGTAGCCTGCCTCGTTCTCCGCCAGCACGGTCAGCCGGTGCCACGGACGCTCGCCCGGCGCGTAGTTCACATTCGCGCGCGCATCCGGCGCCACGTACAGATCGCACCCGATCACCGGTTTGATCCCCGCCTTGTGCGCCGCGGTATAAAACTCCAGCATGCCGAACATGTTGCCATGATCGGTGAGCGCCAGGGCGGTTTGCCCCATCGCCTGCGCCGCCTTGATCAACCCGCCGATGCGCGGCGTGGCCCGCAGCATCGAATACTCCGAGTGCACGTGGAGATGCACGAACGCTTCGGCAGGGCTCGGCGCGGGTGCCGCGGCGGGTGTCCTGGACGACGCGGTCACGGCCTCCGTATCGGGAGTCGGGGATGGGGAGTCTGGAGGAGAAGACATGAAATGAGGGGATTCCGGGAATTTTTCGGGGATTTTGGGGAATTTGGGGGGTTGGCGCCGGGTTCGCAAACGCGGTCAACCGGCGGGTGTTCCGGATGTCAACCTAGCTTCCCGGGAGGGGGGCCGCAAGCTGAACAGGGGGGGCCTCGTGGGGCCTAAAGGGAGTTGGTGCCTGCAATGGGACCTTATGTGAGGTTGGTACCACGGGCGGGCCTGACATGATGTTGGTGATTTCGACCTTCGGTCAGTTTAAAACACCCGTTGGCTCCAAAGACCAGCCACCAACCACCAACCTCAGGTAAGGCCAGCGGAACGCACCCGCCACCCTCAAACCAGGAACACGTGCGCGACGAGGGCGATGAGCGCCGCCAGCCACCCGAACGGGATCGCGCCGGTGATGCCGATCCAGTATCCCAGGTCGTAGAACCAGCCGGTGTTGGGCACGGCGTACATCTTGATGTCGAAGAACAGGCGGAAGATCAAGGTGTACGGCGCGATCATGCCGTGCCAGATGCCCGAGAAAAACCCCGGCGGCGCGTTCGGGTCGATGGGTGCCGAACCGACGAAGCCGCAACCGGCGAGCAGCACGGCGGCAAAGCCGGTGACGAGGATGGTTTTCTTGTTCATGAGGCCTCGCAAATGCTGGACGGGAAGTCGCCTGTATCTCCAGGGTCACTCAAGAAATACATTCAAAACATGTGCAGGATCGGTCCGTCACCAAAAATTCCGGCAAGCGTAGCGCGAGGTCAGTGTCCTGGCGCTCCCATACGTCCCTTGCTCCCTTCCTTCGACGGACGATCCGGCAAAAAAACACCCGCCCCAAGACTTACCCCAAGGCTCCTTTTTAAGAGCCCACGATACCGTTACCTCAAGGTTCCGTCGTTCCGGCTAGGGAAACGGAAGGCTCCAGGATGTAAATCTTCCGGGACCGGAGCGACGTCGCGAACAATCGTCCCTGTTCGTCCAGATCAAAGGACACAACGCTCGGAACGTGGGCGACTTCCACATAGTCCTGTGAAAAGCCGTCGGGAGTGCGTAAAGCCCATACCTTGCCAGTCACGAAGTCCCCGAAGATATAGCTGCCCGAAAATGGTGAGGATGGCGTCTCGGGATAAAAAATTCCGCCGGTCACACTGGCGGATCGCTTGCGAGGAAGGCTCAAAACCGGGGGAAGGAAACCCTCCGTGGTGCAACCCGACACCTGAAGACGACGCTCATAATCATGCTGGTTGACACACGCCGTTCCTTCCCAGATAGGCCAACCCAGGTTGGCACCACGCGGAACCAAGGTGATTTCCTCGTGGAGGCTCTGTCCCACGTCGCCCAGCCATATCTCGCCCGTGAGGGGGTGGAAGGTCCACTTCCATGGGCTGCGTAACCCCTTCGCCCAGATTTCGGGAAGGTATTGTGCGCTGTCGACGAAGGGATTGCCCGGAGGAATGGCATAATTCCGGGTTGGATCATCCGGGAAGGCGTCGGGACCATCGACGTCAATGCGGATGAACTTGCCGAACAGCACGGATGGATTCTGGGCTCGTTCCTTGGTTTCCGGAAGCACCATCCCGCCCCCGTCGCCTATGGCCGTGTAGAGATATCCTTCCGGTCCGAAGATGAGGGTGCCACCATTGTGCCAGACGTACGGTTTCTCCAACGTCAAAAGACGGCGTTCCGCTTTGCCCGAGCCCTTGACGAGCGTCGAATCCGCTTCGCGCTCGGCCAACACGATCGTTCCCGGAAAACGCCCCTCGACATAATAGACGTAGTACTTCCGGTTCGTGGCGTAATCGGGATGAAAGGCGAAGCCCAGCAAGCCGCCATCCTCACCGTACAGCACGGGAACATTCTCGAAGTCCGACATTTGCCAGGCGTCGTCGCGCCAGGTCACAACCGTGATCTTCCCTGCCAGACCCGCAATCAGGTAGGTACTGTCCATGCCGGGAAACTGCCGGAACAGGACAGGCTCGAAGACCTCCACCGCGCCCTCGAAATAGTCACGTACCGTCAGGGTACCGAAGGTCTCCTCCGGCTCGGGAGGAGAACCCAGGCAACCGGTGAGCAGCACGGCCGCGACGCCGGCGATGAGAAGGACTTTTTTCATGGTGGCCTCGCAAGGTCGGAGTCCGCCGGAGACGACAGGGGTTTCCGGCTCCGGGCGACGAACGGGGACAGGGAAAGTACTATATCGCCGGCATCGGGACATCCGCAACGCGTGACGCGCTGGAAAAACCGTCCTCCGACTGAAGTCCTCCCGTACTGTCCTCTTCGGAACCGGGGAGGCCGGAACCTGGCAGGATGGACATGGAAAAGGCGGCCCTCGCGAACCGCCCTTTTCTTTTCGGGAATTCTTGATTCCAAATTCCCGATTCTTAATTGGGATTCCCTCCCGGGAATCCCTACATCCCCTGCCAGAACTTGAAGTTGTTCACCTCGATGTCGTGCAGTGACGGCATCTCGAAGAACTTGCTGTGCGCACCATCGGAGAACATGAACCCGTGGCGGATCTTCTTGAAGGAAATCTGGTCGAGCGGGCAAAACAGCGACAAACCCTTGGTGGTTTTTTCGGGTTTGGCCTGCATCTCGTGGATCGCATCACGTAGCTTCGAAGGGTGCAGAAACGGAAACGGCGCCTGCGCGAACGGGTTGGCTTCGAAGGTCTCCAGGAACTCGTTGATGTTCAGGTCGATCTGGGTATAGAACAGTTTGGGCGCACCCTTACCGTTCCCTTCCTCGGTGATGGAAGCGCCGAACTCGGGCATGGCCAAAGGCGAGAGCACCAGCATCGAAAGCGGAGCGATTTCGGCGTAGGTGCGCAGATAGCCCGACTCATGCTTCTTGTCGTAGGGAGCCGGGCTCAACTCCAGCACCTGCGCCTCGGCATTGGCGAGGTAAAGCTTCCGGATGGCCGCGAAATCCATATGCTCCAGCACACGGTAGGAGCTGATGAACTTGGTGCGCTTGGGCGACCCGTCGGCGTGGGGAACCATTTCCGTCAACGCCTCATCGATCTTGAAGTACGGATTCCGGAAGGCCGGATCGATCTCCGCGAACACGAGCTTGCCGCTGTAATGGCGGATCGAACCGACCAGATAGTGACGCGCGAAATCCTGCGCTCCCAGATGCGAGGCGACAAGCGCCTGGTTGGGGTACAGGATCTGGTAAAGATGGGTGGTGTAAGTGGTCATGAGCATCCTCGGCAATGAAAGCCTTATAGCCTTCTGAATATCAACAAAGTTTACTTCTGCACGATGCGGGAGGGAACCGGGCGAGACCCGGTCCGGGTAGGAACGCGATGCAGCGATACGGGAAGTATCGCGAAGCAGCGTGACGCCCCCGGACTCCGGTCGCAGCCGGTTTCAAAGCCTGCTCGTAGCAAATCAATATCCCCAATACCGCTTCAGCATCGGCGCGATCACGACGGACATCACACCCATCAACTTGATCAGAATATTGAGAGACGGGCCCGCCGTGTCCTTGAACGGGTCTCCCACGGTATCTCCCACGACCGCCGCCTTGTGGGCGTCGGAGCCCTTGCCGCCCGACACGCCCGATTCAACGGTCTTCTTGGCGTTGTCCCAGGCACCGCCCGTGTTGGACATGAAGATGGCCAGGGCCACGCCCGAGACCGTCACGCCGATCAGAAAGCCCGTCAGCATGGGCACTCCGCCCAGGAAGCCCACGGCGACCGGCGAGAGGATGGCCAACACGCCGGGAACGATCATCTCGCGCAACGCCGCCCGCGTGGAGATGTCGATGCAGCGCCCGTAGTCGGGCTCGGACTTGCCCTCGAGAATGCCCGGGATGGTGCGGAACTGGCGGCGCACTTCCTCCACCATCGCGAACGCGGCGCGGCCTACGGCCATCATGCAACTTGAGGAAAACAGATACGGGATCATGCCGCCCACCAGCAGGCCGATGAGCACCATGGGATCGGTGATCTCGATCGTGCCCACGCCGGTCTCTTCCTTGAAGGCGGTGAACAGCACCACCGAGGTGAGGGCGGCGGAAGCCGTGGCGAATCCCTTGCCGATGGCCGCGGTGGTGTTGCCCACGGCGTCGAGTTTGTCGGTGTTGGCACGCACGCCGGGGGGCTGCTCCGACATCTCGGCGAGGCCGCCGGCGTTGTCGGCGATCGGGCCGAACGCGTCGACCGCGAGCTGGATGCCCAGGAACAATTGCACGCCCAGCGTGGCGATCGCCACGCCGAACAGCCCGGCCTGCCAGTAGCCCAGCAGGACGGTGGCGGCCATCACGAGGATGGGCAGCGCCGTGGAGGCCATGCCCACGCCCATGCCGGTGATGATGTTGGTGGCCGGGCCGGTTTCCGAGGCCTTCACGATGGCGTTCACCGGCTTGCGCCCGGTGCCGGTGTAGTATTCCGTCAGAAGGCCGATGGCCGTACCGCCGAGCACGCCGATGACCGTGGCCCAGAACAGGTTGTTCGCGCCGATGCCGTCACCGAAAGTGCGGCCCCCGAGCGTGAAGTGGAAAATCGGCCAGCTGAAAAGCGCCGAAAGGGCGGCCGCGGTGAAGGTACCCTTGTTGAGCGCGGCTTGCGGGGAACCACCTTCGCCGACGCGCACCAGGCCCATGCCCAGGATGGAGGCGATCACGCCGCCCGCGCCCAGCGTCAGAGGCAGGAGGCACAAGGCGATCTTCAGATCGGTAGGCGCGTCCACCGCCAGGCCGAGGATCATGCAGCCCAGCACCGTCGCCACGAAGGACTCATACAAGTCGGCACCCATGCCGGCCACGTCGCCCACGTTGTCGCCCACGTTGTCCGCGATCGTCGCCGGGTTGCGGGGGTCATCTTCGGGAATGCCCGCTTCCACCTTGCCCACCAGATCCGCGCCCACGTCGGCGGCTTTGGTGTAGATGCCGCCGCCCACGCGGGCGAACAGGGCGATACACGAAGCGCCGAGCGCGAAGCCGGAGAGGATCGGCAACGACCACAGGCTCACCGCTTCCGCGGTGCGGCCGAAGGAGTTCAGCGTGGCGAACAGGATGGCGGAGATCCCGATGAGCGCCAGGCCCATCACGCTCATGCCCATCACCGAACCGCCGGCGAACGAGACTTTCAGCGCCTCGTTCAGGCTGGTGCGCGCCGCCCAGGTCGTGCGAAAGTTGGATTGCGTGGCGATCTTCATGCCGAAGTAGCCGGCGAGCGCGGAGCAGCCCGCGCCCAGCAGGAAGGTGGCCGCTTCCCATTTCAGGAAGCTGTGGCTTCCGAAGAACAGCAGCACCGCCGCCGCGATCGCGAAGGGAAGAAGCACCTTGTATTCACGCGCCAGGAACGCCATCGCGCCCTTGGCCACATAGCCGCCGATCCGCTTGAGCTTTTCATCGGGAACCTCGCGCGCCATGATCCAGCGGGATTTCCAGGCCGCGTACAAGAGGGCGACGAGGCCGCCTCCGAAGCCCAGCAGGAGAGGAAGTTCGAGCGAGAAATCCATAATGCCTTTCCAGTGCCCCGTTCATGGTCCGGCCGTGCCGGACCCGGGATATTACTCAAGGGCATGCAGGCGCCAGCCCGATGCCCGGCCATTGGTTTGAAGGAGAAGAATCGGGAAAACGAAGGAAGCGACAGGTCAACCGGAACGTGCCTGGCGATTTTCCCCACGCCTTTCCACGAATCATTTTGCCAATTTTCGGTTCCGCTAATCTACTATCTCGCACATGGATTCGCCTATTGATTCCCGCCCTCCACGGGTAATTTTCGCATTTAACGGAGATGCGGACGGCATCATCAGCCAGCACCTCGCGTTCCTCGCGGGAATCACGCCAACGCAGCGATTGACGGGCCTGAAACGCGATCTCCGCCTTTTGCGCACCGTGCATCACCCGGCGTCGCCGGACGCCCCCGACATCCCCCTCGCCTTGTACATCTTCGACATCAACCTGAAAGACAATCGGGACGATCTGCACAGGCTTCTTCAAAATCCTACCACTAATGTCACGTGGTACGATCACCACGAGCCCGGGGAAATCCCGGACTCGTCCCGCCTGCGCACCCGCATCACCACCACCCGCAGCGCCTGCACCGGACTGCTGGTCCATGCCGACCTTCTGGCGCAGGGTCGGGGTCAGGACCCCCGCTGGGCCGCCATCGCCGCTTTCGGCGACAACCTCCCCGAAGGAGCGGACTCCCTGCTCAAGCCCCTTCACCTCACGGCGGCTTCCCGCGAGGCCCTCCGCGAAGCCGGGGAACTGATCAATTACAACGCCTACGGGGAAACGCCCGAAGACGTTCTCTTCCAACCCCTCCATGTGGCCGAGCGCGTGGCGGAGTTCCGTGATCCTGAAACCTTCATCCGCGACAGCGGGCTGATCGAACCGCTCCGAAGACAGCTTGCCGAAGATGAAGCCATGATGGGGGCGGTGAAACCGGGCTCGGTGAGCCCGGGGGCCGCCCTGTATACCCTTCCCGGAACGGGGTGGGCGCGGCGTCTGGGGTCTACGTGGGCCAACCGCGCCGCGCTGCAAAACCCCGGAACGGCCTTCGCCGTCCTGCACCCGCAGTCGGATGGCCAGTACCAGGTGTCGATCCGCGCGCCGCGCGGGCGCGCGCCGGGGGAGCTCGTGGCTCCCGCCTCCGCCCTCGCCGCCGAATACCCTTCGGGCGGGGGCCGCGCGCTGGCGGCAGGCATCAACCGCCTGCCCGCCGACCAGGTCGACGCCTTCACGCGGCGGTTCATGGACATCTACGGATTGTACGGGCGACCCACCGGGTCGCCCTGAATAACCGCCGCACACCCGGTGGCCCGCGCACGCCGCCGTGGGGGAATGCGGGGCGACGCATGCGTCGCCCTTACAGACCCATTGGTTACCTTTCCCCCACCATGACCCGCATCACCAGCAAATTCGGGGGCTCCAGCGTTGCGGATGCCCGGCAATTCCTCAAGATCCGTGATATTCTGGGCCGGGACGCACGCCGCAAGGTGATCGTCGTCTCCGCACCCGGCAAGCGCCATGCGGGCGAGGCCAAGCTGACGGACCTTTTATACCAGTGCCACCACGCCGCCCGCAAGAACATCCCGTTCGACGAGGCCTTCTCGCTGATCCGCGACCGGTTCCTGGAGATCGAGAAGGAACTGAACCTGGCCGATAAAAACGGCGCGGCCATGGCCGCGGAGATGGAGACCTTCCACAAGCAGATCCTGAACGGTGCGACCGGGGATTTCATCGCTTCCCGTGGCGAGTACTTCTCGGGCAAGCTGATGGCGGCGTTCCTGGGCGCGGAGTTCGTGGAACCGGCCGATTGCGTGTTCTTCGACAAGACCGGCCGCCTCGATCCGCGCAGCTACGAAGCTTTGGGCGCGCGCTTGCAGGACGAATCCAAAACCTACGTGATCCCCGGCTTCTACGGCTCCGACACCGACGGCCAGGTCAAGACCTTCTCGCGCGGCGGGTCCGACATCTCGGGCGCAATCGCCGCCCGCGCCTCGGGTTCGGAGTTGTACGAAAACTGGACCGACGTCTCGGGCCTGCTCATGGCCGACCCGCGCATCGTCGAGAACCCGCACCCGCTCGACCTCGTCAGCTACCGCGAGATCCGCGAGCTGTCCTACATGGGCGCGAGCGTGTTCCACGACGAGGCCATCGCGCCGGTGCGCGAAGCGGGCATCCCCATCAACATCCGCAACACCAACAAGCCCGACGACGCGGGCACGATGATCGTTTCGAAGCTGCCCGAAGTGACGGTCTACGACATCGCGGGCATCGCCGGCAAAAAGAACTTCTCGCTGTTCACGGTCGAGAAGGCGATGATGAACAAGGAGCTCGGCTTCGCCCGGCGCTTCCTCAGCCTGTTCGAAACGCACGGCGTCTCGATCGAGCACTGCCCCACAAGTATCGACAGTATGAGCGTGCTCGTGTCCTCCGAAGAAATCGGCGCCGACGCCTCTAAAGCCGAAGCGCTGCGCGAGGACATCGAGCGCGTGCTGCAACCCGACAAGCTTGAGGTCGAAAACGAATTGGCGTTGATCGCGGTGGTGGGCGAAGGCATGGCCCGTCAGGTGGGCATGTCGGCCAAGGTCTTCAAAGCGCTGGCCGAAGCGGACGTCAACGTGCGCGTGATCAACCAGGGCGCGTCGGAGCTGAACATCATCGTCGGCGTGGCGAATGCGGATTACCAGAAGGCGATCCGGGCGTTGTATGCGGAGATGACGAGGAAGTAGGGACGAGGCATGCCTCCTCCTCGCTGCGGATTAGCCGCGTCATCCTCGCGCAGGCAAGGGGCCAGTCAGCACGATTTCTCCCTAAGCGTTGCAGTGAGGCGGTTCAAGAACCGATGAGCGACTCAATACCTTCTTCATGGATGGTTCGCATGCCTTCATTAAAGGCCGCCTGATCCGTTGGAAACAACTCATCCCAAACAGTAGAGTTCCCAAACTCATCCACAATCTCTAAAGTCCAGTCCGTGTCTACACCTCGGTAGATGTCCAGACTGACGGTGAGGGCCTTGGCTGTGACCTTTTGGGAAAGTGGCGATGTGATGAGCTCGTATTGTTCTTCCATGGTACCTTCTAAGTGACGCTATCTTGGGCCAACCTCAACTTACGGCGACTGTCGGACATCCAAGCTTTTCAAATGCCGCATCCTTCTCCGGTTTGTTCCAATCTTCGGCGAGCGCAGGCTCGCTGATCAGCATCGCATCGGCGGATGCATCCTGATCCGGCTCATCCAGGAAAGTCACAAGAACGCGGCGTGGACGCTGCACCTCGACGTTCTCGAGAAAACGAATGCGGCCATCCTTTTTGAGTACGCCTTCGACTGTTTTCAACATGCCGCACCTCCATCATTCAAAATACTCATTCGCCTTAGCCTGCTATCAGATTGTACGATCCGGCTCAGCCCTGATTTCCTTCTGTGAGAACGGTCGCCGAATGGGATGCCTCACTCCATAATATCGTGTTTTTTATGGAGTACGCTCCATAATATCACCCCCGCGTTGTCACCGCAGAAAATGCGCCCAATCAGCCCTAACCTTGATATTTCATTAAATTACGCCTATAAAGCCATAAATACTGGCTTCAAAAGCCACGATTCATGGCTTTTAAAACCATGAATCGTGGCTTTTGAAGTACATTCTCCCCATGGCCTCCTGGATCCCCCGGCTCGCCGAAGACCGCCTCAAACGCCTCGTGACCCAGCGCCCTGTGGTCGTCATAACCGGCGCGCGCCAAACGGGCAAGACCTCCCTCGCGCGACGCCTGTTCCCCGACTACGAGTTCGTTACTCTCGACCTCCCCAGCGAAGCCGCCCAAGCCGAGCATGACCCGGAGGCCTTCCTGAGTCGCCACCCCGCCCCCGTCATCATCGACGAAGTGCAATACGCACCCGGCCTGTTCCGCCACCTCAAGGCCGTCATCGATGCCGACCGCAGCGCCAACGGACGCTTCATCCTGACTGGGTCGCAAAAGTTCTCGCTCATGCAAGGCGTTTCCGAATCGCTCGCCGGACGCGCGGGCATTGTGGAGCTCGAGGGCGTTGCCCTCGAAGAGTTGCGCAACGGCAAACGGAAGGCCGATGTCGAAGAAGTCATCGTGCGCGGCGCCATGCCCGAGCTGTGGGAGAAGCCCGAACTGGACCCCGCCGAATTTTACCAGGCTTACGTCGTCTCATATCTCGAACGCGACTTGCGCGCACTTCTCGAAGTGGGAAACCTGCGCGACTTCGAGCGCTTTCTCCGCGCGTGCGCACTGCGCTCGGGACAAATCCTCAACAAGGCCGAGCTGGCCCGTGATGTGGGCATCAATCCCACTACCGCCGCCAGATGGCTCTCCGTGCTCGAAGCCTCCAACCAGATACGTCTTCTCGAACCCTGGTTCGCCAACGGCACCAAGTCACTCTCAAGGTCTCCCAAACTCTACCTGTGCGACACCGGATTGCTCTGCTACCTACTCGGCATGCGCCATGCCGGGGATCTGCGGGAGTCTCCGTATGGCGGCGCCGTGTGGGAAACCTTCGTGTGCGCCGAGCTCCGCAAGAAGTTGCGGGAGGCAGGTCGTGGCGATCTGTTCTATTGGAGCGACCGTACGCGTGAGGCCGACTTCCTCATTCACAAGGCCGGCACGTTCGAATTGCTCGATGCGAAGTGGGCCGTCAGCCCCGATCGCAAGGGCGCACGCACCCTCATGAAAGTCGCGGAATTTCTGCCCCTCGGCTCGGTGCGCCGCATGGCTTTGGTTTGTCGTACCCCGCATGCCTATCCGCTTTACGCCGACGTGCATGCGGTTCCCGTCGAACAAGCCTAGCGTCCTGCAAACCCCCTCAACGAAAAACGCACCCGGTCAATGACCAAGTGCGCTCCCCGCGCCCTCCAGGGTTCGCTCTTTTCCTTACACCCAGCCCTTGACCGTCTCCAGCAAAGGCGTCGTCGGGCGTCCGAGCAGACGCGCCAGGTCGCCGGTGTTCACCTCGATCTCGCCGTCCGCGGTGTTCTTGTCGAGCGCGGCCACGAATCCCGCCGTCGCGGCATCCAGACCGAAGCCCTTGAGCGCCGCGACATGCTCTTCGGTGCTGAGGTTCCGGTAGGCCACCGGGCGTCTCAACACCTTCACGAAGGCTTCCGCCAGCCCGGCCATGGTCCAGGCCGCGTCGCCGCCCAGTTCGTAGGTCTTGCCCTCGTGGCCCGTTTCCGTGAGCACGCGGGCGGCGGCCGCGGCGTAGTCGGCGCGCGGCGCTCCGGAGATGCGTCCCTCGCCCGCGCTGCCGATGAGCTCTCCGGTCGCCTTCGCGGTATCAAACGTTTGCTTGTAGTTCTCCGTATACCACCCGTTACGCAGGATGGTGAACGGAACGCCGGCTTCGCGGAGCATGGCCTCCGTGGCCGCGTGCTCGGGCGCCAGCACCAGCGTGGACTTGTCGGCACGCGGCGCGCTGGTGTACACGATGCGCGCGACACCCGCCTTCTTCGCGGCGTCGATCACCTTGCGGTGCTGGTCCGCGCGCTTCCCCACCTCGCTGGAAGAGACGAGCAACAACGTGGCGCCGGCCGCAAACACACCTTCCGCGGGCGCTTCGTAGTCGAAGGCGGCGGTGCGGACGCCGCGGCCGGCGAGATCGGCCAGTTTGTCGACGGCACGGCCGGTGGCGAGGATGTCGGCGGGCTTGACGCCGCGCGCGAGCAAGGCGTCAACGACGAGACGGCCGAGGTGGCCGGTGGCTCCGGTAATGATGAAAGACATGAAAACCTCCGGGGATGGATCCCGGCCTGTGCGGGATCGGGTGATGGGGCGCACCAGGAGCGCCCACGGGATACACACTTGCTATTCAACTAGATAGTTTATATATTAACTATCGTCGAAACAATCAAATACCGGACGGTTGCAGATGGTTGCGTCATCAAGCCCGCAATCAAACTACATCTGTTCACAGACGCGGCGCGCGGCACGATTTACCCCGAAAGGAGCCTCACATGAATGCCTCCCTGAATACCACACCCGCGACCTCCGCGGCTCCGGTCACCAACGCTGCCACCGCGGCCCCCACGACTACCAAGGCACAGTCCCGCATGCCCGTCGTTTTTCTCCCGCACGGCGGCGGCCCGTGGCCATTCGTGAAGATCGGCTGGGAAAACGCACCCGGCTACCAGGCCGAGTACGACTCCCTGTATGCCTACCTCCAGTCGGTGGCGCACAGTACGCCCACGCCGCCCAAGGCCATCCTCGTGATTTCGGGCCACTGGGAAACGCGTGTGCCCACCGTGCAAACGCACCCCCAGCCCCCGCTGCTGTACGACTACCACGGTTTTCCGCCAGAGTCGTACGAGATCACGTGGCCCACGCCCGGCTCGCCGGAGCTGGCGGCGCGCGTGCGCACACTGCTGGAGCACGCCGGCTTCGCAAGCGCGGAAGACGCCGCACGCGGTTATGATCACGGCACGTTCATTCCGCTCAAGGTGGTGTGGCCCGAAGCGAAGATCCCGACCATTCAGTTGAGTTTGGTGGCGACGCTCGATGCGGACACCCATATCCGGTTGGGAAAGGCCCTGGCGCCGCTGCGGGACGAAGGGGTTCTGATAGTCGGCAGCGGCATGACGTACCACAACCTGCGTGAACTGTTCGACCGCGACACGGCCGTGCCCGTGGCCGAGGCCTTCGACGCCTGGCTGCAGGCCGCGACGACGGCCGCGCCGGCGGCACGTGATGCGGCCTTGACCGCGTGGGAGAGCGCGCCGGGTGCCCGGCGGGCCCACCCGCGCGAGGAGCATCTGATTCCCCTGATGGTGGTCGCTGGCGCGGCCGGGGACGACGTATTGAGCACGGCGTGGAGCGGCACCTTCCTGGGGTCGCGGATCACGGCGTTCGCCACGGGAGACGCCGCTTAAGCACGCGTTGTCGTTTCGGGTGGCGGGCACCCCCCGCCACCCGACGCCCCGAATACGGGGCCAAAACCACCCCGGGCACCGCGCCC
>CAZKRC010000010.1:0-28614 GCA_964555105.1 uncultured Bifidobacterium sp. | reverse complement strand
GGGAATCGTCCAGGGTGCCGGGCTCTCCGTTGGCGGTCGCGGCTCCAGGATCCACGTCATCATTCCCTCGGCCGGCCGGATCCGCCTCCACGCGTTGGTCCCGGTTTGCTTCAGCGTGCGGGAGAATCGGAGCAAGCCTTGAAGAGGTTGGCGAGCTCCCGGTCGCGGGCCGCTCGCCGCTTCGTTCGGGAAGCACGGCCTCATCCCGTGCCTGCGCCGTCATCACGAAAGCAAACACGGCAACCGGAAAGAGGTGCCGCACCATGGCGGAAAACGGCGGGGAGGCGAGGACGAAAGGGCGAGACGACATGGCTTCCGATCGATGGATGGAGTGAATGTGCGCACGGGATCCGGAGCGAGTGAGCGCGGCCGATGCGGGAAGGATCCCGGTCGGACTCATCCCTTCTCCAGGGGTGAGTCCGACCGGCAGGTCAGGGCTTGCGGATGCTCAGGTACATCGACTGGTGATTCTTCGCATAGGCCTTGCCGTCCTGCGTGCCCGCCTCCGTGTTCTCGTGCGTCGCCTGGATCACATACAAGCCCGACCACGGCGCCTGGATCTCCACATGGCCCGCGGAATCGGCCTCGAACCACTTGCCCCATCCGTTGGGCGCGGTCACCTCGACCCAGGCCCCGGCGGCGGGCTTGCCGTCCTTGTACACGGCGAACACGGGCTTCTTGCCCGCGACCGGCACCACGTCGACGGGGAAATCCGCCGCCGGTTCCGCCGCCTTGCCCCATGCGGGCGCATAGCGCAGCCAGGCCTGGTAACGCGTGGCGCGTTCACCTTCGCCGTAAATCGGTCCGGCGGGAATCGCCGCCGTCACCGCGCCCTTGGTCGCGACGTAAAACCCGTCATCACGCAATTCGGCGTTCACGGTCTTCCCGTCCGCATCCTTCACCGTCAGCGAACCGGCGAAGGGCGCGAGTTTTTCCTTGGGTTCCTTTTCGCCGTGGCCCACTTCACCGTAATGAATGGAGACGCCGGTCTTGGAGGGTTCGATCCACAAGCCGTGGGCGTACGCGCTCAAGGATCCACCGATCAGTGCGGCGGCGAACAGGGCGGTTTGGGTCATCGTTGTTTTCATGGGGACTTCCGATCTTTGGGGGGAATCTTATTGCAGTCTGAACTCATAAGGCTGGCGGAAACGGGCGGTCATGCGTTGACCACCGCGCACGGGGGGCTGGAAAACCAGGCGCTTCACGGCACGCACCACTTCGCCGTCAAACAGGCCGCCGCCGCTTTGCTCCACATCCACCTGCGATACGCGGCCGAGCGTGTCGATGGAGATGAGGACCACCACGGTGGCTTCCAGTCCACGCTCGAGTGCGCGGATCGGGTACTCCGGCGCTCTTCCCTTGAGGATACGGGGTGCCTGGTCCATGATTTCGGGCTGTGGGGGCAGTGCCGCCACGGGCTCTCTGACCACGGAATCCGCTTCGGTCATCAGGGTGTTTCCGGTGGCGACGGCAAGTCCCCCGACTTCGGAAAGCTGTTCCTCCTGCAAACCGAATTGCGGGGGTGGGGGGGGAGGCGCCTCGGTCTTTTCCACGGGGGGCGCGGGCGGGGAAGGGTCGGGGCGGGCCTGCGGTTCGGGTTCGGGCGGAAGTTCCTCGAACAGGAAGACCTGCTCGGGTTCGGGGGGCAACGGGGGTTCGTTCCAACGCAGCACCAGAGCCGAAATGACGAGCACCGGAATCGCGCACAGGACGAGCAGAGGACGGCCTTTCCGCAACGGTGCGGCCTCGTCGGTCTTCACATCGATGCGGACCTCGACGAGGTTGGGAACCTCGACGCGACGCCGCTTGCGGGTGGGTGCGCGCCGGGAGCGCGTTGCGTTTCCCGGTACGTCCCGTCCTTCGGGCGGGTGCGTGCCCGTGTAGTCGCTGCGCGCGCGCGATCCGTGACGGACCGTATGGTGTGTACCCGAGGGCTTCAATGTGGGGGTGGTCGGGTTCACGGGGAAATATCCTAGGGTGTGACCTGAGTCTCGGGTGTGGAAACCTTCAACGCGTATTTGCGGACGTTCGCGCCGCGTACCCAGTCGAGCAGGCGCACGACATCGGCATAGGCCAGGCGTTCGTCGGCCGCCACCAGGACCTGATGCGTTGAATCCGCGCCGACACGTTCGCGCAGGGCCGCGGCCACCAGCGCGGAGTCGGCGGGAAGACCGTCCAGATAAACCCGCTTGTCGATGTCCATGGTCAGACCCGAAGCCTTCGGCGCCGGACTCCCCGCCGTCGCCGCTTTGGGAATGCTCACGGGAATTTCGCGCGACTCCAGCAGCGTGGAGGAAATCATCACCAGAATCAGGAGCACCAGAAACACGTCCACCAACGGCGTGATGTTGATTCCGGTGATCCCGTCCTCGGTTTCGTCGGGACCCGCAGCCATCAGAACGCCTCTTCCACGGTGGCCTGCAGGCTGCGCGCGAGCACAAGGCTCCGGATTTCGCCGAGCGCATTGACGGTTTTCTTGATGCGCGCCCTGAGCAGGTTGTAGAGCACCACGGCGGGTATGGCGACGAGAAGGCCCGCAGCGGTCGCGACCAGCGCGCCGGCGATGGCGGACATCACGTCGGCACCTCCTCCACCGGTTTCCGCCATCTTGCGGAACGCGGCCAGGATCCCGAGCACGGTTCCGGTCAAACCGAGGAACGGAGCATTGGAGCCTACGGTTCCCAGGAAGGGCGCGCCGCGTTCCAGCGATTCGCGAGCGCGCGACTCTTGGGTCTCAAGGACCTTTTCCAGGGCTTCGGGGCACAAGTGGGCGTTACGCTGGGCCACCTGCAGAATGCGCGTTCCCAAACCCGCGGTGCCGGGGGCGGGTGGCACGATCTCCGGAAATCCGGTGGTACTCGTGAGTTCGGTTTCCAGGCGCCCCCGGGCCTCCACCACGCCGGCATGGGCTTTGCCCAATGCCCGCCACCTCCAGATGAACACGACGATGCAGGCCACCCCCAGAACCAGCAGCAGGATCAGGATCCCGCGCTCGATGAGTTGAAGCAGTCCTGTGTCGATCACGTTGGTCATGCGATGTCCCCGAGTTTTCCGGATCCCTGGTTTCGTGGTTTTTCCAGTACGGAGCTGCGGAAAGCGCCGAACCCACGCCCCGCCGGCTGTCGCCGGCTGAAGGTTCGCCGGCGCACCACCACGTGCCGCGAACCGCGTGACCCGACGCTTCCCGTCACTCCGGAGCGGCCAAGCATCTTATTATATTAAGATTCAGTCTCAATCTTCGGAAAGGATAAAAACAGATGTGGCCTCCCGAAAGGGGGAGTGAAACGTTTTTCTCCTAATGATTTTGCCACAAATGGGATGCACGCGGAGGTGTGAAAGTGCCTGGGAGTTCCGTCAAAAAAAGCGTGGTGGAACGTGACCTGCTGGAGCTTGAATTGCTCAGGCTGGTGCAGGAATCGGGGAATGTGACGCAAGCATGCCAACGGCTCGGTGTGGATCGCTCGCTGTATTATCGGGCCTTGCGGCGGTCGCGCGCCGGAACAGGAATGCGGGCGCGTTCGCCTCTGGCGAAACCGTTGGCGCTGGAAAGCAAGGTGATCGCGTTGTGCCTCGAGTATCCCGACTGGGGGTGCGACCGGCTCGCGTGGTATTTGCGCCTGAAAGGCGACGCGATCAGCTCTCCGACGCTTCAGAAAATCCTGATGAGGCACGGGCTCGGACGGAAGGAGCAGCGTCGTGCGGCCGCCGCGCTGCTGGAGGAGGAAGGCGTGCGTGCATCGTTCGTGGTGCCGTGAACGGCGCCGGTTAAAATGAGAACCCACGAAAAAGGGCCCGTGAGACACAGGCCCTTGAACAAGGGGGAAGGGAACAGGGGTACGGTTGTCCCCCGGGTCACGCAGCGGTTGTCCGCAGCCGCCCTTCAGGCCGTTTCGAGCTGCGCGACAAGCTCCTGCCACGCCTTGTCTTCCGGCACGCCGGGCTTGCGCTTGCCGAACAGCAGGGCGATGTTTTCCCCGTCGGCCGTGAACACTTCCACGCTGGTCACGACGCCGTCCTGCGTGGGCTTGCGCACCACCCAGGTGTCCGCCACGCGGTCTTCGCGCAGGTGAAGGTTGAACTCGGGATCCATCACGTTGAGCCACGGCCCCATCACCTTGATGTTGCGCACGGGACCGGTGTGGATCTGGATGCATCCCGGGTTGCCGACGAACACCATGATGGGAAGTTCACGCGCGGAGGCGAGCTCTAGCAAGGCGCGCAGCGTGGTGTTCGGGAGTTTGCGGGCACGCGTTTCCCCGGCGAGGCGCAGGGCCTGGGTGCGCGACACGCCGAACCGGCGCAGGAACGGGAAGAACTCGTGCGTGTCCTTCAGCGCATCCCAGCCGGCACGGAAGTCCTCAACGCTGACTTCGCCGTCGGGGCGTTCCTTGGTCTTGTCCGCGGCGGGTTTCGTGATGAGCGCCGTGGTTTGGTCTTCGGCGCGATGTTTTTCCACCAGGGCGTGGAAGGCGACGACGTGGTTTTCGTCCTGCACGAAGATCTTGTGGATGGAGTGACCCTGCGCATCGAAGAACTGAAGGCTGCGGCGTGGGGGCTTGTCCGTCTCCGTTTCGGAGATGGCGAAACCGTGCGTCCACTCGGAGAAAAAGATGCGGAGGTCGATGTCGGGGCCGACGACGAGACCGGCGTGCCCGGTGGTGCTGACGTCCTCGTAGACGCCCTTGCGTTCGTGCACGGCATCGTCGTTGCGCGTCAGGGCCATGACCTTGCCGAGCGTCGGCACTTCGTTCAACAGTTCACGAAAGCGCGGAGCGAGGCGCACGACGGTACGGCCGTCCACGGTGGTGGCGAGCAGTTCCGCTTCGCTGACGCCGAGCGTGGCGGCGGCATCGCGGATGCGGATGCGGGGTTGATCGGAACGCAAGGCGGCCCAGCGTTGCGCCAGGGTTTCAGAAGATCCGAGGGTTGCGGTTGTCATGTGTGCTCCTTGAATGGCGTCCGGCTCATGCCGTGACGGGTTGGTGAATCAGGGGGGTGGGCGCGGGGGCGGCATGGAACACCGGATCCGCGCGGCGCGGTGAAGGCATGCGGACGAAAACCTGGGGTTTTCCGTTGTCAGGGTGGGGGTGGATGCCGGCTTCCACCCCGTAAACCTGTTTGAGAAGCCGGGGCGTCAGGGTGTCCTCCGGGGTGCCGTGCGCGAGCAGGCGTCCCGTCTGCAGCATCGCGAGGGTGTCGGCGTATTGCGCGGCGAGGTTCAGGTCGTGCAGCACCACCAGCACGCCCGCCCCGGCGGTAGCGAGCGCGCGTGCGCGGTCGAGCATGGCATGCTGGTGGGCCAGGTCGAGGCTCGAGGTGGGTTCGTCGAGCAGCACGCAGGAGCCGCGCAGGTTGTCCGTCGGTGCGTCCGGGATGCAGGCGTTCAGTTGTGCCAGCACGCGCGCCCAGTGCGTGCGCTGTTTCTCGCCGCCCGAGAGCGTGGGGAACAGACGACCGGAAAGGTGCGCGGTGTCCGCCGCCGCCAGGCAGTGACGGACGATGTCCTCGTCCCGCGCGGTTTCACGACGGCGCGCGTGGGGATAGCGTCCCATCAAGGCGACTTCGCGCACCGTGAAGGCGAAGGGGAGATGGGGATCCTGGGCGAGCACCGCGCGCCGCCGCGCGCATTCGGCGGGGTCCCACGCGGAGAGCGGACGCCCGTCCAGCAGGACCTCTCCGGATGCGGGCGTGAGGCTGCCGGACATGACCTTGAGAAGGGTGGATTTGCCTGCGCCGTTGGGCCCGAGCAGGGCCGTGACGCGGCCGGGGAAAACGCCCAGGTGCACGTCGTCGAGAAGACGGCGCGGGCCGATGGCGACGCGCACGCCGCGCGCCTCCAGAACGGGGGAGTCCGTCATGAGGGAACCGGGTGCGGGTGAGTTCATTGCCATGCTCCCTGCTTTCTGCCGCGTGCGAGCAACCAGAGGAAAAAAGGACCGCCGACGAGAGCCGTGAGGATGCCGATGGGAAGCTCCGCGGGCGCGGCGAGCGTGCGCGCGAACACGTCCGCGCCCACCAGCAGGATGCCGCCTCCGAGAAAGGAGGCGGGCAACAGCCAGCGGTGGTCGGGGCCTCCCGCCATGCGCAGGATGTGCGGGACGACGAGGCCGACGAAGCCGATGGCGCCGGAAACGGACACGGCGGTCCCGACCATGAGCGCGCACAGGATGATCACCATGATCTTGAGGCGCTCGACGCGCACGCCGAGATGGCCGGCATCGCTTTCGCCGAGAGCGAGCAGGTTCAGCGGACGCGCCAGGCGGGTGAGCAGGATTGCGACGACGATGAAGACGGGTGTGGCCACGGCGAGTGCGGGCCAGAGTGCACCGCCCAGGCTCCCCATGCTCCAGAAGGTGAAGCTCCGCAGCTGGGCATCGCTGGCCAGCCAGGACAAAAGCCCGACGCCCGCGCCGCACAGTGCATTGACCGCGATGCCGGCCAGCAGCATCACGGACACCTGGACGCGGCCGCGTCCGTCGCGGGAGAGCGCGTACAAGGTGAGCAGAGCGACAAGTGCGCCCGCGAATGCGGCCACGGGCAGCAACCATGTGCCCGCCCCTGCCGGGAGCCGTGCGCCGAGGGCCGATCCGAACACGATGGCGGCGAAGGCCGCGAAGGCCGCGCCGCTGGAAACGCCCAGCAGCCCCGGATCGGCGAGGGGATTGCGGAACAAACCCTGCATCGCCGCGCCCGCGGCCGCCAGGCCTCCTCCCACCAGGACGCCGAGCAGCATGCGCGGCAGGCGGATGGAAAGCAGGACGGCTTCCTGGGCGTGATCGTACCCGGAGAAGGGCGCCGGCAGCGTGATGCCCACGGACTGCGCGAGAATGCCCGTCACGAAGGCGGGAGGAATCTCCATGGCGCCGATCCCGGCGCACACGATCACCAGGACGGCCAGCGCCAGCGTCAGGAGAAGCAGGCCCACGCGCTTGCCGCGCGTCGTCCGCAAGCCGGGAAGCATCAGCGGAGCTCCGGGTGGATGGCGCGCGCCAGTTCGAGGACGCCGCTTCCCAGACGCGGTCCGAAACCCAGCAGGAGTTCGTCGTCCAGCGCGATGATGCGGCGCGCGCGGGCGGCCGGCGTCAGGGCGACGCCGGGCTGTGCGAGCAGCCCCTCGAGGCCGCCGACGCTTTGCAGCCCGGCGGTGGTGAGGAGGATGACGTCGGGCGCGGCGGACGCCAGCGCTTCCGGGGTGAGGGGCTTGTATCCCGTGTATCCGGTCACGGCATTGACGCCTCCCGCCAGCGCGATCATCGCGTCCGCGGAGGTTTCCCGTCCGGACACGGACAATGCCCCTTGCCCGCGCGCGTATACGAACAAGACCCGGGGAGACGACGTCGAGGCGTCGATGCGCGCCTGCGCCGCGGCCAGGTCGCGATCCAGCGCCGCGACCAGCTCCTCCCCCCCCTCAACACGTTTCACCGCTTTGGCGATGGCCCGGATTTTGGTACGGGCCCCCGCGACGGAAGGGGTGGCGGGAACGAGGGTGATGGGAGTTTTCAGGGCACGCAGTTGTTCCAGGGCCGTGGGGGGACCGGCGTCTTCGGTGCCGATCACGAGGTCGGGGCGCATGGAAGCGATGCCTTCGGCCGAGATGGCACGGATGTAGCCCACCTTGGGACGCGTCGTGGCCTCCGCAGGGTGGGTGGAGGAGACGTCCACGGCGATCACCCGGTCCCCGAGACCGAGCGCGAACAGGGTTTCCGTCACGGGGCCGCCGAGGGAGACGATGCGCCCGGGCACGCCCGCCGCCGGGGGAGCGGCGGCGGTGATCATCGTGGGGATCGCCAGGGGAATGAGCAGGGCGCCCATGAGGGCGGCCCGCAGGAGGGGGAGTCTGGTCATGCGGAGGTTCCGTGCGGGTTGCGGATGCGGGTGTTGCGGTGCGGGGGTCAGGGAAAGGTCGGGCTGCCGTCGGTCTGCAGCACCCAGCGGAAGGTGTAGTGGCGCGCGTTGTGGGCGGTACCCGAGGGCACGGCGGGAGCGTTTTCGTAGTAGCTCATGATCTGGACCTTGGCGTACTTGCCGTCGGCGGTCTTGAGCGCGATCACCGTTCCCACCTTGGGCGTGATGGTGTGGTTGCTCATCTCGTAGTCGTACCACGACGGCACGCTTCCGGCCGTATACCCGTCCTCGGGCACTTCGGTGAGGGCATCGAAGTTGACACCCGTCAGCAGCCGGGCGTGGCCATTGACCGTGATGGTGGTCGAACGGAACGCGATGTCCCACGGGTGGGTGCTGTCGGGGACCTCGCTTCCGGTCCGCAGGGAGAAGAACGTCCGCGGGGCGGCATCGTTCCCGGCTGTCAGGTTGGTGGAGCCGTCCGCCTGCAGGAAGTACTGGAACGTGTAGTACTTCGAGGTGTCGGTGAGGCCGTCGGGGGAGGGCGGGTTGTGCTTGTAGTAGCTGAGCACCTTGAGCTTCGCGTACTTGCCGTCGGCGGTCTTGATCACCAGGATCGTGTCCTTGGGCGTGATCAGGTGGCTCGGGGCGCCGCTGTAGTCGTACCACGTGTCTACGGTCGGGCCGTAACCGGCGGTGGGCGCGGCCTTCAGGGAGTCGAAATGTCCCCCGACGAGTTGAACCTCACCACGGACGGTGATGCTCGTGCCGCGCACGGAAATGTCCCACTGCGAGACGCTGTCGGTCACGCGCGCCTGGGAAAACGAATAGTAGGTGCGCGTCTCCGCCGCACTCGCGTCCAGGTTGGTGACCGTGAGCGTGGCCGTGGCGGGTTTGTTCGCGAACACGTTGTGCGCGGTGTCCGCCTGCACCGGGGTGAGCGCGGGCGGTTCGACGACGCTGTCGCTCGTGCAGGCGGTAAGCCCGGCGAGCGCCAGCGTGAGGCCGGCGAGAGAGTACGCGAAGTGTTTCGTTTTCGTGGTCATGGGGATCCTTTCAGGTGTGTCGGGAGCGGACGAGGCCGCTAGAAGGTCTGGATGCGGATGCCGGCATAGACAAGGCGGCCGGGCAGGGGGACGAGGGGACGGACCACATCGAAGAGGTTGTCCAGCCGGGCTTCGAAGGCGAGCGCCTTCAGCGGACTCACCGACAGGGAGAGATTCCACAGCGTATAGCCCGCTTCGTATTCATTGTCGGCGTCGAGGATGCCGTTGCCGTTGCGGTCGGCGTAGCCGTAGCGTCCGCGCATCATGCCGCGCAGACCCGCCGTCACGCCGGTGCCTCCGACGGTGCCGTCCCACGTCGCTTTCACGTTGCCCGAATGGCGCGAACGATTGAACAGCCCCCCGTATTCCACCATCTGGACGGGGCGGATCACGCCCGTGGCGCCTTCCTTGAAAATGTTTCCGGCGCGGATGTCGTCCATCACGTTATTGTCGCGCGCGATCAGGAACTGGTAACCGGCCTCAAGCTTCACCGACTTGAAGGGGGTGTAGGCGATCTCGTTCTCCAAACCCCAGGTATGAATGCGGTTGAGGTTGAAGTACGTGTGCACGCCTTGCCCGTTGGTCTTGCGGGCCACGGCCCGGGATTCGATCAGGTCGCGCACGTTGTTGTAGAAAGCGTTGGTCCGCAGCGACACGGGGCCCCCGGTGAATTCCGCCCCGGCGTTGAACGACCACGAATGTTCGGGCCGCAACTCGTAGTCCTCCAGCGCCTGCAGCCGTTCCGCGATCTGGCCTTGATCGTCGAGGCGGTCCACCGCCTCCTTCACGCCGTGGGATCCGTACACGCTGTAGCCGATGGTCGGATTGGTGAAGTCCATATATAGCTGCTGAAAGCTCGGGGCCTTGAATCCCTTGCCCGCCGATGCCCGCAACGCCAGGTGGGGAAACGGCCGCATCATGGCCGCGAGGCGCGGGCTGAACGTCGGCGTGTAATCGCGGTGGACATCCAGTCGTCCGCTCGCCTGGACGTTCAGGGCGTTGCCGGGGGAGAACTCCTCCTGCGCGAAAAGGAAACCGCTGTGGGCGCCGCGCATGCCACCCTCGACCCGGTCGGCCCGCACGGTTTCCCACGATCCGCCGCCGCCACCGGTCATCGTGAAGTGGTCGTGGTGACCGAAGACGGTGAAGCCTTCGGCCTTGTGGTACTGCTGGTCGAACGTTGCGAGGGATACCAGGGAATCGTGCTGGGGAAGCGCCGTCGAATCCAGGCGCAAGCCCATGCGCGTGCGGTAACGGGTGGTGTAGGCCTTCACCGTGAGGCTCGCGGCCGGCGTGAGGCGGTGCTCCAGCGACGCGGTCAGGCCGGCGTCGGTCAGCGTCGCCCTCTCCCGGGCGGGAATGCTGTCGAGATCCCGCTGGAACATCGCGGTGTTGCGCTGTCCCTCGCGGAACCATCTTCCCGACAACGTCAGGCGCGAGTCGTCGGCATAGGTGTGCACGATTTTAGGCTGCAGGGTGTAGGCCCGGTACGCGGGCGCGGTCTGGCTGCGTGAGCCGGGCGTCAGGTCATAGCCCTCCGACGCGCTCCGGTCCGCGAACACCGAGAAGGCGGTCGCCTCCTGCCGCATTTCCAGGTTCACACCCGTCTGCAGCGTCTGGTTGGAGCCGTACCGGGAGTTGAACGACGCGGCGTAAGGTTTCGAGGGACGGCGCGTAACCAGATTGACCACACCTCCCAGCGCCTCGCTGCCGTACAGGGAAGAGGACGGCCCTTTCACGATCTCGATCTGGTCCAGTCCTCCGATCAGGAAGCGATCCAGCTCCAGCGTCCCGGAGGTGCGCCCGACGGCGGGCTCCCCGTCGATCAGGATCAGCGTGTAGTCGGGCGACAGCCCCTGCATCTGCACGCCCGTCCCGTGGTTCTGCACGATGGTGAGGCCGGTTTGCTCCGCAAGCACGTCGCCGAGCGTGGCGGCCCCCGTCCGTTTCATCTCGTGGGCCTTCACGATGGTGGACGCGACCGCCGTTTGCGCCTGCGCCCGCTCGGATTTGCCCGCGACCGAGATCATGGGAATCTCCACCGTATCCAGGGCGGCCTGGGGCGCCGACAGGGCGCAGGTCCCGGCCACAAGCAGCGCCGCCCCCAAGGTCTTCCTCATGTGCGTTGAAATATGTTGCGGACGCTGCATTCCACCCGGTTCCTTGCCCACAACCTCCAATACGTGGAGAAATGGCCGAAATCATGGACTCTGTATAGACCAAGAATAGACTGAGACTGAATCTCTATCTATAAATATCCTGAAAGGATCCGGATTCTTCAAGAGCGCAGGCCGGGTGTTCCTCCTAACGTTAGGAGGCATCGCGCCTTTGTTTTCGGGGGGAAAGGCACGGGGGCGGGGCCCCGTGCGGCGGAAAAGGAGGCCTCCGGGGAAGGGATCATCCCCAGGAAACGCGGCGGGGTACGCCGCGCGCTGTGGGGCCTGTACGGGGCCTGTACGGCCTGTACGTACGCTTTTAGGCGCTCTGCGACCTGTGTTGCCCCGCACGGTTTGCGGAGGGAAGCTCAAACCCTGCGCGTCAAAGATTCACGGACGTTTCACATACCTTCGGGAACACATATCCTTCACGCAGGCCCCTCAACATCATTCACGTACTTCACAGACCTTTGAGGACGATCCAAAGCCAGCCGGCGAGAAACAACACGCCCCCGATCGGCGTGATCGCGCCCAGCGGTTTGATTCCGGTCAGGGCGAGCGCGTACAAACTCCCGGAGAACACCATCACCCCTGCGGTCAGCAGGCTTCCCCCCACCCTGACTTCGGCGCCACTTGTTCTGGCGTAAAGACCCAAGGCGAAAAGCGCTACCGCATGCAGCAGGTGATAGAGCACGGCCGTATTCCACACTTGCAGCATCGCGGGGGAAAGACGGTCACGCAAGGCATGCGCGCCGAACGCACCCAGGCTGACGCCCACGAATGCGAGCAGGGAACCGATGCGGATGAAATCCATGGTGAACTCCGGAGTTTAGGAATATGAAAGTCGTGAAAATGGGAAAGATGAAAGGGGAAAGGTTTCAGACCTTTCCCACGGTGGCAGCCTTCACGTAGCCGCCCCGTCCATCCGGGAGCTTCACGGCGATCCAGGCTTCGCCCTTCGCGTCGTCCAGTTCGTCTTCATCGGGTGACACGATGGTGAACACGGTTCCCTCGTGAGCGCGGAAAAGCAGTTCATAGGATTCTCCCGGTCCGCTGTGAAGCGTCGTCACGGGCTGCACGACGACAGCGCGCACGGCCGTGCCGTGCTGGCGCAGCTTGTAGATAAGCGAGGGAGAGAAAGCGAGCAAGGCGGCGAAACCGGCGGTCGCGAGTGTCAAGACCACAATGCGGGCGAGCGTCGGGAGAAACAGGCCGAGTGTGAGGGCCATGAAACCGGCGGCGAAAAGTCCGCCCGCGATCCACACGCCCGCGCGCAGCGGGTACGCGGAGTGCACGTCCCACAGGAGGCGCGTCAGGAAATTCGCGGGGGGCTCGGGCACCTTGTCGACCACGCGCGTGCGGGCGAATTCCAGGTTGTGCAAGATGTCGGGATCGGTCGGCGCCAGCTTGCGCGCCTTCTCGAAATGGAGGATGGAAAGGCCCAACTGGTTGGTCCGGAAGAGGGCGTTGGCATGGTTGTAGTACAGGCGCGCGTCGCGTGCCCCCGCCGCTTCCGCGCGCTCGTAGGCCGCCACGGCGTCGGCGAAATCCCCGCGTTCATACGCGGCATTGCCTTCATGGAACGCGGCGGTGGCGGCCGCCAGATCGACGACGGCGGACGAGGTACCGGTGCTGCCGGTGGTGTCGGCGGCACCCCGGGCACCGCCGGTGCCGAGCAGGATGAGGAAGAGGGGAAGGAACAGGTGCTTCGCGATCATGTTAGCTCCTTGTCCATGCGGGCGAGCAAGGCCTCCGCGCTTTCGAAATCGCGGCGCATCTCCTCGGCAGGCGGCATCATGCCCGCGAACAGCACGAAATCGCAGCGTTGCATGAGGTTGTCGTAAGCGGTCGCGGTTTCGGGGGTCGCGCCGCGCGCGGACAGCAGGACCATCCCCTCCGGTATGGTCAGACCGCGGAACTCGCGGTTGAGCTTGTCGCTGGGGAACGCCACGACGGCTTCCGCCAGGGCGCGGTAGAAATCGCGGGCCTGCCCGTTGTCGAGGGCCTTGCGGGCCTCACGGAGGCGCCGCCGCCGCTCGGAGCCGGCGCGGGTGCGCCGCGAGAGGGCGGCATCGCTCCGCAGCAGGGCGC
The DNA here is from genome assembly GCA_964555105.1 of uncultured Bifidobacterium sp. Taxonomy (GTDB): domain Bacteria; phylum Fibrobacterota; class Fibrobacteria; order UBA11236; family UBA11236; genus UBA11236. The sequence continues at coordinate 15,479 of CAZKRC010000010.1, read as the reverse complement.
GACGACGGCGCACGAAGAAGGCGCCGGCGAGGGCGAGGGGCGGCAGCAGGACGAGGCCGTGAAACACGGGGGAGGAAAGCGGGAGCGAGGATTCGTCGCGCAGGTGGCCGCCCGTCTTGATGTGACGGATGTCGGCGCCGAGTGCGGTGATCTCGCGCTGCGAGGCCAGCGGCGAGGCCGGCGCGGCCACTTTGCCGGGCGTGACGCGTACCGTCAGGGGCGCCGACTCCGCGCGGGCATAGACCCCGCGTGCGGGGTCGAAGTACGGGAACCCGACGCGTCCCAACTCGTGGGATCCTTCACGCCCGGGAATCAACACGTATTTGAACGTCCGCGTGGTCCACAGCGCGGCACCCTCGGGCGCGCTCCCGCCCGACTCTTCGGGATCATAGACTTCGAAGTGGGGCAGGTCCGGCAGGGTCGGACGGGTGATGCTTCGGGGGTTGCCGTTGCCGCGTACGGTGACGGTCAAAGTGACCGGCTCGCCCGCCGCCACGACGGCCTGGTTCAGCGAGGCTTTCACGCTGTAGGATCCCACCGAGCCGGTGAAATCGGGCGGGGCGCCGGGCGGCAGCGGCGTGATGTTCACGCGCAGGGGGGAGGCGGTCGCGGTTTGCGTCACCACGCTGCCGCCGCCTCCGAAGAACATGTCGAAGAAGGTTTGGCCCTGCGAGACACCGGGGCGCAGCTGGCGGTAGGTGATGGAGATGCCTTCCAGACGCGCGGGTCCGGACAGCAGGGGAAAGAGGGCGATGCGCACATCGTAAACCTGCGTTTCGCGCCCCTCCACCGTGGCCGTTTTGCGCACGATCTCCTGATCGAGCTGGTGGAAGTAGAACTTTTCGCCGATCCGCTTCTGGAGGTCGTCGGGGCGGTCGATCGACTGGACTCCGTCCTTCGGCATGATGCGCAGCGTATACAGAACCTGTTCGCCCGCATACAACCGTTGCTTGTTCAGCGAGCTGCGCATGCTCAGGGCCGGCTCGGTTTTCGTCACGGTCACGACCGCACGCCCCAGGTCGCGGGCGGCGTTCCCGTAAACGTGGGTGATCGGGCCGAGGGTGTAGGTTCCCCCTTCCTGTGCCGTGAGGGAAAAGATGAAATCGGTGACGAAGCTCGTGCTGTTGCTGACCGCGCCGTTCACGATCGTGGTTTGCGAACTGGTGGAGGTCGCGGTGCTGCGAGTCACGGAAAACGGCTCAAGGCCTTCCACCACGGGCCAGGACACGTTTTCCTTTTTGTCGGTGGTGATGCGCACGCGCAGCTGGAAGGCTTCCCCCGTGACGACGTTCGAGGCGGAGAGTGAGGCGGCGGCGGACAGAAGCTCCGCGCGTGCGGGCGGAACCAGCATCAGGGCCGCCAGGACCATGAGGGGGAAGGTGCGCGTGAGGTTGAAAAAGCGGTTCATCACCAGTCCTGTTCCGTGCCTGCGCGTGAACGGATCACTTTGCGTCGTTCGGCCTGTTCCTTCTTTTCATCGTCGGCGAATGAATTTAACAACCGCTCCGCCTCCTCTTCGCTCATCGCCCGGGGCTGCGGGGCGTTGTCGTCCCGGCCGTCGCCGTCACGTTCCGTCTCGTCGTTTCGGGGCTCGTTCCGTGCGTCCTCATCGGGCCGTTCGCCTTGCGCGTCGCCGTCTTTACCTTCGTCGCCTTCGTCACCTTCGTCGCCGTCGCGATTGCGGTCGTCGGGATTTTCATCCTTGTCATCGCGGTCGTTCTTGCCGTCCTGGTTGCGGTCCGGGTTCCCGTTCTTGTCCTGGCCTTCTCCCTGGCCCTGATCGCCGCGTTGCTGATCCTTCATGTCGCGGAGGTGCTCCGCGAGCATCCGGAGCTTCGCGTCCCGGGGATGCAGTCGCAGGCCTTCCTCCGCCTCCACGGAGGCTTCCTGGATTTTGCCCGCGACGTACTGGTAGGAGGCCCCATGGTAATAGTCCTCCGCCGATTTGGCGTAGGTCGAGGTCGTCGCGGCCCCCACGAACATCATGAGGAACGCCAGCATGCGTGCGGGCGTGACGCAACGGCTCCGCGCACTCCGGGGCGCGGTCATCCTCCGGAAGGACATCGGGATACGGGCACGGCGGGATGTCATGGCACCCTCCCGCCGGCCGCTCCGGGCGCGCCCGGGACCATGGCGGCCGGCTTTTCCCCCCGCATGATCTTCCGCACGTCTTCAAGTCGCTTGAGGTGGGCGGAGAACGACGACGCGGTGCGGTCGCGGCGCATGATGTCCGTCAAAACGGTGGTGGCTTCGTCATACCGACGTTCCTGCGCAAGCTGCAGCGCGCGCGCCAAGGCTTCCTTCGCCCGGGCGCTCGGCGGCGGTTGTTTCTGGTTGTCTTGCTGCTGCTGCTGCTGCTGTTGTTGTTGTTCAAGAAGTTGCTGCAGGAGCGCGGTCGCCTGTTCCAGGTTTTGCTTGGTGCGCGTGCCGCGCGCATCCATCCGCAGGGCCTTCTTGTAATGCGCCACGGCTTCGCGCAGGTCGGCGATCGCGGCGTCGGGCTGCGCCTCGTTGCCGGCCTGGGCCGCCTCCGCCTTGCGGTAGAACGCGTTGCCCAGGTTGTGGTGGGCCTGCGTCGCGAAGCCCGAGTCGTTCCCTGAACCTTTGAGGGCCTGCCCGTAGGCATCCGCGGCTTCCGGCCAGCGTTGTTGCCGGTACAAGGCGTTTCCGATGTTCAAGTCCAGCAGGCGGCGCTCCGGCGCGCCCGGCGCGGTTTCATCCACGGCCTTGCCGTACTGCCGCAACGCCTCCTCGTAATCGCCGTTGCGGTAGGCCTTGTCGCCGCGCACGCCGGGAGGCGTCTCCAGGCCGAGCGCGCGCAAAACCCTGGACGGCGTCGACGGGGACGAAACGACGGTTTCCCGCGCGGTCGCCGGCGAGGCTCCGCACAGGACGGACGCGGTGAGCACGAACGCGAGGGCGAGCGTGCGGGGAAGAGGGACGGCCGCGTCCCGCGCGGAGCGACCGTCAAGGAACGTTTGACGAAGGGTCACGAGAACCTCCCCCGCCATGGTTGACGACGACGTCGCCGGTCGGATACCAGCATTTCCAGCACCAGCAATCCGATTGCGATCGCCAGGGGAATCTGATGGCGTTCCTCCAGGCGGGACACGCTCTCGGCGTCCAGCGAACGCCTTTCCATGGCGTTGATTTTTTCAAGCACGTCGAGAAGTTCGAAGCGGCCGGGTTGGGCATGATAAAACTCCCCTCCCGTGGCGCGGGCGATGCCCATGAGCAGGTCGGGGTCGAGGCGTGTGGAGACGATCTCCCCCTGGCGGTCGCGCTTGTACACGCGCCGTCCCCCCGCGCCGGGGACGGGAATGGGCACGCCCGCGAGCGAGCCGATACCGACCGTGTAAATCACCACGCCCGCCTTGGCCGCCTCCTCGGCGATCCTGAGCGCGCGTCCTCCGTGATCCTCGCCGTCGGTGAGCAGCACCATCACGCGGTACTTGCCCTCACCCGGCGGGAAGGCCTTGAGGCCCGCCTCCAGCGCGCGGGAGATGTCCGTGCCCGGGGCATCGATCAATCCCGGTTCGAGGACGTCGAGGAAAATGCGGAAGGCCGCGTGATCCGAAGTCAGGGGGGATTGCAGAAAGGCGTCGCCCGCGAAGGCCACAAGACCGATGCGGTCGCCTTCAAGGCGGTCCACGAAGCGAGAGATCTCCTGCTTGCTGCGCGTGAGGCGGTTGGGACGGATGTCCTCCGCCAGCATGGAAAGCGAAACGTCCACGGCGATCACGATGTCCAGGCCCTTGCGTTGCACGAGCTCCATGCGGGAGCCCCATTGCGGCCGCGCCACCGCGAGAACCAGCAGGACGACGGCCACGGTCAGCAGCGCCATCTTGGCCAGGCGCCGCGGCAGGCTGGCCCCGCCACTCAGGCGCTTCAGCAGGGAAGGCTCGGCGAAACGACGGAGCATCGCGGCGCGCCGCCACAGCGCCCACGCGAAGAAAAGCGCGAGCACCGGAACACCGGTCAGCACCCAGAGGAACGCGGGGTCCGCGAAACGCATCAGGGAGCCCTCCGGAAGCGGGTTTGCGCCAACACGATCTCCGCGACCAGCAACAGCAGCGCCGTCAGCGCCAGCGGCATGAACAGTTCGCTGTACCGGGTGTAACGCGTCGTCTTGATCTCCACTTTTTCCAGTTCATCGATTTCACGGTAAATGGTCTCGAGGGCTTTCGGGTTCTGGGCGCGATAGTATCTCCCGCCCGTGACGGCGGCGATTTCACGCAGCATCGGTTCGTCGATCTCGGTCCTGACCCTGACCACCCGACGGCCGTAGAGCGGGTCGTCCACTTCGAGGGGATGCTCGCCGTCCCTGCCGACCCCGATGGTGTATACCTTGATTCCCAATGCCGCCGCCGCGCGGGCCGCCGTCACGGGCGCGACCTCACCGGCATTGTTCACGCCGTCGGTCAGCAGGATCACCACCTTGCCTTGCGTGCCCGTTCCCCGCAAGCGGTTCGCCGCATTGATCAACCCGGTTCCGATCGCGGTTCCATCCTCCACGCGACCGAAATCGACCTGCCGCAGCAGAGACACGAGCACGTCGTGGTCCAGCGTCGGGGGGCATTGGGTGTAGCTGCGTCCCGCGAACACCACCAGGCTGAGGCGGTCGTGCTTGCGTCCGCGGATGAACTCCTCCAGCACCTGTTTGGCCACATGCAGGCGATGATGCGGCTGAAAGTCCATGGTTTTCATCGACGTGGAGACGTCGAGAAGCAGCGCGATGTCGAGACCGAGCGAATCGGTTTCCTCCATGCGTTCACCCGTCTGCGGACGGGCCAGGGCTACGATCAGCAATGCCAGTGCGATCAACCGCAGGGCGAGGGGCAGATGCCGGAACCTCTGGATCCATCCGGCGGGGAGCGTTTTCAAATCCCCTGCCGCGGGAAAGCGGATGCTGGCCCGCCGTTTGCCTTCCCGACGCACCGCATCCCACGCCAGCAGCGGCAGCAGCAACAGCAACCACAACGCATGGGGACTGTGAAAGTGGGGGAGGAGGTCGGTCACGCGCGCGTTCCCTCCGGTTCGGCGGGGTGGTCCGTGGTGTCCCGGGCTGTACCGTCGTTGTCCGTAGCGCCCCCGGGGCGTGGAGAAGAATCACGGACCAGCGTGCGGGTTTCCCCTACAAGACGCGTGGCCACCTCGGCCGACAGGGCGCCGTCGGCGAACTTCACGCCGTCCAGTCCTTCGCAGGCGTCGCGCAACCAGGCCTGTTGCGCCGGCGTGAGAGTCGTGCGGGACACGCGTTCCAGCAATTCCGGAGTGGTGGCTTCCAGGGCGTCGACACCGTAGCGGTTGGCGAGATACTCGCGGAGGATTTCCGAGAGCGCGAACGCGAAGCCGCGCGCGCCTCCGGGCAGGACGAGACCGTCGCGCGCAAGCGCGTCGAGGCGCGCGAGTGCGGTTTCGGCAGCGGTGGGTGCGCGGGGGGCGGGCGCGGGAGGGAGCGGCCGCAGGGCGCGGCGGGCCCGCCACCGGCGCATGCCCCATGCCGCCCCGGCCACGAGGGCGGCCGCCAGCGGGATCCACCAGGGGAAGGCGCGCGGCAGGCGTTCCCCATCGTGGATGTCGGCGATGTCGCGCGCCTCGGGCGGCGTGGTGGCCTCGACGGTCAGGACGGTCGGCGGCGTATAAAGGACGTGCGCCGCCGTATCCGTTCCGGTTCTCACTTCGACGCGCTGAGGCGGCAGGGTATCGCCGCCGACCGTGTAGGCCGCCAGTGTCAGCACATGGGTCGCCGTCGGACGGCCGTCCTCCGCGGAACCGGTGGTCACCGCGTAATCGAGAACCTCGAGCGCGCCGGTGTTGCCGCGTACGGCCGGCAATGTCACCTGCGAGCCGGCCGGGTGCGTCACCGTGATTTCATAACGTACGGGATCGCCCACGGTGATGGTGGTGGGCGTGACGCGGGCGGACAGGTCGACGACGGGGGCGGCCGCGGCAAGAGGGCTGCACAGGATCGTCGCGGCGACCGCCAGGGCTCGCGCCCTTCGTGCGGAAATGTTCAGGAAGTCAACCACGTGGCGTCGCCCTTCTGTTCGTTCTCGCGTTCGCCCGCTTGCGGAAGTAGTGGATCAGCGGACGAATGGTTTCATCGTAATCGCGTCCGCCGAGAATGTTGACGGCATCGGTGCCCGTGCGCCGGAACAGTGCCTGCAGGCGTGCCTCCCCGGCCCGTTGCCGGGCGGCGAAGGCCGTACGCAGGGCGTGGCTGCCGGTGTCCAGCAAGGCGATTTCACCCGTTTCGGGGTCCTCCAGTTCCAGGAACCCGGCGTCGGGAAGCTCCTGTTCGCGCGGGTCGCCGACCTTGATGGCGACTGCATCGTGACGGCGCTGCAGCAGACGCAACTGCTTTTCAAAATCGGGCGCGACGAAATCCGAGACCAGGAAGACGACCGCGCGATGGCGCAGCAACCGGTTGGCGTGGGCGATGGCACCCGCGACATCCGTGCCTTTCTCGCGCGGCTTGTGGTACAGCAGTTCGCGAATCACGCGCAGCACGTGCTTGCGCCCTTTTTGGGGAGGGATGAAACGCTCCACGGTCGACGTGAAAATGAGCAGGCCGACGCGATCATTGTTCTGGATGGCGGAAAACGCCAGCAGGGCGCTGAGCGTGGCCATGATCTCGCCCTTCATTTCGTTCCGGCTCCCGAAGTCTCCCGACGCGGAGGCGTCCACCACCAGCAGCACCGTGAGCTCGCGTTCCTCGGTGAACTTCTTGACGTAGGGGTGCCCCTGGCGCGCGGTCACGTTCCAGTCGATGGTGCGGATCTCGTCGCCGGGAATGTACTCGCGGACTTCGGCGAACTCCATGCCGCGTCCGCGGAACGACGAGGAATAGGCGCCTGAAAGCACGGAGTTCACCGTGCCGCGCGCGCGGATCTCGATCTGTCTGACCTTGCGGAGGATTTCGGAAGGAAGCATGGGAAGAAAATCTGAAATATGAAATCAGAAATCTGAAATGTGAACGCAGACGCACGGTTGGCTGCCGACGATGGCAGCTTGCGGGGAAGGCATCGGTGCGGTGCTTTTTTCTGCTTTCTGATTTTTGATTTCTGATTTCATGTGTTTGGCCTTACGGTACTTCCACGCTGTCGAACACGCGCTGCACGATGGTTTCGGCACGGATGTCCTCGGCTTCGGCCTCATAGGTGAGGATGATGCGGTGACGCATCACGTTCATGCCCATCGCCTTGACGTCCTCGGGCGTGACGTAGGCCCGTCCGCGCAGCAGGGCGTGGGCCTTGGCCGCGCGCGCGAGGCTGATGCTCGTGCGCGGCGAAGCCCCGTACTCGATGAAGGGCGCGATGTCCTTCAATCCGGCGGCCGCGGGGTCACGCGTCGCGCCCACGAGCGCCACGATGTAGTCGAGGACCTTGTCGTCCATGTAAATCGATGCGGCGAGCTTGCGGCAGCGCAGGATGTCCTCTTCGGTGGCCACGTGGCGCGATTCACCCAGGCCCGCGCCCGACACCCGGTTGACGATGGCCTTTTCCTCCTCCGCGGAGGGATACCCCATCACCACCTTCAACATGAAACGGTCCACCTGGGCCTCGGGCAGGGGATAGGTGCCCTCCTGCTCCAGCGGGTTCTGCGTGGCGAGCACGAGGAACAGGCGCGGCAGTTCGTACGTGGTGTCCCCGATCGTGACATGCTTTTCCTGCATGGCTTCGAGCAGCGCCGACTGGACTTTCGACGGCGCACGGTTGATTTCGTCGGCGAGCACGATGTTGGCGAAGATGGGGCCGCGCTTCACGTTGAACTCGCCGCTCTTGGGGTTGAAGATCAGGGTGCCCACAAGGTCGGCGGGCAGCAGGTCGGGCGTGAACTGCACGCGGCTGAAGTGCGATGAAATCGCCGAGGCGAGCGCCTTGACCGCCGTGGTCTTGGCCAGACCCGGCACGCCTTCCAGCAGGACGTGGCCGTCCGCGAGCAGGCCGATCAGCAGGCTTTCCAGCATCTGCTTCTGTCCGACGACGGTGCGGCCCATTTCGTCGAGAACGCCCCGCAGGAAGGTTCCTTCCTGGCGGACCTTCTCGGTGAGTTCCTTGAGATCGGGGGCGATGTTCATGGCGGGGTTACTCCCTTGCTTGTCTGGTTGTCGGCGTCTTGCGGATCGATGAGCAAACAGGTCCTCAGGAGGCCGCACGTCTCGTGCAGCTCGTGAGGCTCGCGTCGGACTCCGCCGTAGCGGGTTTCGTGGAACAGTTCGCGTAATGTAGTCCAGCCGCTCCGCGCGGCAAGGGACAAGGCGGGCTGGCGGTCGAGATACCGGTCGAGGGCGGCCTCGAACCGGACATGGTCGGGGTTGCCCACGCGGAGTCGACGGCACAGCCACGAGATGCACAGGCGCTCCGCATCCGCCATCCACACGCGGCTGTCGGCGGCGTCACAGCGGGCGCGCAACGCCGCGAGGGCGGCGGCCTCGGGCGTGGCGGCGCCGGCGGAAGAGGGAGAAGAGACGGGAGAGGGCGACAGGGCTCGCGCCCTCCCTCGTCTCTTGCCGACGAGCACCGCGAGAACGGACCCGAGGGCGATCAGCGCCAGCACCGCGAGGCCGCCGAGGGTCGAGGGCCGCTGGAAAAAGGGTTTGGAGGCCGGCGAGACCCTCACGCTGGCCGCGGGGACGTTGAGTTCCTCCTCGCGCCCCGTCAATCCGTTGTGATAGCGCACCACGAAAGGAGCCACGCGCGCGACGCCCGCTTCACGCGGGACGAGCCGGTAGATGTAGTCCGTGCGTCCGGCCGGCTCACCCGCGCCCGTCAGGGCGCCCGCCCGGCTCGACCGCGCATGGACGACGGAGCTGCCGGCCACGATGAAGCCCGGTGCTTCGAGGGTCGCGCGCGGGCTGAGCCGTACCGCCGCCGGAATCTCGTTCCAGGAAATGCGCAAACGGTAGGTGACGGTGTCTCCCACCCGGACCGTACGGTTTCCGTCGGGCTCGAACGTGCCTTCGGCCTGAATGCGCAATACCGGCTCGGGGCGGGGAATGACGTCCTGGGCCGCGGTCGCGATCGCCAGCACGGCGAGCAGGCACGTGCCCGTCGTCCCCCCACGGGGGCGCATCCGGGAACGGAACGGAAGCTGGTTGAGTGATTGACGCATGCGGCGGTGGAATGGAATCTGGAACGCGGGAACGGCAAAAACCGGAAACGATGATGACGTGTTCCGGCGGAGATCGCAAGACCTTTTCCGGAACTTCGCCCTTCTCCACCGGGCCTGAAGCCGGGAAACCGGCCAACCGGTGAAATCGACGGGGTAAACTACCAAAGATTTTATCTTGGGCCCATGCTTTCTCCGGCCCGCACTTCGCTTCTGGAAAACCTCGTCGATCGTCTCGCAGGCCTCCCTTCCATCGGGCGCAAATCCGCCCAGCGTCTCGCCCATCACCTGCTCGCGTCCCCGCTCGAAGACGTCGAAGCGTTGAGCCGCGCCTTGGTCGAGGCGCGTCGGGGCGTTCGCCCGTGCGTCCTGTGCGGCAACCACGCGGAGGACGAGCGCTGCACGGTGTGCGCCAACCCCCGGCGCGACGCGTCGCTGGTGTGCGTGGTGGAACGTCCGGCCGACGTTTCGGCGTTCGAGAAGCTGGCAACCTACCGCGGCCTCTATCATGTGCTCGGGGGCACCTTGTCGCCGCTCGACGGGATCGGCCCCGGCGACCTCAACCTCGCGTCCCTGTTCACGCGCTGTGCCGAAGGGGTGGAGGAAGTCATCCTCGCCCTGGGTACGCATGCGGACGGAGAGGCCACGTCGACGTACATCGTCCAGAGATTGCGCGACCGGCCGTTGCGCGTCACGCGCCTGGCCCGCGGCCTGCCTGCCGGCAGTGACCTGGAGTTCGTCGACGAACTGACCATGAAGCGCGCCCTCGACGGACGGATCAGCTTGGGGGCGTGATCAGGAGGTGGGGCGGGCGCGGCCCGGTTCGTCCCTGTGTCCGCAGAAGGGCGGACGCACGCCGGATTCCGGCCGCGCACAGGCCGCACCCCGGGGTGCCGCGGCGCGGGGACGCGCAGGCCGACGACAAACCCCGCGGCGCGCCGGAAATTAATACGTACTGAACAAACCGGCGAACCGGCGCCGTGAGCGCCGCGACCGGTGGAGTGGACCACATCATGAAAATCACATCAGCCGAACTTGTCGCTACCGCCTCCGACTTTCCGGGGTTTCCCAAGGATGGGCTGCCGCAAATCGCGCTGGCCGGCCGCTCCAACGCCGGGAAGTCGTCGTTGATCAACGCCCTGTGCGGCACCAAATCGCTGGCCCGTTCCAGCCAGGTGCCGGGGAAAACCCAGCTCCTCAATTTCTATCGCATCAACAACGCCTTCTACCTCGTCGACCTGCCCGGCTTCGGGTATGCGCGCGTGAGTCCGGCGACGCGCTTCCAGATGGAAGTGCTTTTGCACAACTACGTCAAGGACGCGCCGGAACTCCGGGGAGTCCTGTATCTGGTGGATTCCCGCGTGCCCGACAGCAACGTCGATCACGAAGCCCTGGCCTGGATGCTCGATTGCGACCGTCCGGTGCTCGTGCTGGCGGGCAAGGCCGACAAGCTCAAACGTTCGGCCCTGTCCGGCGCGCTGACGGAAATCCGGAAAAACCACGGCCTGCCGGAAGAACCCTTGCCCGTCAGTTCCGTCGACCGCTCGGGGCTCGACACCCTGTGGTCGCAGATCCTGCTGCTGCTGGCCGCCGCATAACGCAGGGTTGTCCGTCCGCGTGCCATTTTCGACCTTGTTCGCATGATGCGCCTCAAACTCCTTCTTTTCGCCTTTTTCGTCGCGGGTGCGGGTGCGGCCGTGGCCGCCAACCTGCAAACGCAGGACCTGCTGTTCGTGTCGAAGCACCGTTACCCGACCATGATCGAGTCGGACGACAAGGTGGCCTTCATGCTCACGGAAGGCGGCGTGCTGATGTACGACTACCGCCGCCGCCAGTGGCAGGACAACATCGCGCCCGGTCGTGGCGTACGCGACATCGCCTACACGCCCTCGCAGAACCGTCTGCTCATGCTGACCACGGACAACCAGGTCCTGGAATACAACCCGTCCTTCCGGCGGGTGACGGTTTCGTCGCAGCCCTTCAACAAGGAGGCCACCGGGGCGTCGGGCGGCGACCTGACCGGCTTGTCGCTGGGGCCGGACTTCTTCTGGCTCGGCGACGGGGTGCGCGACAAGCACAACCGCCGCGCCGACGTGACGATGTCGCGCGTGTTCGACTATGACAACCTGTGGCTGCTGACGGCCGGCCACGGGGCCTTTCTCGGATCCCAGCGGCGCAAGGATCTGGCGCCGAACTGGTTCGGCCTGTATGACTCCACCGTCTCGGCGCTGTACTCCGACGGCCGTTCCCTCTGGTTCGGATCACCGGTGTCCAACGGCGCGGTGGTGAGCGCCACCAACGACCTGACGGGGTGGCGCGTGTATCCCGGCCAGCAGGACTACACCTTTCCCGACGCCGCGGTGAACGACATCACGTCGTGGAGGGGCGACATGTGGTTCGCCACCAACCAGGGCGTGGTGCGTTATGAACCGTCGACGGGGCGCTTTCAGCAATACCGGCGCATGCTCGGATCGACCGACATGCGCGTGTACCGGCTCATCGTGCACGGAGACCGCCTGTACGCCGGCACGGAACGCGGCATCGCCTCGCTCGGCGATCCCACCGAAAACTTCCGGGGCGAAGAAGTTCCCGTCAACATCACGCCCGCGATCCGCGACTTCCACATCCACACGCACGCCAACGGCCAACCGCACCTGTGGGCCGCCACCGACTACGGTCTGTTGGTGCTCTTGCCCAACGGCTGGCGCACCATCCGCGACGTGACGCGCGACGACGTTCCCGAAGCCTACGGCGTGCGGGTCTCGGCCGTGGCCGCCGCCTCGAACAACCTGTACTGGGCGGGCGACGATCGCTTGTACGTCAAGCCGCAGGGCGGCCCCCCGCGCACCGTGTTCACGCAGGACGGCATTTTCCGCCTGGTCGTGGATGGCGGTTATCTCTACGTCGCCCACACCTTCGGCGTGCGCGTGTACAACCTCAAGAACAACCTGTGGACCGACTTCCGGCTGGAGGATGGCATCCCCGGCCGCAAGGTCACCTCGCTGATGGTCCGCGACGGCTTCATGTGGGTCGGCACCGACCTGGGGGCGATGCGGATCCGCGCCCGTTCCTACCTGCCCTGATCAGGCCCGCAGACCGGACCGTGACCCCCTTCCGCAGCGGCACGTCTCCCGTGTCATCCGTGGGGCTGTAAATACATTTTGTATAGACATCTTTTCGGGATACCTTTTTGCGCTTTTCCGGTGCTTTTCCGGTGCTTTTCCGGTGCCTTTCCGGCGCATTTCCGGCGTTTTTTTGGGGGGGAAGGCCCCCGCACGCACGACCGGAAGGCACCGTGTGCGGGGGCGGTTCCTGACGAAAACCGAAGGGTTTTCAGAACGCGAAGGCGGCGCCCAGCTCCAGCGAGAGGTCGCCACCGTCAACGTTGGAAGGCTTGTACCCGGCGAAGCGGTACTTCGCGTCCGCGTAAACCGCCAGCGGAATCAGCGGCGGCTTGACCTTCGCGCCGGCCTGCAGGAAGAACCCCATGCCGGAGATCATGCCTTCGTCCTTGATGGCGTCGACGAGCACGTTCTGCACCTGGGCGGTCGAGGCGTTATCGGCATCGAAACCTCCCGCGGCTTCGGCGCGGGCCAGGGCGTCGCGTGCGAAGGACGCGGTCATGGTCTGGGTGGCCACGCCGTAGCTCAAACCCGCTCCGGCATAAACCTTGAGCAAGGGAATAGTGAAGAACGGATAGAGCGCCGCGGCATCGCCGTAGACGCGGGCGAAGAACGGCTTGCCGTCGAGACCGGGCATGCCGAGATCGAACTCCAGCGGCGTGGTCTGGCCGTCCACGATGAAGGCGGCGTCGTAGTAGCCGAACTGCATGTTGGCGGTGGCTTCGAGGTCGATGAAGGGCAGGACGTCGATCCACAGCTTGGTACCGAAGCCCTGCAGGCCGGACACGCTGCCGGTGGCCAGCTGGACGCGGTCTGCGTCTCCGGAGCCGGCGGGCATGATGGAACCGGACGCCGAAGAGGCTTCGAACCCGGGCGCGGGCGCCCAGTGAAAGCCCCAGCCGAACAGCGCGTGCGACTGCATGGCGACGGCTCCCGTCAGCATCAGGGCCTTGATCCAGTGCGATCTCATATCGTCTCCTCTCCCGGCGATTGCCGGCGTGATGGTGTTGCACGGTAAAGCATAGTTTCGCCTTTACGCTTTCGACCCGCTTGCGTGTTATCGGATTCCCGTTCGGAATCGTCGGGGAACGGGCGCTGTCAAGGTCATGTCAGGGCGATGCAGGCCGCCATGCGGCCGGTCACGCCCCCGTCGCGGCGATACGAGAAGTAAAGATCGGGTTCGCCGTGCGTGCAGCCGCCGACGGAGGTGATGTTCGTCGCCGGCACGCCGGCGGCGAGGGCCTGCGCGCGGTTGCACCCGCGCAGGTCGAAGTGGGGCCGCCCCGCGATGCGGATCACATGCGCGGAGGGCAAGGTGGCCGCGACGTCGTCGCCGATTTCCAGCGCGGCGGGAGAAAGACAGGGGCCGAGCGCGACCTGCGTGGTCGCGGGACGGCAGAGGCCTTCGGAGAACAGGCGCGTAAGGGTGCGACCGAGGATGTCCTCGCGCGTGCCGCGCCACCCGGCGTGAACGGCGGCGGCGCAGCCGGATGCCGGGTCGACGACGAGCGCCGCGAGGCAGTCGGCGGTGGTCACGGCGATCACGCGGCCGCGCACGCGTGTGAACACCGCGTCGGCCCCTGCGTGCGCGGCGACGGCGCGGGCGTCGTCGGCATCGAGCAGGCCCGCGCCGTGACACAGGCGCGGGACGACGGGCAGGGTGAGGGTGTCCGAACCCTTGTCAACCAACGTGTCCGCGCCTGTGTCCGCGTGATCGGAAAGCCCCCGGGCGCGGAGGAGGGTTTCCCAGTTGGCACGGACGACCCCGATTCCGTCACCCGTGTTGAAGCCGAGGTTGAGGGAGGCGTAAGGACCTTCGCTGGCGCCACCGTGCCGGGTTGTGAAAAAGGCGTTCACCCCCGCCCACCCGGGGAAGGCCGGCAACACGGAGAGCGTGGAGGAAGGCACGAGCGGCGTGAGGGGGCGGTTTTCCGCGATTGACCCGGGAATCACGCCGAAATCCCGATTGTCTTCCATATCCCCCCCCAAAATCACTCCTGAGACGAATGCGGCCGCGTCAGGTCGTCCCAAGAATAGGATTCCGGTACGGTTTACGGCGTTCCGATGCGTGCGTTTCGGCCGTCGGTGCTATCTTTGCGCGTCCGTTTCGTTCTTTACCGCGCCCGGAAACGGAGCGGCGAGCGGAGCCCGGTACCCGGTCTTCACACGATCTTTACGATGTCGCGGCAGGTTCGGGACATCATAGCGCAAGGATTCGCATGGAAAACACGCAGAACGCTTCGACCTCCCCCTCCGGCTTTTCGCTGACCGAGACCGCGGAAGAATTCTGGTTTCGTTACACCCGCCAGATCGTGATCGCGGCGGCCGTGATCGTACTGGCGGTCGCGGCGTGGTTCGTCTGGAAAACCGTTTCGGCCCGGGCGGAAGACACCGCCAACCGGAAGCTCGGGACCGCTTACGTGCTGCTCCGTGAAGAAAACTACCCTGCCGCCGAACAGGCGCTGACCGCGTTCCTCGCCGAAGGCTCTTCGGGCCTGGCGGCGGACAAGGCCAACCTCTATCTGGGCAAGACGTATTTCCTGCAGCAGCGTTACGACGAGGCGATCGCCGCCTACGGGGCGGTGCGCAAGCGGGGCAAGGATGTCGCCCTGTTGCGCGCGGGGGCCCTGCACGGGTTGGCGGCGTCGCACATGCAGAAGGAGCAGTACGCCGAAGCCGTGACCGTCCTGAATGAACTGGTGGGTGCCTACGCGACGCGTACGGGCGCGCCCCAGGAAGACCTGGCGGGCCGGGAGGCGGTCGATTTCGCACCCAATATTCCCAACGCGCTGTGGAAGCTGGCCCTGTGCCAGCGCGAACTCGGCCGCACCGAGGACGCGAAAGCCACGGCGGAACGCCTGGCGCGCGCTTACCCCGGCAGCCGTGAAGCCCGCGACGCCGAGAAACTGCTCGCGGTTCTCTAGGATCCGCAAATCCGCAGATCCGCAGCAGGATCCGCGCACGGGGCGTCCCCCGCCCTATTGAGGAACGGTCCACGGACCGTTCCTTTTTTGTGCCGTCCACGGAAGGACCGGCGTGCAGCTTTAATTCGCCTTTCGCAATTCGTAATTCTCTGGCATGAGTCCCTTTCAGCTTGACGCCCCGTACGCGCCTTCGGGCGACCAGCCGCAGGCCATCGACCGGATCGTCGGGGAGTTCCGGGACGGCGCGCCGTTCCAGACCCTGCTGGGCGTGACCGGGTCGGGCAAGACCTACACGATGGCGAACGTCATCCGGGAGCTG